>DASZGT010000258.1:0-3326 GCA_035938575.1 Acidimicrobiales bacterium
GTAGTCGGCGGCCTCGTCGGTGGTCACGTCGTTGAGGGCCACGGCCCGCTCCGCCACCTTGCCCACCACCCGGTAGACACCCTCCTCGATGCGTTCGACCGTGAATCCGTCGGGGAGGGGCCGGTGGATGACGATGGTCCCTTCCGGCTCGGGCTCCGCGGCCCGAGTCACCGCCACCAGCTGGGCGAGTCTCCCCACCAGCTGGCTGATGCCCATCCCGGTCACCGCCGAGATGACGAGGTCCGGTTGCAGCGCCCCGAACCCCCCGTCGGTCGGCCCGACCATGTCGGCCTTGGACCCCACCACCAAGCGCGGCCGGTCCACCAGGTCACGCTGATACCGCTCCAGCTCGTCGAGGAGCACCCGCTGCTGCTCGGCCGGCGGGACACCCGTGACCGGATCCAGCTCGACCAGTACCACCAACACCCGCGAGCGGGTGATGTGGCGGAGGAACCGGTGGCCGAGGCCCTTGCCCTCGGCGGCGCCTTCCACCAACCCGGGGATGTCGGCCACCGTGAAGTTGGACTCGTCGTCGGCCCGCACCACACCCAGGTGGGGCTCGAGGGTGGTGAACGGATAGTCGGCGATCTTGGGCTTGGCCGCGGAGATCCGGGAGATCAGGGTGCTTTTGCCCACATTGGGGAAGCCCACCAGGGCCACGTCGGCGACCAGGGCCAACTCGAGGTCGTACCACTGTTCGTGACCCTTCTCCCCCTGCTCGGCGAAGGCTGGGGCCCGGCGGCGGTTGGTCAGGAAGCTGGCATTCCCCCGACCCCCACGGCCCCCCTCCCCGGCCATCCAGCGGTCGCCGGGGTTGACCAGGTCGACCAGGATGGCCCCGTCCGGGCCCCTGGCCCGGGTGCCGACCGGGACCGGCACCTCGAGGTCGGCGCCCCGCGCCCCGTGCTTCTTCTTCCCGCCCCCGTGGCCGCCGTCCCCGCCCCGTCGGTGGGGATGGTCCCTGAAGCCGAGCAGCGAGGACTGGTTGGTGTTGGCCACCAGCCACACGTTGCCGCCGCGGCCGCCGTCGCCACCGTCTGGGCCCCCTTTGTCCACGTGGGCCTCGCGACGGAACGCCACGGCGCCAGCTCCGCCGTCGCCGGCTTTGACGTGCAGTTGCGCCTCGTCGACGAAGCCGGACATGGGTCGATCCTACCGATCGGAGGTCCCCCTCCCCGTTCTGGGCGCCGGCCCTGGCCGCATCACAGGCGGCCGGGTCGCACCGATGGGGTGGAGGCTCACCGTTGCCCTCGACCCGATCAGGCGTCGCCCGAGCCCGCCTTCAGCCGGCGAGCAAGGCGGCCACGTTGTCGTGGAAGAAGCCGGGGGCGCTCTCGGGGGAGCCGCCATCGCGCCCGTAGTCCTCGAGCGGAGTCGCAGTTCCCTCTGAGTGGGGATAGTCGCTGCAACACATGAACAGGTCACCGGACTTCGCCGTCAGCCGAGCCGGCTGCTCGTACGAGAAGGACGAGACCCGCACCTGGCGGTGGAAGTACTGGCTCGGACGCAGCTCCAGCTCCGCTGGTGCCCGACCGTTGAGGGCCGAGGTGAAGTCCCATCCACCGTCGAGCATCATCAGGAACTGCGGCACCCAGATCGACGAGAGCTCGACGATCCCGATGCGCAGCTCGGGGTGGCGGTCCAGCACGCCGTTGACGATGAGGTCGGTCGTGGCCACCGCCGGGGGCACCCACAGGAAAATCGATTCGAGGGTGGGCACGAAGGAGTCGGCGGCATCGGCGTAGAACGCGTCGTCGAGGATGCGGGGCTGGTCGGCCACGTGGAAGACGGGCGTCACGCCGTGGTCGATGAATGCCGCCCACAGCCGATCGTGGTCGGGGTGGGACAGGGGCCGCCCGTCGACGGCGGCGGGGGCGATCATGCCCAGCCGCACACCCGCGGCCGACAGCGCCGACAGTTGGGCCTCCAGCCACTCGGCGTCCCTCAAGGTGAGGTGGGCCACCGGATGGAGCCGACCGGCACCGTCGGCCACCACGGTGGCGCACCACCGGTTCCACGCCGCCATGTTGGCCATGAGGGCGCCGAGCGACCCGGACAGGCGGCGCTCCCAGAGCAGCCCGTAGTTCGGGAACAGCACGGCACCGTCGAGTCCCATGTCGCTCACCTGTCGCACTCTCGCCGACGGCTCCCAGTAGTGGGCGGGGAGGACGTCGTCGTAGGAGTACTCGGGAGCCAGATGCTGCCGGTACCGTTGGCGGGACCGGCCCACCGCCGCCGTGTCTCCGGGCATCTGCACGTCGGCGAGGTCGAGGCGCTGCCCCTGCCAGGTGAGCCAGGGGTAGCCGAGCTCGTCGTCCACGATGGCGAGCGCCTGGTCTCGGAACGACGGGTCGATGTGGTCGGCCCAGAGGGTCCGCGTCTCGAACAGGTGCTGATCCGAGTCGATGACAGCGGTCACCGTCCCAATCTAACGGACGGGTGGTGCGAGCACCGATGGTCGTGTGACCAGGAGCGGACCCACCGTTCCGAAGCGAAGTTGGCCCCTGCTCAGGCCTCCTCGAGCACGAGCACCCGCAGCCGGGCCATCGCATCGGAGACCCCGAGGGACTCGGCCAGTGCGTCGTAGGTTCCGTGCTCGGCCCGCATGGCAGCCAGGAATTCCTCCATGGTGGCGGGCACAACCTTGAGGATGGACGGCGCGTAGCGCTCGACCTCCTCCACCGAGTCGGGATACTCGGCCTTCAGTCGCTCCAGGAGGCGGCCCATGGCCGCCGCGCTCAGGGCGTAGTCCTCGACGATGGTCACATCGGGAACGCCCAGGAACGCCAGGATCAGGGCGGCCAGCACACCGGTGCGGTCCTTGCCCGCGCTGCAGTGGAAGACCGCCGGCAGCGAGCCGGCGGCGGCCAGGGCCTCGATGGCCCCGGTCAGGGCCGGCCCGCCCTGCGAGACCATCTCGACATAGCGCCTGGCCACGTAAGAGGCCTCTCCCCACGACGGGAGATCCTCGGCGGACGGGAGGACGTCGGTCAGGGGCAGGTCCACATACCGCACCGGAACCAGGTCGACCGGGAACCGCCCGCGTTGCTCGGCCTCGTCGACGGTGCGGAGGTCGATGACCGTGGCCATCCCCAGCCCGATGAGCTGGACACGGTCCGCCTCACTCAACCGGTGGAGGCCGTCGGCCCGGAAGAGGCGCCGCCATCCGACGCGCCCACCGTCGGCGGTCCGATAGCCGCCGAGGTCCCGGAAGTTGACGCACCCGTCGAAGCTGAGCGCCCGGCTGGGCTCGGGACCGTCGGGCCGGCCCCGGTCCGATACGACAGGGTCGGAGACGGGCATGACCGGGAGCGTACCGCCCGGCC
>DASZGT010000259.1:0-1631 GCA_035938575.1 Acidimicrobiales bacterium
CTTGTAGATCCACACCTTCACCCCGATGCGGCCGAAGGTCGTCTTCGCCTCGCGGAAGCCGTAGTCGATGTCGGCCCGGAGGGTGTGCAGGGGGACCCGACCCTCCCGGTAGGACTCCTTGCGCGACATCTCGGAGCCACCGAGCCGGCCCGAGCACTGAACCCGAACACCGAGAGCACCGGCCTTCTGCACGGTCTGGATCGACCGCTTCATGGCCCGGCGAAACGCCACCCGTCGGGCCAGCTGGTCGCAGATCCCCTGGGCGATCAGGGCGGCGTCGAGCTCGGGCTGCTTGATCTCCTGGATATTGAGCTGGATCCGGTTGTTCAGACCGGTGATCTCCTCGATCTTCTTCTTCAACCGGTCCGCCTCGGCGCCCCGCCGGCCGATGACGATTCCCGGTCGGGCCGTGTGGATGTCCACGCGCAACCGATCACGGGTGCGTTCGATCTCGATTCGGCTGACGGCCGCCGACTCGAGCTGTGACATCAGGTAGTCGCGGATCTCCCAGTCCTCGATCACACAGTTCTGGTAGTTGCGCTCCTCGAACCAGCGCGACTTCCAGTCGGTGGTGACGCCGAGTCGAAACCCGTAGGGGTTGACTTTCTGGCCCATTACTTGTCCTTCTCTCCGGCAGATCCGCCGTCTGTTTCGTCGTCTGCTCCGTCGCCGTCTGCTCCGTCGTCGGCGTCTGTCTCGTCGGTCGTGTCTGTCTCTTCTGCCTCGCCGGTGGCTTCGGCCTCGCCGGATTCCTCGGTATCGAGGCCCTCGGCGTCGCCGTCGAAGTCGGACTCCTCCAGGGGACCGGCCTCGGTCTCGGTGACCAGGTCGTCGGCGTGAACGGCATCCTCGGGCCATGCCTCGAACCCGGTGTCATCGTCCTCGAGCACCGGGGTGGTCGACTCCGCCGTCTCGGCCCGCTGGCGGCGACGGGATCCGGCCACCCGCCGGGACCGCTGGGAGCCACTGGCGGCCTGCTGGGCCCGGCGACGGGCAATCCGGTCGTCGGGGAGCCGGCTCACGATCACGGTGATGTGCGAGGTCCGCTTGCGGATCCGTGTGGCCCGCCCCCGGGCCCGGGGGCGCCAGCGCTTGAGGGTGCTGCCCTCGTCGGCGTAGCACGCGGACACGAACAGCTCCTCGGCGTCGAGCCCGTCGTTGTGGACGGCGTTGGCCACCGCCGACGCCAAGACCTTGCCCACCGTGACGGCCGCTTCGCGGTCACCCAGCGAGAGGATCTCCGCGGCCCGGTCGACATCCTGGCCCCGGATCAGATCCAGCACCTGGCGAACCTTGTAGGGGGACATCCGGCTGTGGCGGAGGACCGCTCGGGTTCCCACCCGCTCGTTGGTCTTTGCTCCAGGCACGTCAGCGCCTCCCTGCCCGCTCTTGGCCGGCATGGAACTTGAAGGTCCGGGTGGGGGCGAACTCGCCCAGCTTGTGGCCGACCATCGATTCGGTCACGTAGACCGGGATGTGCTTGCGGCCGTCGTGGACGGCGATGGTATGCCCGACCATGTCCGGGATGATCGTGGACCGGCGGGACCACGTCTTGATGACCTTCTTGTCCCCGGCCGCGTTGAGGGCATCCACCTTCTTCAACAGGTGGTCGTCGACGAACGGACCTTTCT
>DASZGT010000260.1:0-8143 GCA_035938575.1 Acidimicrobiales bacterium
CACGTTCTGACGCTGACGGTTGTGGGCCGTCACGATGCGCACACCGTGGAGACTCTCGGACAGATCGGCGAGCACGTTGGCGATGCCGTCGCGGACCCGGTCGTAGCCGCGCTCCGAGGCGCGCTTGAACCACAGCGAGGCCACCACCAACGCCGGGACGATCAACACGACGGTGATGGCGGCCAGCCGGACATCCGTGGCGAACAGGACACCGGTGATCACCACCATGGTAAGTGCCTGGATGGCCAGTTGGGAGAGTCCGTCCTGCAGGAGCTGCTGGAGGTTCTCGATGTCGCTGGTCATGCGGCTCATGACCACGCCCGCCTTCTCCTCGGTGAAGAATCCGAGGGACAGACGTTGCAGGTGGGCGAAGACCTTGACCCGGAGGTCGTTCATGACCCAGGCGGCCAACCGCCCGGTGACCTGCACCTGAAAGCGTTGGGCCAGCGAGGTGATCACGATGAAGACCAGATAGGCCGCGGCCACGGCCGCCACCACGGCGAAGTTCTCGTGACCGGGTGTCATGCCGTCGTTGATGGCGATCTCGGTGAGCTTGGGCCCGGTCTGGGAGGCGATGGAGATCACCACCACCAACAACCCGGCCACGGTCAACATGCCTGGGTACTTGGTGAGCAGGCGCCACAGGGTCAGGCGTCGGAGCTCCCTCTCGGAGCCGTTCTGCTCGAAGACGATGTCGGGCTCGGGGTGCTCGGGCTCCGAGGCCAGCAGCCGGTCCACGCCTACCTGGAGCTCGGGAGGGATGCCGGCAAAGGGCAGGCCGGGCGCGGCCGGGCGCCCGAATCCACCGGGTGCCCCACCGAATCCTCCGGCCATGCCGCCGCCCCAGCTCATCGGTGGGCACCGCCTCGCACCGACTCGAGGAGGTCCGCCAGCCGCCTCCCGTCCTCGTCGGGGCCCACGACGTCCGCATCGTCGGAGCCCTCCAGGTCGGCATCCCGCTCGAACTCAGCCGCCTGGGCCAACACCTCGGCGTAGAGGGGGGTGGACTCGAGCAGCTCGGCGTGGGTGCCGTCCGCAACCACCTTCTGCTGATCGAGCAGGACCACCCGATCGGCCAGGGCGATGGTCGACAGCCGGTGCGCGATGATCAGGGTGGTACGGCCCAGCATCTGGACCCGCAGGCTGGCGTGGATCATCTGTTCGACCTGGACGTCGATGGCGCTGGTGGCGTCGTCGAGCACCATGATGGGCGGATTGACCAGCAGGGTGCGGGCGATGGCGATGCGCTGTCGTTGACCGCCGGACAGCGTGTAGCCGCGTTCGCCGACCACGGTGTCGTAGCCGTTCTCCAGGTGGGAGATGAACTCGTGCGCACCGGCGGCCCGGGCCGCGGCCTCCACCTCGTCGAAGGTGGCGGACGGCTTGCCGTAGGCGATGTTGTCCCGCACCGACACCGAGAACAGGAATGGCTCGTCGAGCACCACGCCGATATTGGCCCGCAGGCTGGACAGGGTGAGGTCGCGGACGTCATGGCCGTCGATCTGGATCGATCCGTGCCGGACGTCGTAGAAGCGGTTCAACAGGCGGGCCACGGTCGACTTGCCGGCCCCGGTGCGCCCGACCAGCGCCACCGTTTCCCCGGGGGCGATGTGCAGGTCGAAGTCGGCGAGCACCAGGCGCTCGGCCTCGCTGTCGTAGGCGAAGTCGACGTGGCTGAACCGGACATCGCCCCGGCAGTCGGTCAGGTCGACGGCGTCGGGCTTGTCGGTGACGGTCGGCTCCTCGTCGATGATCTCGTAGATGCGTTCGGCCGAGGCGGCGGCCCGCTGTCCCATCATGATCAGCATCCCGAGCATCATGAACGGAGCCTGGAGCATCAAGAGGTAGGCGTTGAAGGCCAGGATGGCCCCGATCCCCAGCTGTCCGTGGATGACCATGTACCCGCCGAACAGCAGCACCAGGACCAAGCCGAGCTGGGGGAGGTTCTGGACCAGGGGAGTGAAGCGGGCCCGGAGGTCGGCGTCTTTGATGTACCCCCACTGCACCTTCTCGGCCGCGCCGGACAGGGCCCGCAGCTGCTGCTGTTCGGCGGCGAAGGACTTGACCACCCGGACCCCGTTGACGTTCTCGTCGACGATGGTGGCCACCTCGGCCAGCCGGGCCTGGATGATCCACGACACCGGGAACATCGATCTCCGCATCCTGACGCCGGTGATGTACACGAAGGGCGTGGTGGCCATGGCGATGAAGGCCAGGGGCACGTTGATGGTCAGCATGAAGATGAAGGCCACCACGGCGATGGAGCACTGCACCATGATCAGCGGGGCGAAGGTCATGTACATCTGGACCGAGCGGATGTCCGAGTTGGCCCGCGAGATCAACTGGCCCGTCTGCACCCGGTCGTAGAAGGAGAAGGACATGCGGGTCAGGTGCTCGTAGATGATGTTGCGCAGGTCGTATTCGATGTCGTAGGCCGTCTCGAAGAGGAGGAGCCGGGCGATGTACCCCATGACGGCACCGACGAGGCCGAGGCCGACGATCCACCACACGTAGTGGCTGAGGGGGACGGTGTGGTGGGTGATCGAGTTGCCGATGGCCTGCTGCAGCAGGTTGGGGATCTGGACCTGCAGCACCAGGCCGAGGAAGGACAGCGTCAGCGAGGTGATGAAGATGCCCCTGTGGGCCTTCATGACCGGCAGGGCGCGGCGCAGCCAGCTGAGCGATCGGTCCGGGTCGATGGTCGCCCTCGGGGCCTCGTTGCGGGCCTCCTCGGCGATGGGGACGAACTCGGTGCCCTGCTCCGGTGGCTCGGTGCGCCGTGGCCGGAGGGTGGGGGCCTTCACCGGGCCGCCCCCTGGCCCAGCCGGTAGGCGCGGAGAGCCTTCCTCCACACCAGCAGGCCGCCGAAGGCCCGCTCGGACTCGCTCTCGTCGCCGAGGCACGAGGCGATGTCACGCAGCCGGGCGGAGACCGCGGCATCGGCGTCGTCGAGGGCCCGCCGGCCGGTTTGGGTGAGCACGTGATCGACCTGGCGACGATCGGCGACCACATCGCGGCGCTCGACCAGGCCGCGGGCGACCAGCCCGTCGACCACCGCGGTCACGCTGGGAGGGCGCACCGCCAGGCGCTCGGCCAGGTCGGAGGAGACGGCTGGGCTTCCGTCGAGGAAGCCCAGCACCCGGTACTGCGGCAGGGAGAGATCCGCGGAGGCCAGGCCGAGCTCCACCTGCTTGGCCAACCAGGCCGCGGTCCGACCCAGGGTCCGGCACTCGTCCGCCGCCGCCGCTTTGGGGCGGCTTTCTTTGAGAGTCACATAGTTAGACTATCGAATGATCGGCGGCATCAGTTCACTCGATGATCACCGGCCGAGATGTCGGCTCCGAGAGGAGCTTTGCAGTGGGTGCTCCGAGACCAGCCCTGCGGTGGATGCCTAGGAGACGAGCCCGGCGGTCGAGAGGTTGAGCCCGTCAGTGCCCTTGGACCGGTGCACCACCTGGATCTCACTGAACTCGGCCAGGCCCCAGGGCCCGTTCTCGACCCCGATCCCGCTCCACTTGAAGCCGCCGAAGGGCTGCTGTGGCGCAAGGGCCAGATGGGTGTTGACCCATGCCGTGCCGCACTCGAGCTGACCGGCGACGTCGGCGGCACGATCGACGTCGGCGCCCCACACCGATCCCGACAGTCCGAAATGGGTGGCGTTGGCCCGCTCGACGACGTCGTCGACGTCCCGGTAGGGGATCACCGGCAGAGCCGGCCCGAACTGCTCCTCGTCGACGATGCGGGTCCCGTCCGACAGCCCGGTCAGGATGGTCGGCTCGAAGAAGTAGCCGGGCCGATCCATGGGGTGCCCACCGGTCACGGCCCGGGCCCCGTGGGACAAGGCATCGCCGACCAGTTCCTGCACCCGCTCGAATTGGGGCCGATTGTTGATCGGCCCCAGTTTGGTGTCCGCTTCGGTCCCATCGCCCACCTTGACCGCAGCCGCCTGGGCGGCCAGGCCGTCGACCACATCGTCGTAGATGGATTCGGGCACGTAGACGCGCTTGATGGCCGAGCACACCTGCCCGTTGTTGTTGAAGGCAGCTGCGAAGATGCCTCTGCTCACCACGGCCGGGTCAACGTCGTCCAACACGATGGCCGGGTCGTTGCCGCCGAGCTCGAGGGTGACCCGCTTGAGGTCGGGGGCCGCCGACAGCGCCACCTTCTTGCCCGTCTCGATGGAGCCGGTGAAGCTGATCTTGCGCGGCACCGGATGACCGGTCATCCATGCGCCGAGTTGGTCGCCTCCACTGACCACGTTGAGCACACCCGGGGGCAGGGCGTCGCGCAGTAGCTCGGCCGCCTTCAGGGTGGTGAGGGGGGTGAAGGGGGACGGCTTGAGAACCAGGGTGTTGCCAGCCAGGAGCGCGGGGGCGATCTTCCAGAAGGCCAAGGTGAGGGGGAAGTTCCACGGGGTGATGGCGGCCACCACGCCGAGCGGGCGACGCACCACTTCGACCAGCGCCTCAGCGTCGTCCTGGATGACCTGGGGAGGCGTTTCGAGGTTGGCGAAGTACTGGCACCAGATGGCCGAGGCAAAGACCTCGATGTTGGCATCGGCGAGCGGCTTGCCCTGCTCGGCGGTGAGCACCGGAGCCAACTCGCCGGCGGAAGCGAGCAGCACATCAGCCATTCTCAGGAGGGTCGCCCGCCTGGCGCTCTCGTCCGACTTCCAGTCCCGCTGGGCCTTGGAGGCCGCGTCGAACGCCGCATCCAGTTGCTGCGGGCTGCACTCCGGGGCGTGGGCGAAGACCTCGCCGTTGGCCGGGTTGACCACACCGAACGACTCCGCCGCCGGCACCGTGTCCCCCCCGATGGTCATAACGAAGTCGGGCATGTTCGGTCCCCCAGTGCTCGGTGTCTGATCGCCTCTGAAGCTAAGACTCGTCCCACCCCGGTTGTCAAGGAGGAGGGGTGCCCAGCCGGCCGGGCGGGATCAGACCCGCACCCGCTCGGCCGGGGCGGCAGGGCCCTCGGGCTCTTCGACGGATGGGGGCATCTCGGGGTCGACGCCGAGGTGGGGGAGGATCCGGTCGAGCCAGGAGGGGAACCACCAGTTGGCCCTGCCGATCAGGAACATGACCGAGGGGACGATGGCCATGCGAATGACCAGGGCGTCGATGAGGATGCCGGCGGCCAGCCCCAGGCCGAACTCCTTGATCACCCGCAGACCTCCCAGCATGAACGATCCGAACACCAGGATCATGATCAGCGCCGCCGCGGTGATGGTCTTGCCCGTCGAGGCCAGCCCCTTTCGCACCGCGGTGTTGTTGTCGTCGGATTTGAGCCACTCCTCGTGGATCCGGCTGATCAGAAAGACCTCGTAGTCCATGGACAGACCGAACAGGATAGCGAACAGCATCACCGGCAGGAATGCCTCGATCGGCCCGGCCCGGTTCACCTGGAAGACCGATCCCAGCCAACCCCACTGGAAGACCCCCACCAGCACCCCGAAGGCGGCCCCGATGGAGAGGAGGTTCATGGCCGCGGCGGTCAGCGGGATGATGATGCTGCGGAACACCATCGTCAGCAACAGGAAGGAGAGCACGACAACCAGGCCGATGAACAGCGGGAGTTTGGACGAGAGCACCCGCGCGAAGTCCACGAAGATGGCCGTGTTGCCACCGACGTAGGCACGGACACCCGTGCCGGCGACGGCTGCTGGGATTGTCTGTTGTCGCAGGTGGTCGATCAGATTGGTGGTGGCGGCGTCCTGAGGGGCGGTCGTCGGGTACACCGTGATGAGCGAGACCTGGTTGCCGTTCTTGGCCGGCAGCGACACGGGAGCCACGACCCGGTCCACGCCGGGTTGTGCTCTGACCGCCGCGGCCAGGTGGTCGAGTGCCTGTGCGTCGGCCTGCCCCGGGCTCTGGGTCACCAGCAAGAGGGGTCCGTTGAATCCGGGCCCGAATCCCGAGGCCAGAAGGTCGTACGCCTGACGGGTGGTCGTCCCGACGGGATCGTTGCCCTGGTCGGATGACCCGAGTCTGAGCGAGAAGAACGGCAGCGCCACCAGGACGACGAACAGCAGGGCCACCACCGCCGGGAGGATCGGCCGCTCCTCGATGAACGCGGCCCACTTGGGCCAGAACCCCTTGGTTCCGGCGCCCACCACTCTCGGCCCGGTGGTGGCCAGTTCCTTCTTCTGACGCCTGCTCAACACCCGGGGGCCGATGAATCCAAGGAGCGCCGGCAACAGGGTCAGCGCCGCGATCATGGTCAGCGCCACGCCGAGAGCGGCGGCGATGGCCAGCCCGTAGAGGAAGGAGACCCCGAGGGCGAACATGCCCAGTAGGGCGATGCAGACGATGATGCCGGCGAACAAGACCGCCCGACCGGAGGTGTTGACCGCGTTGACGATCGACGACTCGACGTCTCCTCCGGCGATCAGCCCCTGCCGGTGCCTGGTCACGATGAACAGGGCGTAGTCGACGCCGACACCGAGCCCGATCAGCAATACCAGGGTGGGGGAGAACTGGGGCATCTTGATCCCGTGGCTGAGCAACCCGATGAGTCCGATGGCCGTGCCCAGGGAGGCAAGGGCCGACACCAGGGGGAGGGCCATGGCGAACACCGAGCCGAACACCAGCAGCAGGACCACTCCGGCCAGGATGACCCCAGGCAGCGTGCCGCCGAACGAGACCCGATTCGCCGCCTCTGCGACCTGGCCGGCCACCGCTACCTGCAGGTTGGGACCACCCTTCACAGACTGGGCGGCGGCCACGAACTGCTTGGCCTCCGCCGTGGAGATGTACTGCTCCTGTCGATCGAAGGTCACCGTGGCGAAACCGGTGGTGCCGTTGGCGCTGATCTGGGTGGAGCCACCGGGGCCGTAGGGGGAGGTGACGGTGGAGACGTGGGGAACCTTGGCCACCTTGTCCAGCATCGTGGTGATCGATGCCTGCACCTCCGGGTCGGTGACCTTGGCTCCGTTGGTGGTATGGAACACGATCTGCTCGCGGTCGCCCGCCACCCTCGGCGCCGCCTGCTGCAGCAAGGACAGAGCCTGGGTCGACTCCGTGTTGGGCAACGAGAAGCTGTTGGAGTAGGCCGAACCGACCGACTGGGAGAGAACGCCCGTTCCGAGCAGCGCGGTCAGCCACAACAGCACCACGATCACGCGATGGCGCACACACCAGGAGGCAAGAGCCTTCATTCGGGGGACTCCTCACAGTCGAGCTCGGTGGATCGGCCACCGCCCCCAGGGGTTCGGCGACACTCCTTCTATCGGGCCGGCACGTTCCATTAGGCCAGCCAGACCATTCTCGCCGATGGCACCCTCATTCTCGCCGATAGTGGGCATGCAACGCCAGACGGGAACCGTTCCCAGCCCAGACGGGCCGGCTCGACAGGGCAGCCCATGGGACGTGAACCGTTGTCACCGCGCTCGGCCATGATGGTGATGTGAACGCGCGTGAACGACTCGTCCCCCTGGTCGGAGCCTTCAACTTCCGGGACCTCGGCGGCTACCCGAGCAGCGGCGGCCGGGTGACCCGCTGGGAGAGGCTGTACCGGAGCGACACGCTGCACGACCTCACCGATGCGGACGTGAAGTTGCTCCGATCCATCGGTCTGACCACCATCGTCGATCTGCGGACGCCGCGCGAGCTGGCCGCCACCGGGCGGGGAATGCTGGAGTCGGAGCCCATTGCCTTCCGGCACCTCTCGGTCATCACCGAAGCGGACGGCGAGGTCATGGGCGCCCCGACACCGCCGGGTGAGGAACTGGGCGAGCGCTACCTCTGGTATCTCGATGGGGGCCGTCAGGCCCTGGTCGATGCCCTCACCCTGGTTGCCGAGCCGTCCAATCTCCCGTTGGTCTTCCACTGCGCGGCCGGAAAGGATCGCACCGGCGTGCTGGCCGCGCTGGTGCTGGACATCGTGGGGGTGGACCCCGAGCTGATTGTGGCCGACTACGTGATCACCGCCGACCGGATGGAGCTGATCCTCGGGCGCTACCGGGACGATCCCGCCGTGGCGGCGAGAAGGGCCACGGTGCCCGCCTACCGGTTCGAGGTGCAGGCGCAGTCGATGCAACGGTTCCTCGAGGGACTCCACGACCGGTTCGGGGGAGCCCGGGCCTGGGCGGTCGCCGCCGGCGTCGCTCCCGAGTCCGTGGACCGCTTGCAGGACCTCCTGCTCG
>DASZGT010000261.1:0-3186 GCA_035938575.1 Acidimicrobiales bacterium
TACTTCCGCGACGTCCACGTACCGGTCGGCGACCGACTGGGAGGCGAGGGCGAGGGCTGGATGGTGGCCATGGGCACCCTCGGCCACGAGCGGGTCGGCATCGCGGGCCAGATCACCGCCCTGGCTGCCGACCTCCGGGCCATGATCGAAGCGGCCCGGGCGGTCAACCCCGATGCGCTGGCCGATCCGGGTATCGCCGATCGGCTGGCTCGGGCCTGGACGGAGATCGAGCTGACCCGGCTGTTGGTGTACCGGGCGCTCAGCAAGGTCATGCGGGGCGAGAAGAACTGGCCCGAGGTCCCCTTCTCCAAGCTCCAGTACTCGATGCTGGCCCAAACCCTGGCCGAGCTGGCCGTGGACCTGCTCGGACCGGTGGGACTCCTGGCCCGCGGCGGCCCGGAGGCCGTCGACCGTGGGAAATGGACCCGGCTGTACTCGTTCCAGCGCTACACGACCATCGGTGGCGGGTCCACGGAGGTCCAGAAGAACATCATCGCCGACCGGGCTGTCAAGCTGCCCGGTCAGACCCGGCTGTCCTGACCGGTCGGCGCCGTGCCTCCCCGCGGTGACGGTCGCGCTCCGTGCCTGATCGGCGTGGGCCGCCGGACGTGGCGGCCCGAGGAGTGCGGGCCCGACGGGGCGCCCGAACCGCTGGAGATGTGGGAGTCGGTGGCTCGGTTGGCCGATGCCGACACCGGCAGGCCCGGGGCCATCCAAGGCGTCCAACGGATCGACGTCGTCTACTGCCAGGCCTGGCAATACGACGATCCGGCGGCCAGGCTGGCCGAGCGGCTGGGCGTCCATCCGCAGACCCTGCACTATTCGGGGATCGGGGGAAACGTCCCCCAGTCGCTCGTCTCCAGTGCCGCTCGGGACATCGTGGCCGGCGACCTCGACCTGGCGCTGGTGGTCGGGGGCGAGGCCCTGGCCACCACCAGGCGGTTGAAAAAGGAGGGGCGCAAGCCGGCGTGGAGCCACCCGCCGGACACAAAACGTCTCTTTCCGTTCGACACCCCGTTCGAGCCGGGCGAGGTGGCTCACAGCATCTTCGAGGCCTGGCTCACCTTCGCCCTGTTCGAGAACGCCCATCGGGCCCACCTCGGTGACGGCCTGGACGCGTACCGCCACCGACTCGGCGAGCTCCTCTCACCCCTGACGGCAGTGGCTGCAGCCAATCCACATGCCTGGTTCCCGGTGACGCGCAGCGTCGAAGAGATCATCGGCCCGACCGGCCAGAACCGGATGGTCGGCTATCCCTACTCCAAGTTGATGACCGCCATCATGGACGTGGACATGGCGGCAGCCGTGCTGGTGGCCAGCGATGCCACCGCCGACTCCCTCGGGGTGCCAGACGACCGGCGGGTGTACCTGCGGGGATGGGGGTACGCCGAGGACCCACCAGCCCTGGCCCGGCGGTCCGACCTCTGGCGGTCGGGGGCGATGGAAGCGGCCAGCAGCGCAGCCCTGCTCGGTGCCGGGGCCGAGGTGGACGACATCGCACACTTCGATCTGTACTCGTGCTTCGCCAGTTCGATCGGGTTCGCCCTCGACGCGCTGGGAATCGACCCGGCGACGGCCCGGAGCGCGAACCCGGGGACGGCACCGGAACGGTCGGTCTCGGTCACCGGGGGTTTGGCCTACCACGGCGGGCCCGGAAGCAACTATCTGACCCACGCGCTGGCCACCATGGTCGAGGTCCTCAGGGCCGACCCGGGCTCGTTGGGCATGGTCTCCGGGGTCGGGATGCACATGCACAAACACGTCTTCGCCACGTATTCCACCACGCCCGGGATCCTCGTCCCCCCCGACGATGCGGCGGTGTCGGCGCGGGGCACCATGGCCCAGACCCCGATCGTCGATACCTTCGACGGGCCGGCCACCGTGGCCAGCTACTCAGTGATCCACGGGCGGGACGGCGAGCCCGAGTGGGCGGCGTTGATCTGTGATCTCGCCCCACCACCGGGTCATGACGCTCCCCGCCATCGGGCCTCTGGCGGCGCAGAAGTCGGAGCCAGGTGCTACGCCCGATTGACTGATCCGGGGGCACTGCGCGACGCCGAGTCTGACGAGTTGATCGGGCGCCCCGTGAACCTCGCCACCGACGCCAACGGCATAAACACGGCCCACCTCTGAATGGGTGCAATTCAATGGGCGCAATACAGCCTGGCCATGGCCGCCCATCCTCGGTCCATCTGTAGCTAGTCTCTATGACATCGGCGTCAGGCTCCCAGGGACTCGGGGAGCCAGGCACAACAAGGCGGGCACAACAAGGCGGGCACAACAAGGCGGGCACAACAAGGGAGGATGCCGATGCGGGCCGAGGATCTGATTCTCGTGAGCGTGGACGATCACATCGTCGAGCCACCCGAGGTGTTCGAGGGGCGCCTGCCGGCCCAGTACCAGGACCTCGCGCCCAAGTTCGAGCGCAAGCCCGACGGGACGGACGTCTGGCGGTATGACGGAAGCGAGATCCCCAACATCGGGCTCAACGCCGTCGTCGGTCGCCCGCCCGAGGAGTACGGCATCGAGCCGACCTCGCTCGACCAGATGCGGCCAGGGTGCTTCGACGTCCACGAGCGGGTCCGGGACATGAATGCCAACGGTGTCCTCGGCTCGATGTGCTTTCCGTCCTTCCCGCAGTTCTGCGGCCAGCTCTTCGCCCGCACCAAAGACAAGGACGTGGCCCTGGCCATGATCCGCGCCTACAACGACTGGCACATCGAGGGCTGGTGCGGGGCCGAACCGGGCCGTTTCATCCCGCTGTCCCTGCCGGTGCTGTGGGATCCGGAACTGGCGGCCGACGAGGTCCGCCGGGTGGCGGCCAAGGGATGTCACGCGGTGACGTTCTCGGAGAACCCGGAGAAGCTGGGGTGGCCGAGCTTCCACTCCGATCACTGGGACCCGTTCTGGCAGGCGTGCGCCGACCAGGGGACCGTCGTCTGCCTGCACATCGGCTCGTCGTCCCAGCTGGTTATCACCTCGGTGGAGGCGCCCATCGATGTCATGATCTCCCTGCAACCCATGAACGTGGTGCAGGCCGCGGCCGACCTGCTGTGGTCACCGGTGCTCCGCAAGTTCCCCGATCTGCGGATCGCCCTGTCCGAGGGGGGCATCGGTTGGATCCCCTATCTGCTCGAGCGCGTGGACTACGTCTACGAGCACCACCGCGCCTGGACGGGTCAGGAC
>DASZGT010000262.1:0-7900 GCA_035938575.1 Acidimicrobiales bacterium
CCTCGGCGCAACCTCGAGCTGAGTGACGGAGATGCTCATGGTGGCAGTATTCGATCTGGATGACACCCTGATCGTCGAAGAGGCGAGCGCCAGGTCCTCGTTGACCGAAGTGGCGGGTCTGGTCCCGGGCGCGGAGCCCGAAGCATTTGTGGGCCATCTCCTGGCCACGGCCCGACGGCTCTGGTATTCGGGACCATCGCACCACATCTGCCGGGAGCTCGGCTTCGCCTCATGGGAGGGATTGTGGTCCACCTTTGAAGGCAATGACCCTCTCATCGACGAATTGCGAGCCTGGATCCCGACCTATCAGCACGAGGTGTGGACCACGGCGCTGACCGGGCAGGGCATTGACGACCCGATCCTGGCGGCGGCGTTGGCCGAGGCCTATCGATCCGCGCAGCGCCGAGGCCACCCGTTGATCGAAGGTGCTGATCAGTTGGTCCGGTCCCTCGTCGGTCGCTGCCGCCTGGGGCTTCTCACCAACGGCCCGTCCGACATCCAGCGCCTGAAGCTCGATGGCACCGGCCTGTCGGGCTGCTTCGACGCCGTGGTCGTCTCGGGTGAGGTCGGTGTCGGCAAGCCGAATCCTGCCGCCTTTCATGAAGTCCTCGGACGGTTGGGTGCCGAGCCCAACGAGGCGGTGATGGTGGGGGACAGTTGGGAGCGAGACATTCTCGGCGCCCGGCAGATCGGAATGGAAACGGTCTGGGTGGCAGGCGGGCGTGCCCTGCCGGCTTCGCTCCCTGGTGTCACCGTGGTGGACCGCGTCGCCGAGTTGACCGGGGTGGTCGGCCAGCTCCCGACTGCGGGAAGCGAGCGCCGCAACCGATGACGGCATCATGACCCGAGCCCGTCCCATCAGTGGAGGGGCCAGTGTCGACTCGTGACAGGTTACGGGCGGAGCTCCGCCGTCGCTGCCGATGCGTCCGGGACGGAGCGACCGGGCCCGGCCGACACGCGGGTCAGCCAGGCAGCACCTCTGCGCCCACCAACAGTGCTCGCGTGAAGGCGCTCATGGCTGCCGATGCCAGCTCCGACGGCGAGAACCAGCCCACCCCAATCGTCTCGTCGTGGTCAGGGCCGGGCGTTCCCGTCGTGACCCGCGCGTCGAACACCGTGGACACGTAGGCGGTCTCATCGCCATTCGGATAGAGGATCCGGAATTGCGGGCCGCCGAGAACAGCCCGGATGCCTCTCAACTCCACCCCGACACCGGCCTCTTCCTCCGTTTCACGGATGGCCGCATCCTCGGGTGACTCGTCGGGCTCGACGGCGCCACCGATTGTTGCCCACTGTCTGGTGTCGGCGAGCCGTACGAGCAACAGACGACGGTCCTCTCTCCAGGGGAGAACGGCGACGGAGGGAAGCAGCAACAGTCGATGACCGACCCGGTCTCGGAGGTCGGTGATGAACGGAGACATGCCCATGACGTCAAGCTAATGCTCGCCCCTCGCTGCATGACTGAGATCGTCTTCGATGGCGGCGGCTGTCTGCATCACAACCCCAGGTTGCAGCCGGTTGAGCCGCCCGCAGCCCGGGGCTGGCCAGCAGTCGTCACCGCAGGCAGATCTCGATCCTGATCGCTCGACGACGAGCTGGCGGCGGCGGGCGGGGATCGGGCGGGGATACGGTACTAGCCACAGATGGAGCGGGACCCTCGTCGTTTGAGCGATGTGTCGAGGCTAGCCCGATGATCAAGGAGAACCGATGACCGCAGTCCCGTGCGTCGGCGCACCGGTGGCCCGACGCCACCTCCATCACGGACGGTGCCGCCGGCGGGGGGGGACATGAGCGGGCTGAGCCGCTGGAACCCGGTGGCCGGCTTGGCGCGGTCATGGGGTCACTTCGTCCGGCGCCCCCGCTCCACCCAGATCCGCACCCTGGCCATCGTGGGCGCGGTCCTCATCGGGACGGCCGCCTGGGTGGTCACCGCCCCACCCAGCTCCTCCACCGGAGCGGCGCCCACCGGGGGACTGTCGGCGCCGGGAGGGACCGCCACCTCCGCGGTTCCCGTGAGTCAGGCCAGCACCTCGACACGCGGGGTCACCAAGGACAGCATCAATGTTGTCTTCCCGATCGTCTCCCTCTCGTCGTTGGCCGGCAAGGAGGGGTTCGCCTCCGACCTCGAGTTCGGTGAGCAGGAAAAAGCCATTCGGCTCTACATCAAGCAGATCAACGACGCCGGCGGGATCAACGGGCGGACGATCAACCCGATCATCACGACCTTCGATCCGCTGAGCCCATCGAGCGAGCGGTCGTTGTGCAAGACGTGGACCGAGGGATCCCCGGCCGCCTTCGCGGTGGTCGACGGCCTCGGCGACTGGCGGGACGACAACCAGCTGTGCATCACCCAGGAGGGGCACACGCCGTTCATCGGTCAGTGGTCGACGGTCACCAACTGGACCAATTTGGGGTCGCCGTACCTGTGGTGGACCGGACCGGACCAGGCTGTCATCCTCAAGGCGGTGGTCAACTGGGGGTTGAGCACCAAGACCCTGGGTGGCAACCGCAAGGTCGGAGTGGTCGTCGGTGACCGCGCCTCGGACCAGGTGGCCCTCAACGACTATCTGCTGCCGGATCTGCGCCGGGCCGGGATCACCCCGGTGATCGAAACCATCGCCTCCGATCCATCCGCCACGGCCACCACGGACGCCGAAGCCCCCCTGGCCATCCAACAGCTCCGCACCGACGGCGTCACCACGGTGATCCCCCTGATCCAGTTCAACGTCTTCTTCCCCCTGCTCCAGGCCGAAACGGCGCAGAACTACTTCCCCCGGCTGCTGCTGAGCGACTACGAGGCGACCATCCAGGGTTCCCTCGGGCTGCTGCCCTACCCCTACGCCAAGGCGCTCGACGGCCAGGAGGGGTTGACGACCATGACCCTGGGCGGCATCGACGACGATCGTCCCCAGAGCCAGGGCGGCTACGACCCCGGCGCGCGCAGCTGCTTCACCACGTGGCATAAGGCCTATCCGCAGATCCCTCCCGGTGACCAGTCCTTCTACATCGAGGAACAGGGTCCCGTCGTCTCGTGGTGCGAGGCCGTTCGCCTCTTTGCCACCGCGGCCCAGGCCGCCGGCCCGACGCTCAACCGGCGTACCTTCGTGACCGCCATGTCCAAGGTCACCGGCTACCCCGGCACCTTCTCCCCGATCCTCAGCTACGGCCCCACCAAGCACTACGGCCCGACCCAGTACCAGGTGGTCAGGCTCCACATCAACACGCCGCCGTCGGCCCAGTGCAAACTTCCGAAGAATCACGTACCCCAGGGCACGTGCTGGGTCACTGTGACACCCTTTGCCCCCTTGCCCACCGGCTGATGGGTCCCGCTTCGCCAGGCCTGGACACGGCCTCCACGTGGTGGCAGTCAGGGGTCCTCTACCAGATCTATGTGCGTTCGTTCGCCGACTCGAATGGCGACGGAGTCGGCGACCTCCCCGGGGTCATCGGCCATCTCGACTATCTGCAGTGGCTGGGAGTCGACGGCATCTGGCTGAGCCCGATCACCGTCTCCCCCAACGCGGACTGGGGCTACGACGTGGCCGACTACCTGGCCGTCGACCCCGAAATCGGCACCGAGGACGACGTCGACCGGCTCATCGCCGAGGCCAAGCGCCGCCACATCAGGGTGCTCCTCGACCTGGTGCCCAGTCACACCAGCGAGCGCCACCCGTGGTTCGTCGATGCTCGTTCGTCGAGGACGGCGCCCCATCGCGACTGGTACGTGTGGGTCGACCCCAAGCCCGACGGCTCGGCCCCCAACAACTGGGTCTCGAGCTTCGGTGGGGCGGCATGGACCCTCGATGCGACCACTGACCAGTACTACCTCCACAACCATCTGCGCGAGCAGCCCGACCTCAACTGGTGGAACGACGAGGTCCGACAGGAGTTCGACGGCATCCTGGTCCATTGGCTGGCGCGGGGGGTGTCCGGCTTCCGCATCGACGTGTGCAACGGGATGATCAAGGACGCCCTCCTGCGGGACAACCCGCCGGCCCGCGACTCCGATCCGCTGGACGTTCGGATCTTCGGGCAGCGCCCCGTCTACAACGGCAACCGCCCCGAGGTGCACGAGGTCATCCGGAGGTGGAGGACGCTGGCCGACGTGTACCCGGGGTCCGTGCTCGTGGGGGAGACGCCGGTGCCGGAGATCGAGACGCTGGCGAACTACTACGGGACGGGGGACGACGAGCTTCACCTGGCGTTCAACTTCCCGTTCATCAACGCCCCGTTGGAGGCGGAGGCGCTCAGGGCCATCGTCGAGGCCACCGAGAAGGCCCTCCCCGCCGGGAGCTGGCCGGTGTGGACGGGTTCGAACCACGACATGTCCAGGTTCGCCACCCGGTGGGCCGGCGGCGATGCGGCCAAGGCCAGGGTGGCGCTGGTCATGCTCCTCTGTCTGCGGGGGACACCGGTGCTCTACCAGGGCGACGAGATCGGACTGGTGGACACCGACGTGCCACACGACCAACTCCGGGACCCGCTCGGGGTTGCCTACTGGCCGGCCTACGCCGGCCGCGACGCCATGCGGACACCGATGCCCTGGCGGGACACGCCGGGCGGTGGGTTCACCGACCCGGAGGTGCAACCGTGGCTGCCCTTCGGGGACCTCTCGGCGTTCAACGTCCACGACCAGAGGGACGACCCCACCTCCATGCTCACCCTGGCCCGGGACATCATCGCCCTGCGGCGAGATGCCCCTGGGTTGCAGACGGGCCCCTACCGGTCCTTGGACGCTCCTCGCGGGGCCTGGGTGTGGAGCCGCGGGGACCGGATCGCGGTGGCGCTCAACATGGCCTCCGAGGATGTGACGGTCAGCGGGATTGCCGGCACGGTGCGGGTCGGCACCGATGGTCGTCGCCAGGGACGGCACCTCGGGGACGGCATCCGACTGCGGGGCTGGGAGGCCGTAGTGGTGGAACGAGACGACCCATGAACGCCGGCACACCGCACGTCCCGGTGGCGGCCCGGTCTGAACACACCTGCTTGCCGACGGAGGAAGGCCGACAACGGCTCACGTCTCCCGGGCCACTTCCGTCAACCATCCGAGCCCCCCGGCCAGATGACGGAGATAGTCCTGGCTCTCCCAGGCGTGAGGGAAGTGTCCCAGCGATGTGGAGAAGACCCGACCCGATCCCTCGGTGAAGCACCACGACAGGGGGTAGCTGGAGCCGGGGTCGCCCCTGGAGCCGCCGTCGGAGGAGCCGAGTTGCTCCGGTCGGGCCGCCAGCAGGACCCGGGCGTCGGGGCGGAGGTCTCGGAAGGTGTACACCTCGTCGCGCCAGTGCCAGCTCGGGCCGAGATGGGCGACGGCCGGGTGGGTGGGGTCGATGACATCCAGGGTGCACCACTGCGTCCAGGGGTGGCCGTCGAAGCGGGCGCCGACCAGCTGCCCGTAGTCCTCCCACCCGTAGCAGGAGTCGGTGGCCGAATGCACGGCCAGCACCGAGAGTCGCCCGCGGCGCGTGCCTTCGATCAGGGCGCGCTGCTGAGCGGCAGACCACGGTGTCTCCCCGATGGTGAACAGCGCCACCACCCGAGCCGCCTCCAGTGCCGCGGGGTCGAGGGTCCGCACGTCGCTCACCCGGTGGTAGGCGAGGCCGGTGGCCTCGGCCAGCTGGGCCATGGCCGTGGCCGACTGGTCGAGCACTCCGTGCACACCGGCCGGCCCCTCCCGGTAGGGAGCCACCTGCGTGACGTACAACAAGGAAGATGAGGCCATATCGGGAGATGCTACCGGCGCCCTGTCGGGCCAATTAGGGTCTCCCAGATGGGGGAGCGGGCCGATGGCCAACCGCTGCGCACCTGGACGTTGAGCAGGCGGCAACTGCTGGGGGGCGGCCTGATTGGTGCAGCCGGTCTGGCCGTGGCCTCGGTCCTGCCGTCCGCGGCGGAAGCCGGTGGGGAGCAGCCCGGTGCGCCGGCCGAGCTGACGGTCGACGGTCTCGCTGTCCCCATCGGTCTCGGCCCGGGCGACATCTACTTCGCCTGGCAGGTGCAGGACACCCGGCGTGGCGCGATCCAGAGCGCCTACCGCATCGAGGTCGTGGGACCGGTCGTCGGATCTCAGCCGGCCCCGACCCTGTGGGACAGCGGACGGGTGGCGTCCGCCGAACAGGCCTTCGTGGCCTACGGGGGACCGCGGCTGGCCCCGGACGCCGCCTACCGCTGGACGGTGCAGACCTGGGACCGCTCGGGGCACCCCGGGCTGCGGTCCGCCCCGTCCGCATTCGAGACGGGGCTGGAGAATGAGCATTGGCGGGCGTCCTGGATCGGGCGGGTCAACAGCGAGGTCGCCGAGCCGGACCAGTACACCTACGCCCGGACCGAGGTGAGGCTGCGGGGTGGTCCGATCGCCAGAGCCCGCGCCTTTGTCTCGGGAGACCAGCAGTACGAGCTGTACGTGAACGGGACTCGCGCCGGCAAGGGCCAGGCCTACAGCTTCCCCGACTCGATGTACTACGAGACCCTCGATGTCACCGGGCTCCTACGGCCAGGGGCCGCCAATGCCGTGGGAATCGTGTCGAGCTGGCAGGGACCGACCAAGGGGCATCCCGCCGGCAGCCCGGGGGTGATCGCCCAGATCGTCGTGCACTACCAGGACGGACACACCGAGCGGGTGACGACCGACGGGTCGTGGCGGGTTCGGAAGGGCGCGTGGCTGCCCGGCACCCAGCGCGACCTCGAGGGCGATCTGGTCGACTTCACCGAGAACATCGACGGGCCCGGTCAACCCGTCGGCTGGCAGCTGCCGGGCTTCGATGACCGAACGTGGTCGCCGGCGGTCGTGCTGGGACGCCCCCCCACCAAGCCGTGGACGCGTCTGGTCCCGGTGCGGACCCGGATCGTCGAAGAGCCGGTCTGGCCGGTGTCCCTCTCCACGCTGTCCTCGGGCGCGGTGGTGGCCGACTTCGGAAAGGTGTACGCCGCTGTCCCCACGGTCACATTCCACCAGGGCGCGCCCGGCCGCCTGGTCACGATGCGGGCGGGCTACCTGCTGGACGAGCCGGTCGTGGGGCAGCCGTTCACCGGCACGCCCGGCCAGGTCTCCACTCAGCACGGCACCCAGCACACCGACATGAGCTACAGCTACGTCCAGCGCGGGGGAGGGGCGGAAGAATTCCACCCCTTCGACTATCTGGGGTTCCGGTACTTCCAGGTCGACAACCCCGGGGAGCCCCTCGCCGTCGGGGACGTCGCTGCCCTCACGCGCCACACCGCCCTTCCCGCCCAGCCGGCGGCCACCTTCTCGTCCGACCAACCGGTGATCGACGCCGTGTTCGGACTCGGCCTCCATTCGGCCATGTTCACCTCGCAAGAGCAGTTCCTCGACACACCCACGAGGGAGAAGGGCCCGTGGCTCTTCGACGGCTTCAACGAATCGTGCACAGCCATGGCCGCACTGGGCGAGCAGAACCTCACGCGGAAGTCACTGCTCGAGTTCGGCCAGTCCCAAGACCGGTACTGGCCCAACGGGGCGGTCAACAAGATCTACCCGACCGGGCTGGGTGCGCTCGACATCAACGAGTCCACCGAGATCTACGTCGAATGGGTATGGCAGTACTGGATGCACACCGGGGACCGGGCCCTCCTCCAGTCTGTCTACGGGGTGCTCCGCCGCATCTCGGACTACGTCGAGCGCGCCGTGTCGCCTGCCACCGGATTGGTGACCTCCCTACCGGCCACCAACGTCTACTACGACTATCCGGTGGTCACCCGTTTGAACGCGCTCGGGGTCAATGTCTTTCGCCGGACCGCAGACGTGGCCGAAGCACTCCAGAGGCCGGCGGATGAGATCGCCGGCCAGCGCCGGCGCCAGGCCGCCGTGACCAGGGCGGTCAACCGCCGCCTGACCCGCCGCGACGGGACCTATGTCGACGGCCTGATGAGTGACGGGACC
>DASZGT010000263.1:0-2126 GCA_035938575.1 Acidimicrobiales bacterium
CCGACATCGGCGCGACGGATGTTGGGCACCACGTCGAGCTCATGGATCATGCGGGCCATGATCGGCTCGCGCACGAGCTCTTCGGGGAAGGTCAATTTCACCCTGACCCCGATCATCCCGGGACTCCCACCGGCGATGCCAGGTCTTCTTCCGTCAAGCCGTCGTTGAGGTTGCCGGAGCGGAACCCTTCGAGATCGAGCGTGACGTACCGGTATCCCGCCCGGTGCACGGCACTGACGACATCCAGGCGCCGGGCCACCGCGGCCGCGAGGTCCTCCGCCGGGACCTCGATGCGGGCCGTGTCGCCGTAGTGGCGCACCCGCAGCTGGCGAAAGCCCAGCGACCGGAGCCCCGACTCGGCCTCGGCCACGGACCGGAGGGTGCCCAGATTGACGGGAGTGCCGTAGGGGACACGGGACGCCAGGCACGCCGCGGCCGGCTTGTCCCAGGTCCGCAGGCCGAGACGCTGCGACCAGGACCGCACATCCGCTTTGGTGAATCCGGCCTCCACCAGGGGGAAGAGCGCCCCCCGCTCGGCCGCGGCCTGCTGGCCGGGGCGGTGATCGCCCAGATCGTCGAGGTTGACTCCAAGGACGACCTTGGCCCCGCTCCCGCCGTTCTCGCCGGCGGCGACCGGGCCCAGAGCCTCCAGCAGCGAGGCCTTGCAGTGATAGCAGCGGGACCCGTCATTGGCCGAGTAGTCCGGGTCCGCCAGTTCGTCCGTGGGCACCTCGGCGGAGCGCAGCCCCCACTCGGCAGCCAGGGCGCGACAATCGGCCAGCTCCTCGGGAGCCAGCGAGGGGGAGACGGCGGTCACGCAGAGAACATGGTCGGCGCCCAGGGCCTCGGTGGCCACCCAGGCCACGAAGGCCGAATCCGCGCCCCCGCTGAAGGCCACCACCATCGGGCCGATCCGCCGCAGCCCGGCCCGCAGCGCCTCGAGGTCGCCCCCGGGGAGCGGCTCACTCATCGGGCACCACCTGGGCCAGGACCGTCTCCACCGATGCGACCATCCCCGTGAGGAAGGGTCCGAACTCGGCGAAGCGGGCCGAGCCCTCGTCGAAGCGCATGGCATAGACGCAGTCCTTCAGGTCGTCGGGGTGCACCCCGAACAGGGTGACTCCCCACTCCCAGTCATCGATCCCGGTGGAGCCCGTGATGAGCTGCACGATCCGACCGGCGAAGGCGCGCCCCGCCGCCCCGTGCCCGTGCATCATGGCCTTGCGCTCCTCGAAGGGCATCGAGTACCAGTTGGAGCCGGCCAGGTCGCCACGGCGCTTGGACATCGGGTAGAAGCAGAATGCCGGCATCCCGTCGGGGGGCAACGAGGGGTACAACCTGGTCTGCTTCATCTCGTCCGGGAGCCCGGCGGCGTACTCGGACACCTCGGTGAGCGACACGTACGAGAGGGCGACGACGAGCCCGGCCGCCTGGACATCGGACTGGAACCGGCGAAGGCGCCAGAGATCGGCCCCGAGCGCCATGAAGCCCAGGTCCGCCTTGTGCCCGAGCAGGGCCACCGACACCACCTGGACGTCGTCGGCTTCGGCCCGTTTGACCGCCTGGACCACTGCGTGGGCGTCGTAGCCCCGGGCGCCCGGATCGGAGGCGCGGTAGGGGACCTTGCAGAACAGATGGAGCACTCCCCAGCCTGACGATGGAGCGAGAGGCCGGGTCGCGCCCTCCAGGGGTTGGGTCACGCCGCCCATTGTAGGGAATGAACGAAGGGCGCCCCATCGGGCGCCCTTCGTCACGAGTCAGGTCCGCCCGGTCGGGCGGCGGATGACCTAGAAGTCGTCCATCCCTCCGCCGGGCATCCCGGCGCCCGCCGACTCTTCTGGCTTGTCGACGATGACGGCCTCGGTGGTCAGGAACAGGGCGGCAATCGAGGCGGCATTCTGCAGGGCTGACCGTGTCACCTTCACGGCGTCGATCACACCCGTCTTGAACAGGTCCTCGTACTCGCCGGTGGCTGCGTTGAGGCCCTCGGTGGGCTTCTTCAGGTTGCGCACCTTGTCGACGATGACCCCACCTTCGAGGCCGGCGTTGACCGCGATCTGCTTCAGGGGCTCTTCGAGGGCACGGGACACGATGCGGGCCCCGGTGGCCTCGTCGCCCTCGAGCTT
>DASZGT010000264.1:0-2331 GCA_035938575.1 Acidimicrobiales bacterium
CGGTGCAGTCGATCCCGGCGGCGACGAGACGATCCCGGTACTCCTCCATCTTCTCGGGCGCCACGTCGAAGGCGACGTGGTTCATGGAGCCGATGGCGCTCGTGAGGTCGCCCTGATCCGGACGGGCCGCGGGAGCGCTCACGCCGGGCACCCCATCCGGGGCGTT
Source organism: Acidimicrobiales bacterium (assembly GCA_035938575.1). Lineage (GTDB taxonomy): Bacteria > Actinomycetota > Acidimicrobiia > Acidimicrobiales > RAAP-2 > Bog-756. The sequence goes on from DASZGT010000264.1 coordinate 167, forward strand.
CGGGAACCAGAAGAAGGCGAGGGAGTCGCCGCCGCCGCAGTCGAAGAAGAAGTGCTGGCCCATGCCGGCCGGGAGCTCGATCGTCTTGACGAGCGGCATGCCGAGCACGTTGGTGTAGAAGTCGACCGTCCGCTCCATGTCGCGGCACACCAGTGCGAGGTGGTTGATGCCCCGCAACTCGAAGCCGGACCCGCCTGCACTCCCTGTCATCGGCCTGCCCTCCCTTGGCGCCGCCCCATGGCGGACCCAGGATAGGCCGCAATCCTTCTGGCGCCCCGCTCCGTATAGGTCTGGGGCCACGCGCCCACACTGCTCCGGGTGGCGGAGCGCGGGGAGGGTCCCGGCAGGTCGGCCCGAGTTGTCGGGGGCTTGGCCTGGGGCCCTCTCCGCGGCATCTCGGCTCGTGCATACGGCGCCCCCGGTCGGCGCCCCCGGCGCTCAGGTCGACGTCAGGCCCGGCGCGTCGGCGACGGCGGTGGGTGGCGAGTACGACCGAGCCCTCGTTGTCCGGGTGGTCGAGACGCCGGACCGGAGAAGGGCGACCGACGCCGCGCTGGCGGCACTCGCCGACGAGCTGTCCCTGCCGCGTCGGGCGGTGCGGCCGGTGCGGTCGGTCCGCGCAGCCACCAGCCGCCGGAAAGTGGTCGATCTCGATGTGGCTGAGGTGTCCGGAGAAGCCCTGGACGCCGTGTTGGGTCGGCTTCTCAACGGCCCGGCGGCCCCGTGAGTGCTCGGCTCAGCTGGCCGATGCGGTGCCCACGACCGGCTTGTTGAGCACCGTGCCGCCTGTGGACCCGTAGAAGTTCGCGTCGCCGTAGGTGAAGATCCCCCCGTCGGATGCCGCGATCCAGTACCCGTGCCCGTCCGGTGTGGCCGCCATGCCGACGGCCGGCCGGTTGAGCGGGGTGCCGCCCACGGAGCCGTAGAAGCCGGCGTCACCGAAGTCGAAGATGCCGCCGTCAGAGGCGACCATCCAGTAGCCGAGCGCGTTGGAACCGGCCGCCATGCCCACGATCGGCCTGTTCAACGGTATGCCCCCCATGGAGCCGTGGAAGGCGGCGTCGCCGAAGCTGAAGATGCCTCCGTCGGAGGCCACGAGCCAGTATCCGAGTCCATCGTTGGTCGCCGCCATGCCGACGATCGGCTTGTTCAAGGGCGTGCCTCCCATGGAGCCGTGGAAGGCGGCGTCGCCGAAGCTGAAGATGCCCCCGTCCGAGGCCACGAGCCAGTACCCACCGCCATCCGGCATGGCCGCCATTCCGACGACGGGCGCGTTGAGCGGCTTGCCGCCCATGGAGCCGTGGAAGGCGGCGTCGCCGTAGGTGAAGATCCCCCCGTCGGAGGCCACCAGCCAGTACCCGTCCTTGGATGCCGTCGGTGTCATCCCGACAACCGGGCTGATCAGGGGCAGGCTGCCGGCCGACCCGAAGAACCCGGCGTTCCCGAACGTGAAGATCCCCCCGTCGGAGGCGACCAACCAGTACGAGGAGTTCGGCGGTGCCGGGGAGCAGGTCGGGCTGGCGGCGGGAGTGCTGCCGCCCGCCGGGTCGAGCGTGAGGCACGGGGTCGGCGGGGAGATGCTCGTGTCGAACGTGAGATCGGCCAGATACATCGGGCGGAAGCCGGAGGACATATATCCGATCGTGGTCCCGTACCAGGCGGCGAACGCCGTGACAGGCTGCCCCGAGGGCAGGGTGTAGACGTCAGGGCCCCCGGGACCCGACATGCCCCCCGAGCTGGTGAGCAAGGGGTTGGACGTCGTCCCGTCGGAGCAGGGACCCGAGGGCCCGCTGCAGGTGGCCCAGCCGATGGCGTAGGTGGACGTCCCGAAGCTCCCGCCCGAATAGAAGAGGAAGTAGGTGCCGCCACCGCCGCTGGCCGGCCTGAAGTACATGTTCGGGCCCTCGATGATGCCGCGTTGCCACGACTGATCGTCGCTGAGGAGGGGGCTCGGGTTGGCTCCGCCTACCGGCACGAGGAAAGACGTCAATGGGACCGACCAGATCGACGTCTGGCCCAGTCCGATGTGGTTGCCGTCGCTCTTCCAGAGGAGCCAGGACTGCCCCGAGGGATCGGTGAAGACGTCGGGGTCGATGCTCCCGCCGTAGTTCCCGTTGTCGACGGTGGCGCCGAGGTCGACGCCGTTCTGGCACACCACCGGGACC
>DASZGT010000265.1:0-41882 GCA_035938575.1 Acidimicrobiales bacterium
GCATGTCGGGGCCGAGTTCGACGCCGACGGCGATGGGATCGAGGAGGCGGTGTATTACAACGGGTACCGCGCCGGGATCGACCTGGTCGGACCGAAGCCCGACGCGGCAGGCGATGGTGGCGGGCATGTCTGCTTCGCCCACCACCTCGGCTTGGAGCACATGGCGTACGCCGGCGTCCAGGGCCGCGGGGTCCTCGTCGACCTGGCTCACCACCTGGGGCATGACTGGCGACGCGTCGACCTCAAGACCCTGCAGGAGATCATGGCGGCCGACCGCGTCGTGGTCGAGCCGGGCGACATGCTGCTGCTTCACACCGGCTTCGCCACGGAGGTCCTCACGTGGAACCGCGACCCGGACCCCGTGAAGATCCAGGCGATGTGCTCCTACCTCGACGCTCGGGACGAGTCGTTGCTGCAATGGATCAGCGACTCGCAGATCTCGGCGCTCGTAGCGGACAACTACGCGGTCGAAGGATTGTCGGGCAGGGACCGCGACGAGAGCCGGCACTCGTTCCTCCCGATCCACCATCTCTGCCTCTTCCGCCTTGGCGTGCCACTCGGCGAGATGTGGTACCTGCACGAGCTTGCATCGTGGCTGCGCGAGCACAACCGCAGCCGGTTCTTGCTCACCGCGCCCCCGCTGCGCCTGCCCGGCATCGTGGGGTCACCCCTGACGCCGGTGGCCACGGTCTGACGAACGCGACAACCTGAACGCCTTGTAGTCGTTGTCGACGACGTCGGCGATCACCGCGAAGAGTTTGGGCCGGCCGGCAGAGTTCAGGAGGTACTTGCGCGGCTTTCCGGGGATGTTGGCTCCGAAGTAGTAGCTGCTCTCCCCGAACGACGGGACCCTGGCCGCGGCGCGATCGACCATGCTGGTCCACCGGTCTTCGGCGGCGGGGTCCACGTCGATGGTGTCGTAGCCGTGGTCGCGCGCGTAGGTGATCGTGTCGGTGACGAAGTCCACCTGGTCGCCGTTGTACCTCGGGTTGTTGCCGGCCGCCGCGTGCGGCCCGCCCGGAAAGAAGAGGTTCGGAAAGCCCGTGCTTTGGACGCCGAGGAACGTCCGCGGACCGTCGGCCCAGTAGCCCTCGAGGGTGAGACCGTGCCGGCCGCGGACGCCCATGCGTGTGAGGGCGCCGGTGCCGAAGTCGAAGCCGGTCGCCCACACCACGATGTCGACCTCCCAGAAGTCTTCGGCCGTCTCGATACCGCCCTCGGTCATACGCAGGATCGGCGTGTTCTTGAGATCGACGAGTGTGACCTTCGGATTGTTGTAGGCCTCGAAGTAGCCGGACACGAAAGGGGGCCGCTTGGCCGCGTAGAGGTGGTCCTTGGGGATCAGCTTCTCCGCCGTCCCGGGATCCTCGACGATTTCTCGAATCTTCCCGGCGAGAAATTCGCACCACTCTGCGTTGGCGACAGGGTCGAACAACAAGTTGGTGTAGTGGCTGGTGAGCTTCGAGAACCCGGGGCTGCTCCACATCTTCTCGAAGAATGCCCGCCGCTCCTCGGGCGAATCATCAAAGCTGGCCCGATCGTGCGTGGGGTGAAGGAAGCCGCTCGGTGACCGGTTCAGCGTCTCGCGAATCGCTTCGAAGTCAGCCCTGAGGCGGGCTTGCTGGTCGGGCGTGATCGGTGCGTTGTTGAGCGGTGTGCACCAGTTGGCGGTGCGTTGGTACACCGTCAGGGAGGCCACATCGTCCACGATGGAAGGGATCACTTGTACGCCGCTGGATCCCGTACCGATGACTGCCACCCGCTTGCCGGCGAAGTCGACCGGTGTCGACGGCCACAGGCCGGTGTGGTACGACTCGCCTCGAAAGTCCTCACGTCCCGGCACGTCCGGGAAGTACGGCACCGAGAGGACACCGGTGGCGGCGACGATGAATCGCGACCGGAACTCGGTGCCGTCGCTCACCACCGTGATCCACGTCCCCGACGACTCGTCGTACACGGCCGAGGTGACCCTGGCGTCGAATCGGATGTGGCGCCGAAGGTCGAAGCGGTCGACCACATGGTTGAGGTAGCGCTCTATCTCCGGCTGTTGTGCGAAGTGCTCTTGCCACTCCCATTCCTCGAACAGCTCTCTTGAGAACAGATAGGCGTAGGTGTAGCTCTCTGAATCGAACCGGGCCCCGGGGTAGCGGTTCCAGTACCACGTTCCCCCCACGCCCCCACCGGCTTCGAGCAGCTTCACGGAGAATCCTGCTTCCAGAGCGCGATACGTCTGATAGATGCCGGTGATGCCGGCGCCGATGACCAGGACGTCGACGTCGGGAGCGAGTCGACGGGGATGTTCATCGAATGTGGATTCGGCCATGGGTTTCTGTATCACTCGCGTGTTGCATCTCGCGTTCCGAAGACTGGTGTGGGGACCACCGTGCTGTCCGCCCGGGGCCGGGCACTTCCGGTGGGTACGAGAGAGCGGTCAGTGCCACCACTCGAGTCGCCGTCCGTTCGCCACCTTCAACGTACGGAGCGATTGTGCCGACCGGTTGGTATATTATCTGGAGAACGTACTCCGAAGGGGAAAGGGGCGCTGAGTGGCCGTCGCGGATCGGACCTGGTCGCCTCTCACCGTGCCCCATGCGATGGACATCCCGGACCGGGTTCCCAAGGACCGCTACTTCGATCCGGCCTTCTACCAGCTGGAGGTCGAGCGGCTCTGGCCTCGGGTGTGGCAGATGGCATGCAGACTCGAGGAGATCCCGCAGCCCCACGACTTCGTGGAATACGAGTTCCTCGATCAGTCGGTCATCGTGGTGCGCACCGACGACAGGGGAGTGCGGGCATTCCAGAACACCTGCCGCCATCGCGGCGTCAGGCTCGTCGAGGGTCAGGGGACGTGCGAGAGCGGATTCGTCTGCCCGTTCCATGGATGGTGCTACGGCCCGGATGGCGCCAATACCTTCGTTACGCAGGCGAAGACGTTCGCCGAGCACAACCTGCAGCCGGAGGACCTCAATCTCACGCCGGTGCAGTGCGAGGTGTGGGGCGGATGTGCGTGGATCAACCTCGACGACGAAGCTCCACCGTTGAGGCGTTGCATCGAGCCGTTCGCAACGATGCTCGACGCGTGGAAGGTGGAGTCCCTGCGGACCGAGTGGTGGTACGCGTGCCGGCTCCCGGTGAACTGGAAGCTCGCCCAAGAGGCGTTCGTGGAGATGTACCACGTGGTGCAGACACATCCCCAGCTCGTCATCCCGGGGCGGTACGGGCTCCGCGACGGTGCGGTGATCGATCCGCGTGCCTATATCGACGCGGATATCGAGTACCTGCGCACGATGAGCGAAGGCATGGCCGGGATGGTCCACTCCAACGATGTTCGGATCGCCGAGGGTCTCCGGGACATGGAGCTGCCCGACGACCAGGCGCTGGCCATATCGGCTTGGAATCGGGCGCTCAACGATTCGGTCGTGGACTGGCATCAGGCCAGAGGCTCTGACGTCCCTGATCTCAATCGTCTGGACGCACAAGGGCTCAACGAGCCGATGGGGTACTGCTTCCCCCATTACTTCGTATTGCCGATGTACAGCAGCGCCTCGTCCTACCGGTTCCGTCCGCTGGGCCCGGAAGAGACGCTGATGGAGATCTGGTCGCTCACCCGCTTCCCGGAGGACAGCGAACCGGGACGACCCACCCGGCCCGAGGTATGGGAGTGTGACGACCCACGACTGCCGCCCATCCTCGCCCAGGACTTCTCGAACCTGCCCAAGCAGCAACGCGGACTCCACGGCAAGGGCTTTGAGTACATGCGCCTCTCCGAACGGCTCGAGGGACACATCTCGAATTATCAACGGACCATCGACGGGTTCCTCGCCGGCATTCCTCACGAGAAGCTGCTCCAGGCACTGCAGTCGGTCAATGTCAACCCCCTGGACAAGCCGATCCTCGACATCGGCTTGTGACCACAGAGTCAGGAAGGACGCCGGAGTGATCTTCATCGTCGTCAAGCAATCAGTGCGCCCCAAATTCGCCGACGACTGGATCGATCTGGTCGATGAATTCACCAAGGCCACCCGCGCTGAGCCTGGCAACATCTGCTTCGAGTGGTATCGAAGCGTCGATGACCCCAACGTGTACGTGCTGGTCGAGGCGTTTCAGGATGAAACAGCAGGAAAGGCCCATGTCGACTCGGAGCATTTCAAGACCGCCAGTGCCCAGCTCGCGACGTGGCTCGCAGCCGTTCCGGAGATCGTCCATGTCGAAGCTCCGGGTGATGGCTGGTCGCTCATGGGCGAAGTGCAATCGGAGGGCACGGCGTAGCGGGCTCGGTCCCAACTGGGCCGGACGAAACGACCGAACGAAAATGTGCCGAGAGCCAAGGATGCTGCTCGGTGAGGACTCAGCCCCTCACTCCGGAGGTCGGGGGACGACGGCGACGGTGGGGATGTTGGCGCTCGGCCCGCAGCGCAGGATGGTGTCGAGGACGCTGACGAGCTCGTCCACGTCCACCAGCGATCCGTATATGTACTGGCGGGCGATCCAGATCGGTGCCATCTCGGTGGCCAACTCGGGGTCCCAGCCGGCATTGAACTCCGTCATCGAATCACCCTCGCCCCCGGCACAGTCTCCCACCGTGACCTGGGTGAACCCGACGCTTGGATGCTCGGCCCGCCAGGCTTCCACCAACTTGTTGAGGGCGGCCTTGCTCACCGTGTAGGCGCCTAGGCCGGGCCATGGCGGAGTGATCGAGGCGCTCGTCGACGACAGGTAGGCGGCTGTACCGCCCGAAGCCGTGAGATGGGGCAGGGCGGCCGCGGTGACGAGCGAGGCCCCTATGACGTTGGTGTCGAACACCCTCCGCCACATGGCTGCATCGACGTCGGCCAGTCGGGCCAGCGGCCCGATGCCGGTGGCGTAGACGAGCGCGTCGATCCCACCCAGTTCGCGGGCTGCCTGCCCCAGAGCAGAACTGACCGACGCCTCGTCGGTGACGTCACAGGCGACGGGCACGGAACCGGGGCCCGCCTCCCTGGCCGCGTCGGCCAGGCGTTCCTTCCGCCGGGCCAACAGGGCCACGGTTGCGCCTCGCTTCCCGAGGCCGACTGCGATGCAGCGGCCTAGTCCGCTGGAGGCTCCGACGACGACTGTTCTCACCGATAGCGCCCTTCTCTCGAGCAATCTCTGGTCACGCGTGGATCAGGAAACGAGCACCGGCAGGCGCTCCCAGCCCCGCACCGTCGACGTTCGGGCCTGCTCGGCGTGCTCCCAGTCGACCTCCCACGAAGGGAAGCGCTGGAGCACTTCGTCGAGTGCCACCCGGCCCTCCAGCCGCGCCAGCGCCGCACCCAGGCAGAAGTGCAGACCGTAGCCGAAGGCCAGATGGTGGTCGATCTTGCGGGTGACGTCGAAGCGGTCACCATCGGGGAACTTGCGGTCGTCGCGGTTCGCCGAGCCGTTGAGCAGGAGGATCGCGCTCCCAGCCGGGACGATCTGGCCCAGATGCTCGACGTCCTGGGTCACATAGCGGGCCTGGACCGGTGACGGCGACTCGAACCGGAGGAGCTCCTCGATGGTGTTCGGTACGAGGTTCCGATCCTCGACCACTTTGGCGAGCTCCTCGGGATGCTCGGCGAGCACCTTTCCCGTCCAACCGATGAGACGCGTCGTTGTCTCGTTGCCCGCGGCGGCGAGGAGGTTGACGAAATTGACGACCTCGGGACGACTGAGTCCACGGGTCGTCCCCGTCTCGTCCTCGAACTCCGCCTGGAGGAGCTCGGTCATCAAGTCGTCCGACGGGTGCTTCGCTCGCCAGTCGATGTACGCATCGAAACTGCTGGTCTGTCCCTCGGTGTCGAAGTTGGCGGGGTCGGGCATGGTGCCGTCGTCGAGGCGCAGCCCTTCGTCGATGCGATCCCGGATCTCCTCCTGATCCTGCTCGGGGATCCCGAGCAGCATCCCGATGGTGCGCATCGGCATCTGAGCACCGAGATCGGCGATGAAGTCGAATCCGCCGGATCCCACCAGCGGATCGAGGCTGCGAGCACAGAACTCGCGCACCTTGGGCTCGATGGCGTTCATCTTGCGAGGGGTGAAGACCCGGGAGAGTAGGCCCCGGTGGAGGTTGTGGTCGGGAGGGTCCTCGAAGATGATCGATCCGGGCGGGATCTCGACGTCGCTCTTGATCAGCTCGAGCAGGCTGCCCCTAGCTGAGCTGTAGGTCTTCCAGTCGACCAAACCCCGCTCGACGTCCTCGAATCGGCTCAGGGCGTAGAACTCGTACTTGTCGTTGTAGTACAGCGGCGTCTCCTCGCGGAGACGTTTCCAAATCGGATAGGGATCCGAGTCGATGTCGAAGTCGTAGGGGTCGTAGTACACATCGGAATCGGTTGCTGTCATGGCAATCCTTCCTGTGCCGGCGTGAGAGTGAGTATGGGTGTGGCGAGGAGGCGTCGACCTGCCCCCGGGTCGGGAAGGAGGTCATGGCCATGGGGCCAACCCCGTGCAGAGATGGAATGGCCGTTACTCTAGACCAAGAAGAGGGTTCTCAGGCCTGTTCCCGACCGTCCCTCGGGCCCCCATGCCGGCGACCTCCGCTGACAGGCGGCCTCGAGCTCGCCCGTCCGCTGAGCAGGAGCCGGCCTGGGGACATGGGTGGCGAGGCACGTGCAGCAACGGTACTCTCATTAAGTAATAAGATCATTCTCACGAAAGGAAAGTGAGGGCACTCCATGGCGATGCCTGCGCTGGACGCTCCGGTCTTCGATGCCGACAACCACCTCTACGAGACCCGCGACTCCCTGACCAAGTTCCTCCCCGATCGGTACCGCGGGGTGATCGACTACGTGGACGTACGTGGCCGGACCAAGATCGTGGTGCGTGGCCACATCAGTGAGTACATCCCCAACCCGACCTTCGATGTCGTGGCCCGGCCGGGAGCACAGGAGGAGTACTTCCGAAAGGGGAACCCTGAGGGAAAGAGTCGGCGGGAGATCTTCGGCCAGCCGATGCGCTCGATCCCGGCCTTCCGCGAGCCCGTCTCCCGCCTCCAACTGATGGACGAGCAGGGTATCGACCGCGCCCTCATGTTCCCCACCCTGGCCAGCCTGGTAGAGGAGCGGTTGCGGGAGGACCCCGAGGCCATCCACGCGGTGGTCCATGCCCTCAACGAATGGATCCACGAGACCTGGCAGTTCAATTTCGAGGAGAGGATTTTCGCCACGCCCATCATCACGCTGCCCATCGTCGAGCGCGCCGTCGAGGAGCTCGAGTGGGTGCTCGAGCGTGGCGCGAGGGTGGTGCTCGTCCGACCGGCCCCGGTCCCCGGTTATCGCGGTCCCCGCTCCTTCGGCCTTCCCGAGTTCGATCCCTTCTGGGAGAAGGTGGTCGAGAACGACGTGCTCGTCGCCATGCACTCGTCCGACAGTGGCTACGACCGCTACACCAACGACTGGATGGGCAGCGACAGCGAGATGCTCCCCTTCCAACCCCAGGCCTTTCGCATGCTCTCGGCCTGGCGACCGGTCGAGGACGCCGTCTCCGCCCTGGTGTGCCATGGCGTCCTGTCGCGGTTCCCGGCGTTGAAAGTCGCCGTGATCGAGAATGGGAGCAGCTGGGTGGAGCCCCTGCTCAAGAACCTGGCCGATGTCTACAAGAAGATGCCGCAGGACTTTCTCGAGAACCCCGTCGACGTGGTCAAGCGCAATATCTACATCAGCCCGTTCTGGGAGGAGGATCTCGGGGCGTTGGCCGAACTCATCGGTGTCGACCATGTCCTGTTCGGGTCGGACTTCCCTCACCCCGAGGGCCTCGAGGACCCCGCCAGTTACGTCAAGGAGCTTGTGGGTCTGCCCGACGAGTCCGTGCGAAAGATCATGGGCGGCAACCTGGCCCGGCTGATGAACGTCGAAGATACCGTCCTGCGGCGATGACGTCTGCGGGCGTCGGTGGGCGGGGAGGCATCCCCTCGATGGTCGCCGACACGGCCGGACGGTTCGGAGCGAGACCGGCGATCATCGACGGCACCACCAGCCTCACCTATGACCAGCTCGTCGAGGAGGCCCGTCGGTTCGGTGCGGCCCTGGTTGCCTCCGGGATCGAGGCGGGTGATCGGGTGGCCATCTGGGCCTTCAACAGCGCCGAGTGGGTCGTGGCCGTTCTCGGCATCTTCGAAGCCGGTGCGGTGCTCGTCCCCGTCAACACACGGTTCAAGGGGGCCGAGGCCGCCGACATCCTGCAGCGGAGCCGCGCTCGGGCGCTGGTGACGGTCACCGACTTCCTCGGGACGGACTATGTGGCCATGCTCGAGGACACCGGGGTCGAGCTGCCCGACCTTTCCACCACCGTGGTCGCGCACGGTCCCGCAGGCGGAGGCGCCGAGGGGTGGGACGCCTTCCTGGCTCGGGCCACGGGATCAGCCCGCGACGAGGTCCGAAGGCGCAGCGCGGCCGTCGGCGCCGACGATCCCTCCGACATCTTGTTCACCTCTGGAACGACAGGTGTCCCGAAGGGGGTGGTCCAGACCCAGGGTCGCACGCTGCTCGTCGCCACCGACTGGATCGCCATGACCGGTCTGGCCGCCGACGACCGCTACCTAATGGTCAACCCGTACTTCCACATGTTCGGGCTGAAGGCGGGCATCCTGGCGGCCGTGGGCGCCGGAGCCACCATGCTCCCCGTGCCCGTATTCGATGTCGATGGCGTCCTCGCCCTGGTGGCCGAGGAAGGAGTGACGGTCCTCCCTGGTCCGCCCACCCTGTATCAGGGCATCCTCGACCACCCGGATCGGTCGGCCTACGGCCTGTCGACCCTGCGGGTGGCGGTGACCGGCGCAGCTGACATCCCCGTGGAGCTCATACGCCGACTGGACGACGAGCTGCCGTTCTCCACCATCATCGCCGGCTACGGCCTGACCGAGGGTGGCACTGCAGCGGCCACGGCGCCGGGCGACGACGTGGAGACCATTGCCACCACCGTGGGGCGAGCTCGTCCCGGGTTCGAGTTGCGCATCGTCGATCCTGAAGAGCTCGACCTGCCGCCTAATAGCCCAGGTGAGATCCTGATCCGGGGAGGGAGCATCATGTCCCACTACCTCGACGATCCCCAGGCGACCGCCCGGGCACTTTCCCCCGACGGGTGGCTGCGCACCGGAGATATCGGTGTCGTCGACTCCTCCGGCCTCCTGCGGATCGTCGGGAGGTCGAAGGACATGTTCATCGTCGGTGGGTTCAACGCCTATCCGGCGGAGATCGAGAACGCCCTCCTACGGCACCCGGACATCCAGCAGGTTGCCGTGATCGGCATTCCCGACGAGCGCCTGGGCGAGGTCGGCATGGCCTTCACCGTGCTGTGCCCGGGCGCCTCGGTCACTGGAGAGGAGATCATCCAATGGAGCCACGACCAGATGGCCAACTACAAGGTGCCCAGGGTCGTGGAGGTCGTCGACGAGCTTCCTCTCAACGCGACCGGCAAGGTCGTGAAGGACCTCCTCCGGGAGCGCGCCACCGAGAGCCGCTCCGAGGCTAGGGCTTGACCTCCGAAACGCCCCACGGCCTCTCCTCGCTGGTCGGCCTGCGGGTGGTCGAGCTCGGGGTGTGGGTGGCGGCGCCATCAGCCGCGGCCCTGCTGGCCGACTGGGGTGCCGAGGTCATCAAGGTCGAGTCCCCTACCGGGGACCCCATGCGCGACGTCTTCGACTCCATCGGTATTGCGGGCGACCTGCCGAACCCTGCGTTCGCCCTCGACAACCGCGGCAAACGCAGTGTGGTACTCGACCTGCGCGCCGCCACCGATCGGCAGTACATGGAGGACCTCCTGGCCACCGCCGACGTCTTCATCAGCAACCTGCGGCCGGACGCCCTGGACAACCTGGACCTCGAACCCCACGCCACGGTGGAACGCCACCCCCGCTTGGTCTACTGCAGCATCAGCGGCTACGGCCTCCGCGGTGAGGAGCGCAACCGCCCCACCTATGACATCGGCGCTTTCTGGGCCCGATCCGGTCTGGCCATGCAGATGGCCGATGGCGATGGCAGCCCGCTCAACGCCCGGGGTGGCATCGGCGACCACATCACTGGCCTGGCCGCCGTCGCCGGCGTCTTGGCCGCAGTCCTCGAGCAGCGGCAGACCGGTGCCGGCCGAGTGGTCGAGGTGTCCCTCCTCCGCACGGGCGCCTACGTCCTCGGATGGGACCTGGGACTGCAGATGGCGCTGGGCAAGGTGGCCGGCGCCGAGCCCCGCCACCGCAACCAGTCGCCCCTGATGAACCCCTACCGCGCCGCCGATGGGCGTTGGTTCTTCTTCACCGGGCTCGAGGCCGAGCGCCACATCGGGGCGGTGTGTCGGGCACTGGGCCGGCCCGACCTGCTCGACGACGAACGCTTCTCCAGCGCCTCTGCCATCCGCCGGAACCGGACCGAGGTCATCGCCCTCCTCGACGAAGTCATCGCGGAACGGCCGCTGGCCGAATGGTCCGAGCGGTTCGATCGCGAGGGTGTGTGGTGGGCGGTGGCCCAGTCGCCGGCGGAGGTGGTCGTGGATCCGCAGTTGCTGGCCAACGGCGGGTTCGTCCCCGTCGAGGGTGGCGCGCTGCGGTCCGTCAACGGTCCGGTCAGCTTCTCCGACGTCACCCCGGACCCAGAGATCGGTGTCCCCCTGCTCGGGGAGCACACCGCAGAGGTGATCGAGGAGCTGGCCGACGGAGCGGGCGACGGTCCTGTCCGCTAGGTGGTCCGCTGCCTGGCCAGGAGCCCGCGGGCGATGACGAGACGCTGGATCTCATTGGTTCCCTCACCGATGACCATGAGCGGGGCGTCGCGGTAGAAGCGCTCGACGGGAAGGTCGGTGGTGTAGCCCACGCCACCGTGGATCCGCATGGATTCGGTCGCCAGTTCGAGCGCGGTCTCGCTGGCGAAGAGCTTGGCCATGCCGGCCTCCACGTCACAGCGCAGTCCGGCGGTCTTGCGCTCGGCGGCATCCCTGGTGAGCAGCCGGGCCGCCTGCAGCCTTGTCGCCATGTCGGCCAGCTTGAGCTGGATGGCCTGGTGCTCGCCGATCGGCTTGCCGAAGGTCTCCCGTTGCTGGGCGTAGCGCAAGGCGGCGTCGAAGGCGGCCCGGGCGACGCCCACGGCCCGGGAGGCGATATTGATGCGCCCGACCTCCAGTACCCCGAGGATCTGGGGGAGCCCCCGGCCAGCCTCGCCGATGAGGCTTGCCGCCGGGATGCGGTGGTCCGAGTAGGTCATCTCGACGGTCTCGACGCCCCGGTATCCGAGCTTGCTGACATTCTTGCTCACCGAGATGCCTTCGAACCGGGGCCCCGGGTCCTTCTCCACGATGAATGCGGAGATGCCCTCGTCGGTGCGCGCCGCCAGGGCGACGAGTCCAGACCGCTCGCCGTTCGTGACCCATGCCTTGGCGCCGTTCAGCACGTACTCGTCACCGTCCCGGGTGGCGCGACAGGAGATGTTGCGGGTGTCGCTGCCGGCATCGGGCTCCGAGAGTGACAGTGCCCCGCGCCGTTCACCGGAGGCCAGGACGGGCAGCCAGCGTTGCTTCTGCTCGTCGCTGCCATGGACCATGATGAGGGTGGCGGCCATGGTGTGGGTGTTGATGATGCCTGTCAGGCTCATCCAACCGTAGGCGAGCTCCTCGATGACGCCGATGTAGGTCAGGAGGTCGAGGCCCAATCCCCCGTAGGTCTCGGGGATGGTGACCCCGAAGAGACCGAGATCCTGCATCTGTCCCACGATCTCGGTAGGGAAGCGGTCGGCGTGCTCCATGTCCGAGGCGACCGGGATGACCTCCCTGGCCACGAATCGCCGGACGGTCTCGATGATCTCGCGTCGCACGCCCGGATCGGTGGGGTGGGCGACGATCGGGCGGGGCACCGGCTCGGCCATGAGTGAGAATCGTACATCCTCCCTGTGTTGACGGTGATCTCGTGAGCGAGAAGAATGTTTCCAATGGCAGCAGCTCTGATGCATCATGCGCTCGAGCAGGCTGCAGGACGGTTCGGAGACCGAGACGCGATGCGGGCGGGAGACCGGCGCTGGTCGTTTCGCGACCTCGACAACCTCAGCAGTGGGTTTGCCGGGTACCTGATCGGCCGGGGCATCGTTCCCGGCGACCGTGTGGCGCTCATGACGTCGAACCGACCGGAGTTCGTGGCTGCCGTCCACGGGATCAGCAAGGCGGGTGCGGCCGCCGTGCTGTTCAGCCCGGCATGGCGGGCCGTGGAGGCCCGGCACGCGGTGGAGCTCACTGGCCCGGTCCACGCCGTGACCGACGGGCCGGCCACGGACCTGCTCGGCGAGCTCTTGGAAGCCGGTCGAATCACCGATCTCGACCAGCTCTCGGAGACCGGTGCCGTACCGGCGCCCAGCCGCGGCCGAGGGCCGGCCCCCGACGTAAGCGACACGGCGGAAGCGGTGCTGGTGTTCAGCTCGGGGACGACGGGGCTGCCGAAGGCGGTTCGGCACACCCACCGATCGATCGGCTGTGGCACCGCGCACTGGTGCCAGACGCTTGGCCTCGGTCCTGACGACCGGTTCCAGGTGGCCACGCCACCGTCGCACATCCTCGGCCTGCTGAACCTGCTGGCCGCGGCGACGGCGGGGGCCACCGTTCGGTTGCATCGCCGCTTCGACCTCGACGAGGTGCTGCACCGCATCGAGGACGAGCGGATGACCCTCGAGATGGCGGTGGCGCCGATCGCGCTGGCCATGGCCAACCACCCCAACCTCGAGGACTTCGATCTGTCGTCATTGCGCTTCATCATGTGGGGAGCCACTCCGGTGAGTGAGCGTGTGGCTGCGTTGGTTACCGAGCGCACCGGCGTGCGGTGGCTCCCCGCCTACGGAGCCAGCGAAGTGCCGGTCATCGCCGTCAATCCGGTCGACGACCCCGCATCCTGGCGGCTCGACTCTGCCGGGCTGCCCCCCGTCGGGGTCGAACTGCGTGTCACCGATCTCGACTCCGGAGCGGTCCTGCCCCCGGGCCAGACCGGGGAGATTCAAGTCCTCAGTCCCTCGGTCATGGCCGGATATCTGCCGTCGGAGGCGACGGCGGATGCCTTCGACGAGGGCTGGTACCGAACCGGAGACGTCGGCTGGCTGGAGCCCGAAGGGTGGGTTCACCTCACCGATCGATCGAAGGAGATGATCAAGGTGAACGGGTTTCAGGTCGCTCCGGCAGAGATCGAGGGCGTACTCCATGGGCACCCGGCTGTCCTCGACTGTGCCGTGTTCGGACTGGAGGATGATCGAGCCGGCGAGGTGCCGGTTGCTGTCGTACAGCTCGATCCGGACCAGCCGCTGTCCGATGGCGAGCTCGAGCAGCTGGTGGCCGGTTCGCTCGCCACCTACAAGCACCTCCGTCACGTGGTCATCGTGGAGTCCATCCCTCGGCTTCCATCGGGGAAGGTGTTACGTCGCACGCTCCGTGACGAGTGGGCGCCATTGCTCGTGGGGACGCGGGCGGACATCTGATGGACGTCCGGCTCTCCCCGGAACAAGAGGCACTCCGCGACTCCGCGGCCCAGGTCGTCGACCGATTGGGGTGTCTCTCCGTCGCGCAGCTCGATGACCGGGAGCGGTCCGAGAAACTGGAAGCGGCGGTCGCCGCCGCCGGCTGGCGTGAATTGCGGGTCTCCGAGGACGGAGGTGCACCGCTCGCCTCAGGGGTCGAAGCGGCCATCGTCGCCGAGGAGCTCGGTCGGCGTCTCGCCGATGTGCCGTTCCTCGGACCCACGCTGGCCGCCGAACTGAGGCGCTTGGCCGGCGCAGGCGCAGCCGACACCCACGAGACAGTTGCCCTCGGACCGTCGCTCTCAGGTCCGGCCGTCACCGTAGGCGGCATGTCGCCCACCGGTGCCCTGGCGGTGGACGCCCTGGGCGCCGCCTCCGCGTTGGTGCTGGTGCCCACCGGCGCCGCCCACATGCTCGCCCGGGTGCCGTTGGCGGCCACAGAGGTGCACACGGACCTGACCCGGCGGGCTGCCATCGTTCATTCGACGACTGCGGTGGCGCTGGACGGATCCCGGGGTGGGCCACTCACTGCTAGCCACCTCGAGAGGTGGACGGCGCTGGGACTGGCCATCACCTGCGCCGATTTGGTCGGAATCATGCGGGGAGCGGTCGACCTCGCGGTCGTCTACGCGATGGACCGTCGTCAGTTCGGCCGCTCCATCGGCTCGTTCCAGGCCGTCCAGCATCTTCTGGCCGATGCCTACGTGCTGATGGAGGGATCGCGCAGCACGGCCCGGCACGCCGCATGGGCGGTCGACGCCCTGCCCACCGACGCTGCTCTGGCGGCGGCCGCCGCCGCCAAGGCCTACTGCGCCCGGGCGGCCCGGACGGTGTGCGAGACCTCGATTCAGGTCCACGGCGGCATCGGCAATACCTGGGAGTGCCTGGCCCACGTCTACCTGCGGCGGGCTCTCGTCTCCGGCGAGGTCCTGGGCGGGTGCGGCGCCAACCTCCGACGGGTGCTGGCATACCACGGGATCGGAGGACCCGATGGACTTCGGTGACTCGCCTGAGGAGGCCAGGTTCCGGCTTCGCCTCCGGGAGTGGCTCGGACAGAACGATCCCGGGCTGCCGGCCTCGTCGACCGACGATGCCTACTGGGCCGGACAGGCCGCCTGGCACCGGGCTCTCTACGACGCGGGCTTCTTCGGTATGACCTGGCCGAAGGAGATCGGCGGCCAGGGTCTTCCAGCCGTCTACGACGTCATCGTCGACGAGGAGTTGGCCGCCGCGGGAGCGCCACCCCGACCGAGTCTCGGCTACCTGGTGGAAGGGATCCTCGAGCACGGGAGTGATGATGCCAAGCGGCGCTTCCTGCCGGGCATCGTCAACGGGCGTGATCGTTGGTGCCAAGGCTTCAGTGAGCCCGATGCCGGCTCGGACCTGGCGTCGCTGCGGACCCGTGCCGACCGGGTCGGCGACGAGTATGTCCTGACCGGCCACAAGGTCTGGACGAGTTACTCCGACGAAGCGGACTGGTGTCTCGTCCTCGCCCGCACCGACCACGACATGCCCAAGCACAAGGGCATCTCGGCACTGGCGGTCCCCATGCGCCAACCCGGCATCGAGCAGCGACCTCTGCCCATGATCAACGGGATCACCAAGGAGTTCGGAGAGGTCCACTTCGACGGCGCCCGGGTGCCGGTCGCCAACATGATCGGCGAACCGGGGGAGGGTTGGCCGCTGGCCATGACCGTGGTCAGCCACGAGCGGGAGCCGCACCAGCTGGGTTTCGCCGGTCGGTACACAAAACTGGTGAAGGATCTGACGACGCGGGTGCGGATGGCACCGTCGACCTACGGCGTCGAAAAGGTCGAAGAGCTCGGCTGGGCTATCGTCGAGTCGGAGATGTTGCGTCTGCACGTGTACCGACGCCTCTCGGACCGATTGGCCGGTGTCTCCCACGGCCCCGAAGGCTCCGTCGACAAGCTCCTGATGACCTGGACCGAGCAGACCGTCGGCCATGCCGCTCTGGCGGTCGGAGGTGTGAGCTCCGCCACCGGCGACGACACCTGGCTCAAGGTGTATCTGTATAGCCGGGCCCAGAGTGTCATGGGCGGCACGTCGCAGATCCAGCGCAACCTGGTTGCGGGCCGGATCCTGGGTTTGCCGGCATCGTGACGTACGAACTCACCCCGGAACTGGACGTCGAGGTGGATGGGCCCATCCGGGTCGTCCGGCTGAACCGTCCCGAACAACTCAACGCCACCAACCATGGGTTGCACCGCGGTCTGGCCGAGGTATTCCCACAGATCGACGCCGACACTGACGCCCGCGCCATCGTGCTGACCGGGAACGGCCGAGCCTTCTCGGCGGGTGGTGACTTCGCCTACCTCGACGAGCTCAGCCGCGATGCTGATCGACGCCGCGAGACCCTTGACCACGGCAAGCAGATCGTCACCGGCATGGTGCGCTGCCGTGTCCCGATCGTGGCCGCCGTGAACGGACCAGCCGTGGGCCTGGGGTGCAGCCTGGTGGCCCTCTCCGACATCGTCTACATGGCGGAGAGCGCCCACCTCGCCGATCCGCACGTCGTGATGGGCCTGGTCGCGGCAGACGGAGGACCCGTGACCTGGCCCCTCCTCACCAGCCTTCAGCTGGCCAAGGAGTACGCGCTCACGGGTGACCGGATCCCAGCCCAGCGGGCCGCCGAGATGGGCCTGGTCAATCACGTGTGTGCCGACGACGAGGTGTTGGATCAGGCCATCGCCTGCGCGCACCGGATCGCCAGGCTTCCCCGGCAGGCGGTGGAGGACACGAAGCGCATCCTCAATCTCCACCTCGAACGAGCGATCGTCGCCACCCTGGACTTCGCCCTCGCCGCCGAGGACCGGTCGTTCACCTCCTCCGAGCTGCGGGCCAACCTGGACCGACTGCTCCCACCCCGTGAGGCGGGTTCCTGAAAGCGGACAGGGGCCTGACGGGTACGGTATTCTCCGTGAGGACATAAGGCATTTGCAGATGGGAATAGGTGTCTTCACGCATCCAGAGGTAAAATCCGCCCGATGACGAAGAACGAATCGGCGGCCGCAGCTGAACCGCCCAAAATCGAATCTGGCGCTAGCCGTCGCGAGTTGGCCGTGGCCAGGTCGCTCGACTCGGCGAGAGTCCGCGCTGAGAATCGGCTACAGCGCTTCCTGGATGCTGCCCTCGAGCTGATGAAGGAGCGGGGGCCGGGCAAGGACTTCACGGTCCAAGAGGTCGTGGAGCGCTCGGGGCAGTCGCTTCGGCTGTTCTACCAGTACTTCGGGGGAAAACACGAGCTGCTGCTGGCGCTCTTCGAGGAGTCTGTCCGTTCGACAACGGAGTTCCTCCAGTACCAGATTGCCGAGGAAGACGTTGCTCTCCAGCGACTTCACCGGTTCGTGGTGGAGTACTACCGTCTCTGCCGCCCGATGCCGGGGGGCGATCCCGTGGAGTGGACCCCCACCGGCCCAGTGATGGTGGACTTCGCGCAGCAGCTCCTTACCAGCCATCCGACCGAGGCGGCTCAGGCGTTCGCACCCCTCGTCTCACTGTTCAGAGAGGTTCTGGACGAGGCGGCAGGCGCCGAGGCCATCCGCGCCGGCCTACGGCACAGCACCATCGCAGGCATGGCGCTCGAAGCCATCATGTTCAATGCGTTCTCGGCGACGATCGGAGGCACATCGATCCGGTCGGACAGCGCTGATCCGGCCGAGGAGCTCTGGGACCTCATTCTCCACGGGGTCGGAACATCGGGTCACCAGTAGTCGACGCTGACCGACTGGCGCTGCGGATGGACCGGTGTGGTCCGGGTGTGGCCCAGGCGCACAGGGCCGGCACGGAGCCCTCCACGGGTCGATGAACCTCCGTGGCCGATCAGCCCTGGTCACGGGGGGCTCCGGTGGCCTGGGCGCCGCCACTGTCGAGCGGCTGGCCGAGTGCGGCATGCACGTGGTCGTCCTCGATCGGGCCCTCGGCGTCGACGGGGCCGGAGGCCCAGGGCCCGAGGCGGCCTCCATCCTGGTCAGCGGCGACGTGACCGAGGATGACGATGTCAGGCGGGCCATCGGAAGGGCCCGATCCCTCGGCACCCTCTCTGTGGTGGCCAATGTGGCCGGTGGAGCCGGACGCGGGGGTCGGGTCGTCGAGGGCGATGGCACCCCCCACGATCGGGCGTCGTTCGTCAGGACCATGGCCGTCAACGCCTTCGGAACCTTCAACGTGGTCCGCCTGGCCGCAGCCGCCATGGGGGACAACGAAGCGGATGACCATGGCCAACGCGGGGTGGTGCTCAATACCGCGTCAGTGGCCGGCATGGAGGGGCAGAGCGGCCAGGTGGCCTACGGTGCTGCCAAGGCGGCGATCCTGGGGATGACGCTTCCCCTGGCCAGGGACCTGGCACCGCTGGGGATCCGGGTGTGTGCCATTGCTCCCGGGCCCATGGCCACTCCTGCCATGAACCAGCTGATGGACCGGCTGGATGTGGACCCCTCCGAGGGCACCGTCTTCCCCCGGAGACTCGGCCACCCGGAGGAGTTCGCCCTCCTGGTCGAGTCGATCGCCCGCAATCCCTATCTGAACGGGGAGAACATCCGGCTGGACGGCGCCTTGCGGCTGGCCTACACAGCCGAAGCCGTGCCCGACGGGGGGTGAGTCCGCGGCCGGCCGTTCTCCGCCAGCAGTCACAGGGGCGGGAGGACCGGCAGCTGCGATGTGCTGATCACCTCGGCACCGAGCGCCCGGGTCAATGAGGTAGCGCTTCCCAACAGCGCGTCGAGCACCAGCGTCCGGCGGATGTAGTGGTGCAGGGGGTGCTCGGTCGTGAAGCCGATGCCGGCCAGCACCTGTTGGCAATTCCGGGCTGTGGTTCGCGCCTGGCGCCCGGCTACCGACTTGGCCATCGCGGCCGTCTCCGGCGAATGGTCGTGCCAGGCCGAGTCGAGCATGGCATCGGCCATGTCGATGCCCACCAGCGTCTCGGCCAGGCGGTGGCGGATGGCCTGGAACGAGCCGATCGGTCGTCCGAACTGGATCCGGCCCCGGGCGTGCTCGCAGGCCAGGTCGAGCATGGTGCGGGATGCTCCGACCAGCTCGTGGGCAAGGGCCAGTCGCCCCAGGACGAGGGCCGAGGCCCAATCGCAGTCGAGCGCCTCGGACATGTGCTCCGCAACGGTGGTGCGCGCCGTCACCTCGAGCAGGGCCAGACCCTGGTCCATGCCGTTCACAGCCCGGAGCACCAGCGAAGCCGTGGGCACGGTGATGCCGACGGTGCGCTTGCCGATCGACGTGACGATCAGGGCGGAACCCACACCGGAGAGCGAGGCAGGGCCCAGCCCGTGGACAACGAGGTCGTCGGCGTCGACCGTGCCCGGTGGATCCCACCTGCCCACCGGCGGCAACACGATCCCGATTTCGGGCCCGCTCCCCACGCCGAGGGCGTGGGCGAGGACGCGGCCGAGAGCCGAAGAGGTTGTGTTGGTGGCTCCCTGAAGCTGGAACAGCAGGGAGATGGCGGCGCGCGGATCGATCGACAGCGCGTCCAGCCAACCCAGCTCGGCCAGCGCGGCGTCGAGCGCGCCACCCGTGTGCTGCGCCGCGGCCCTGGCGAGGGTCCGCTCCAGCAGCCGGCGGTCCTCGTCATCCATCAGCGGTCGTCCCCGAGATCGAGCAGACGACGGGCGATGATGTTCCGCTGGATCTCGGCGCTCCCGCCATAGATCGTGGCCGCCCGCGAGTACAGGTACTCGGTGCGCCACCGGTCGCTGTCGGGGTCGTCCCCCACGGACACCTCGGCGGTCAGCACGTCGGCAACCAGATCGAAGATCGCCTGCTCGCTGGTGGCCAACAGGATCTTGTCGATGGAAGTCTCCGGACCAAGGGACTCACCGCCGGCCATGCGGTGCTGGGTACGGCGGGAGCGCGCTCGGAAGGCGTAGAGGAGCTGAATGACTTCGCCGAGCCTGGCCGGATCCAGCGAACCGGACGGGGCGATTCCGAGGAGCTCCTGGAGCCTGCGGTGGAGGAACGCGGCGCGGTGCCAGAGCGAGGTACTGCGCTCGTAGGGCAGCAGATCCATGGCCACGGCCCACCCGTCCCCCTCCTGTCCGAGGGTGCGGTCGAAGGGCACGGCTACGTCATCGAAGAAGACCTCGGAGAACTCGTCGCTCCCGTGCATGGTCCGGATCGGTCGCACCGTGATGCCGGGGGAGTCCATGTCCGCGAAGAGGGCCGTGATCCCCCGGTGGGCGGATTCCGCTGTTCCGGTACGGGTGAGGAGGACACAGCGCTGTGCGTACTGGGCCAGGCTGGTCCAGACCTTCTGCCCGGTGACCTGCCAACCCCGGCCCGTGCGCAGCGCCCGGCAGGACAGCGAGGCGAGGTTGCTTCCCGTCCCGGGCTCGGAGAAGCCCTGGCACCACGTCTCGTCCCCGCGGAGCAGGGCGGGAACCATGGCCGCCGCCAGCTCAGGCGCGGCGTAGTCGATCATGGTGGGGGCCAGCACCTCGGTCATCGAGTAGAGACCCGGCTCGACGAGGTCCCGGGCCGTCAGCGCCTCACCTAGGTAGGCACGCATCAGCGTGGACCCGGCGAACCCGCCGACGCGCTCGGGCCAGCCGAAACGCATCCAGCCGGCGTCGTAGGTGAGCCGCTTGACCTTGGCCACTTGGGCCATCTGCTGGTCGAGCGTTCCGCTTCCTTCATAGGCAACAGCGAGGGGCTCCTGGTTGCTGTCGAGCCAGTCGTCGAGTGACGCCCGGAAGGCATCGAGGTCCATGGCCGCACCGACCGCTCGAGTCATGTGGTCGGCTGGGGGCGAGTGGGGTCATGGGCGCGCCCAGAGTCGCGGGCCCCGCTCTTGCGCAGAAAGGTCATGGCGCGGGTGTGGAGGCGCCAACCGTTGGATGTTCGGCGGTAGGTGTCGGTGTAGTACCCGATGCGCATGTCGTGGTTTGTCTGGTCGACGAAGCAGAGTGGCTGCTGGCCGGTCCCGGTGTCCTCATCGAGCTCGAGTGCCGGTGGCCCCACCATGAACAGGCCCTTGGGTGCGGCGGCCACGAGCACCGGGAAGTCCTCGAGCCGGTAGGTGTCCCCAAAGGCGCTGTAGGTGCCGTCCGGGGTGAACAACGCGATCACCGCGTCGACGTCGTCCTGGGTCATGCCGAGGGCGTACCGGGCGAGCAGCTGCTGGACTTCGATGACATCGGCGATGGGCAGGTCACCCATGCTGGACCGTCCTGGTGGTCGTGACGACGCCCGCGGGCCGGTTGACGGCCCAGTCCGGAGCCGGGGCCGGTGCGTCCGCCCCGCCGACCGGCCGTGCTCGTCCCGGCGTGGCCATGGGGTCGACGATAACGAAGTTCTCCCAAATCGGCAATCATGCTGGCACCCGTTGCGCACCCATGGAATAGTGGCCGATGAGCTGATGGCCGAGGAGGTCGACGTGGGGGAGGCGAGCAGCAGGGGCGGGGACCGGTGGCACCTGCGGACGGTTCCTGACGAACTCGCCCGACGCTACCGGTCGCACGGGTGGTGGAACGACGCATCGCTCGGAGAGGTGGTCGCCCGGGGCATGGGCCGACTGGGCAGGACACCCTTCCGGGTCCGATCATCGGTGCGCCCCTGGAAGGGCACCTTCGCCGACGTCGATGGCGCGGCTCGGGCGCTGGCCGGTGCGCTGCACGAGGAGGGGGTAGGACCGGGTGACGTCGTTGCCTTCCAGCTCCCCAACTGGGTGGAGGCCGGCATCACCTTCTGGGCCGCCGCCTACCTGGGCGCGGTGGTCGTCCCGATCGTGCACTTCTACGGGCCCAAGGAGGTGGAATACATCCTCCGCACCCTGTCGCCCGACGTGATCGTGACCGCCGACCGCTTCGGCCACAACGACTTCCTGGCGACCTACGAGGAGCTGCTGGACGGGAGGGCCGCACGCTGGTTGGTGGTCGGCGGAGTGCCCGGTGGGGGACTACCTTCCCGCGCCAGGGCGTTTTCCTCCATGCTCGGGACCGACCCCGTCCTCGGCCCCGAACGTGTCGATCCCGACTTGCCGGCCATCATCGCCTTCACGTCGGGCACCACGCGGGATCCGAAGGGGGTTGTCCACACCCACCGGACCATCGGGTGCGAGACGCGCCAGCTCGACCACCTGTTCCCCACGGGTGGGCCACCCCAGATCACCGGGGCCCCCGTGGGCCACTTCATCGGGATGCTCGGCGCCTTCCTGGTCCCGCTGCTCCGGGAGCGTCCAGTGAACCTGATCGACGTCTGGGATCCCGCCGAGGTGCTCAGGATGATGCACGAGGAGGGCCTCGGCGTCGGAGGCGGTGCAACGTACTTCCTCACCAGCCTGCTGGACCACCCGGACTTCACCCCCGAGCACCTGGCGCTCATGCCGTTTGCCGGTCTCGGCGGCTCTGCCGTGCCCGAGGCGGTGACACGGCGGGCCACGGACCTCGGGATCAAAGTGTTCCGTTCGTACGGGAGCACCGAACACCCGTCCATCACTGGGTGCCTTCTCGATGACCCCGAGGACAAGCGGCTCACCACCGACGGCCGAGCCCTCCCGGGCGTCGAAGTGCACCTGGATGAGGAGGGTCAGATCCTGAGCCGGGGCCCCGACTGTTTCCTCGGATACACCGATTGCGAGTTGACGCAGTCCGTGTTCGATGGGGACGGCTGGTACCGCACCGGCGATGTGGGCGTGGTCGACGACCAGGGCTACCTCACCATCACTGACCGCATTTCGGACATCATCATCCGCGGTGGGGAGAACATCAGTGCCGCCGAGATCGAAGAGCTCCTGATGGGGCTCGACGAGGTGGCCGAGGTGTGCGTCGTGGCTGAACCAGACGAGCGCCTGGGCGAGCGGGCGGCGGCCATACTCAGGGTGCGGGACGGAAGCAACGCCCCAACCCTGCAGGCCATCGGCGACCGCCTCGGTGCGGAGGGACTGGCTCGCCAGAAGTGGCCCGAGTCTGTGTACGAGGTCGAGGAGTTCCCCCGGACGCCGTCGGGCAAGGTCCAGAAGTTCCTGCTGCGTCAGCAGTTGCGGGAGGGACGGCTGGCCCACGCGGACCGCTTGAGCAGGAGGTAATCGGTGTTCTACTCTTGGGAGAATTACGCTCTACGAGTTGTAGATGCGCCGGTCGGGGCAGGCATCGCCGGGATCCGCCCCGTCGGCGCCGGCGCACGGCCGCGAGCAGTGGACGGAACGAGGAGGGCTGAATGGCTGCACTGACCACCGAGAGGCTGGGCGATACGGTGGGCGCCGCCGTCGTCGGCGTGGACGGCGACCGGCTGCTGGGCGACGAGGACCTGCCGGGATCGTGCCTGGACGCGCTCGACGCCAACGGCGTCCTGGTCTTCAAGGACCTGCATGTCGACGATGCCACGCAGGTGGCGTTCAGCAGGAAACTCGGCGCAGTCGAACTGTTCCCGCACAACGATCCGCCGGAGATCTTTCGAGTAACGCTCGACCCGTCCAAGAATCCGGCCGCGGCCTACCTGCGGGGAACGTTCGACTGGCACATCGACGGGTGCACCGATGACGTCCCGATCATGGCCACGGTGCTGAGCGCCCACGCAGTGGCAGAAACAGGCGGCGAAACCGAATTCGCCAGCTCCTACCAGGCCTACGAAAGCCTCACGCCGGAGGCGCAGGCGCGGGCCGAGGGGACGAGGGTGGTCCACACCATCGAGGCTTCGCAGCGGCTGGTGAACGACGATCCCTCGCCTCAGGAGCTGGCCATTTGGCGCTCCCGCCCGTCGAAGGAGCACCCTCTGGTGTGGAAGCACCGGTCGGGGCGCCGCTCGCTCGTCCTGGGCGCCACCGCATCGCACGTCGTCGACATGGACCTCGACGAAGGTCGGGCCCTTTTGGCCGACCTGCTCGAGAAGTCCACCGCGCCCGAGCGCGTGTACCGCCACGAATGGCAGGTCGGCGACATGGTGATCTGGGACAACCGGGGTGTGCTGCACCGTGCGCTGCCGTACGACCCCGCGTCTCCTCGCGACATGCACCGGTGCACGCTGGCCGGTGACGAGGTCATCGGATGACCGGCGCCCGGCGGTGCCGCGCCATTTCCGCCCAGGCCGGCAGAAGGCGGGGCGGTCGTCCGGTGACGAAGGGCTGGCGCCATGCCCGCTTCGGCTGACCCACCCCGCATCCCACCCCTGCCCCCGTCCGACTGGCCCCCGGAGATGCGAGAGGCCCTCGCCGCCCTCCGGCCGGCCCGTCCTCGGCATCCGTTCCCGTCCAGGGACTCCGGTCGCCCCAAGGGCCTCAACGCGCTCGGGACGCTGGCCCACCATGCCGAGCTGGCTCGTGCCTTCCATACCTTCAACGGCCACATCCTGTTTGCCACGAGCCTCTCGCCGCGCCAGCGCGAGCTCCTGGTCCTGCGGGTGGCCACCGTCCGCCAGGCGACCTACGAGTGGAAACAGCACGTCGTCCTGGCCACCGACGCCGGCATCACGCCCGAGGAGGTCTCCTGGATCGCCGAGGGGCCGACCGCATCCGGGTGGTCGACGGCCGATCGGGCCATGATCAGCGCGGTCGACGAACTGCTCGCCCACGCCAGGGTGGCTGACGAAACGTGGGCCGTGCTGGCCGCCACGCTCCGAGTCGAACAGTTGCTCGATGTCATCTTCACCGTTGGGGCCTACGACACCCTGGCCATGGCCCTCCGCTCCTTCGGGGTCCCCCTCGATGACGACCTGAAGTGAAAACGATCCTCTCTTTCTAAGAGATCAATGATATCGTGGGCTGACGGCCCGACAGGAGGAACGACGACATGGCGCACTTCCCCAAGCCAGCCGAGGGAAGCTGGACCCAGCACTACCCCGAACTGGGCACGGGCTCGGTCGACTACGAGGACTCCATCTCCCCCGAGTTCTACGAGCTCGAGCGCAAGGCGATCTTCAACAAGACGTGGCTCAACGTGGGCCGGGTGGAGGAGGTGCCCCGGGCCGGAAGGTACTTCACCAAAGAGCTGGCATGCGCGGGCACGTCAGTGGTCATCGTGCGGGGCAAGGACGGCGAGGTGCGGGGGTTCCACAACATCTGCCGGCACCGCGGCAACAAGTTGGTCTGGAACGACTATCCCCGCGAGGAGACAAGTGGGATCTGCCGCCAGTTCACATGCAAGTATCACGGATGGCGCTACGACCTGGACGGCACGCTGACCTTCGTCCAACAGGAGTCGGAGTTCTTCGATCTCGATAAGTCGGACTTCGGCCTCGCCCCGGTGCAGACCGAGGTGTGGCAGGGCTTCATCTTCGTCAACCTCGATCCTGACAACACCACTTCGGTCAGGGACTACCTCGGTGACCTCGGTGCCGGCATCGAGGGGTACCCGTTCGGTGAGATGACCCAGGTCTACAAGTACCGGGCCGATGTGGGCAGCAACTGGAAGCTCTTCATCGACGCGTTCGCGGAGTTCTACCACGCACCCGTCCTGCACGCCAAGCAAGCCACTGACGAGGAGTCGCGCAAGCTTCAGGCCTACGGGTTCGAGGCCCTCTCCTACGCCATCGACGGACCCCACGGCATGGTGTCGTCGTGGGGGGGAATGGCTCCTCCCAAGGACCCGGACATGGTGAAGCCGATCGAGCGCGTGTTGCGCAGCGGTCTCTTCGGCCCGTGGGACCGACCGGACATCGACGGTCTCGACCAGCTCCCCGAAGGGCTGAACCCGGCCCGCAACCCGGCCTGGGGCGAGGACTCCTTCGTCTTCTTCCCCAACTTCATGCTGCTGGTGTGGGCCCCGGGATGGTACCTGACGTACCACTACTGGCCGACGTCCTACAACAGGCACATCTTCGAGGGGACCCTCTACTTCGTGCCACCGAAGAACGCCACCGAACGGCTGCGCCAGGAGCTGGCTGCCGTCACCTTCAAGGAGTACGGCCTGCAGGACGGAAACACGCTGGAGGCCACCCAGTCGATGATCGAGTCGCGTGCCGTCACCAAGTTCCCCCTCAACGACCAGGAGATTCTCCTCCGTCACCTGCACAAGACAGCTCGCAGCTACGTGGCCGACCACCAACAATCACCGGCGCAACTGGCCGTGACGTCCTGAGCGAGGAGATCCGATGACCACCTCTCTGCCGCCCGAGTTCACCGATCTCGAGCCATTCACCGACTGGTGCCTCGGTACGGAGGCCGAACGCTACGCCAAGCGGCTCTCGAGCTCGATGGAGGAGATGCAGGCGTTCTACGACGCCGCCTTTCCCCGACTCGAGGAGCTCCTGACCTACCTGGACAAGCTCGAGCTCAACTCGCTGCCACCGGATGCTGGCCAGCTCCTGCTGCTGTGCTACTCCCTGGTCAACATCTCATTCCCGGTCGAGGTTTGGCGCCAAGCCAGGGTGCCCGACAGCGGCGCAGCGAGCATGGATGCCGTCATCGAGCCGGCGGTCTGAGCCCGGCCGGAGGGCTCACCCGGGCAGGGATCCGAGCGCCCGCTCTCCGGTGGCGCGGGCCGTGCATCCCATCGGGCGAAAGGAGGATCAACCATGCGGATCGGCGTGATGGTCGGCCCCGAGCGGGGTCGCTACAGCACCAAGGTCGAGCGCCTGCTGGCCGATGCTCAGTGGGCGGAGGGTGCCGGATTGGCGTCGATCTGGATTCCACAGATCCCTGACGACTTCGATGCGCTGACGGCGGCCACCCTCATCGGAGCCCAGACGACTCGGATAGAGATCGGCACGGCCGTGGTGCCGGTGCAGCCGAGGCACCCGATCGCCCTGGCCCATCAGGTCCTGTCCACTCAGGCCGTGTGCGGAGGCCGTTTGACCCTGGGCCTCGGTGTGTCGCACCACTGGGTGATCGACGAGATGCTGGGGTTACCCTACGAGCGGCCCGCGGCCACGATGCGGGCCTATCTCGACGTGCTCGACCAGGCCCTGGCCGGACCGGGAATGGTCGACGTCGAGAACGAGATGTTCCGCGTGCACAATCCGATCGACATCACCGACGTCGCTCCGACATCGGTGATGATCGCCGCCCTGGGCCCGGTCATGCTGCGCCTGGCCGCGGAGCGGACCGACGGCACTATCCTGTGGCTGGCCGACGAACGGGCAATCGGATCGCACATCGCGCCGGCGATCACGGCAGGTGCAGAAGCCGCCGGTCGCCGGTCGCCGCGCATCGTGGCCGGCGTGCCGGTATGCCTGTGCCGTGACGACGAGGTGGGTGTGGCCGTGAGCCGGGCCAACCGGGTGCTGTCCGAGTCGGAGGTGTCCCCGAACTACCAGCGGCTGCTCGATCGCGGCGATGCCCGCACGGTAGGGGACATCCTGGCGGCGGGCACGGAGGCCTCGATCGAGAAGCGGCTCCGGTCGTTCGCCGACGCCGGTGCTACCGACGTGTCCCTGCGGGTGGTCCCCATCGGCGGAACTCGCGAGGAGAAGCTGGCCTCGTCGGGGCGGACGCGGGAGTACATCGCCTCCCTGGCCGGATCGATCTGAGCACATAGGCCCCGCTCGTCATGTTGCGGCGATCTCGAGCAGCGCGTCCGCCACCAGTTGCGGTTCGGTGATCATCAGGTCGTGCCCGGTGTCGATGGCCCACAGGCGACCGTCAGCGCGTGCTCGGTTCATGAGGTCGGGGTCGCGGGTCGCCAGTGTGGAGGTGCACACGACGTGGTACTGCCGGATCGCCCACAGCGCCTCCTCGTTCGAGAGGTCCAGCCGCTGCTCGAAGCACCTCCACGGATGGCCGGTCAGGCGCTCGTCCATCCAGGCCAGCTGGCCCGGGTCGGTCACCCCGTAGAAGGCGCCGGCTCCCGGCGCCGGGAGGAGCACGAGCTCGGTTCCGTCGATGACCCGGCCAAGGGGACGGGTCGCCTGGATGATGGGGCCGGCCACATCGACGAGCGACTGGCCATTGACCGGGGTCGCTGCGTCGAGATAGATCAGCGCGGCGACGCGCTCGGCGGCTCGATCGGCCGCACCGGTGATGACCATCCCTCCGTAGCTGTGGCCCACAAGGAGTACGTCCCTCAGGTCCTCGTAGTGCAACACGCTTGTGATGTCGCGAATGTGGAGGTCGAGATCCACGTTCGGACCCACGAGGTGTGATCGTTCACCGACTCCGGTCATCGTGGGTGTGCAGACGGTATGTCCGGACGACCGGAGGATCCGGGCCACGTCCCGGTAGCACCATCCGCCATGGCCCCCACCGTGGACGAGGACAAAGTTCGCCATTGCTGCTCCTGTCGCAATCTCGGGTTGAACTGGGCCTGCAGGACGCTTCGGGGACTACGAGACGGGATCGTCGTGGCGGTAGACCTGTCCGCCCTTCATGACGAACCGGACCGCCTCGGTGACAGAGATATCGGTGAGGGGATCGCCCGGCACGGCAATGATGTCGGCCAGAAGACCCTCTTCGAGGCGCCCTCGGTCGTCGACGTCGATCAATTGCGCCGAGACGGTGGTGGCCGCTCGGATGGCCTGGAGCGGGGTCATGCCCCGGTCGACCAGGGCGATCAGCTCTTTGGCGTTGCGACCGTGCGGGATGGCGGGCGCATCGGTGCCGCAGGCGATACGGGCGCCGCGTCGGATGGCCTTGGCGATCGTCTCCCTGGCCCGGGGGAAGACCTCGGCCGCCTTGGCCTGCAGCTCGGGGGCGGCGTGGGACACGTCCATGCCGTCGGCCAGATACGTGGTGGCCACCAGGAACGTGTCGCGTTCGATGACCAGTTCGAGCGTCTCGTCGCTCATCAGTGAGCCGTGCTCGATGCAGTCGATGCCCGACTCCACCGCCACACGGATCGCTTCGTCCCCGTGACAGTGCGCAGCCACCTTCAGGCCCGCCCGGTGGGCCTCGTCGACGATCGCCTCCAGCTCCTCGGTGGAGTATTGGCGGGCACCGGCCGGGCCGGTGTGCGACATGACCCCACCCGATGCGCTGACCTTGATGACCTGGGCCCCGTACTTGATCTGGTAGCGGACGGCCTTGCGGACCTCGGACACACCGTTGGCGATCCCCTCCTCGACGGTAAGGGGCAGTACGTGAGGGGCGAGGGCCTGGAACATCGTGGGGTCGAGATGGCCCCCCGTGGGGCTGATCGCATGTCCGGCCGGGACGATCCGCGGCCCTTCGAACCAACCCATGTCGATGGCCTTCATGAGGGCCACGTCGAGCAGGAGACCGCCGGTCTGCACGAACAGCCCGAGATTCCGCACCGTTGTGAAGCCCGCCCGTAGGGTCCGGCGAGCGTTGGCCGCGCCCCGCAGCGTCCGGAGGGCCGGGTCCTCCTGAACCGGGATCAGCGGGCTGGCATGGTTGGGACCGCCCATCACCAGGTTGACCTCCATGTCCATCAATCCCGGAAGCATGGTGACATCCCCGAGGTCGATCTCCACCGCGTCAGCAGGCACCGAGGAGGGTGAGATGCCGACGATGCGGTCGCCGTCGATGAGCAGGTCGCCGGGCTCGAGCAGCGTCCCGCCGGTGACGTCGAGCATGCGGGCACTGACGAGGTGGGTGGGAGGCTGCGGCGTACGTGGTCGTGCCATGTCGACTCCTTCGGAAGGTGATAGCGACGTTATCGTTTCAGCGCTATACAGTTTCCGCCGAGCGAAACGTTTCTTACCGTAGCAAAGGGCTGGACAAGGAGGAGCGGCCCAAGGAGGGGC
Organism: Acidimicrobiales bacterium; assembly: GCA_035938575.1. Lineage (GTDB taxonomy): Bacteria > Actinomycetota > Acidimicrobiia > Acidimicrobiales > RAAP-2 > Bog-756. The sequence continues at coordinate 29,076 of DASZGT010000265.1, forward strand.
GGTCAGACGCATCATCCCGATGAGAACGAGATTCTCCTCCAGTGCTACAATGACTCTGATGAGGGCAGAGCCCATTGACCTGCGAGCCGGCCGGCCCGCGTGACCGAGCGCCATGCCGTCGTGCGACGGCACGGGTACCACGCGCTCCCGGTCCAGCAGGTGGTGCACGAGACCGAGGAGGCGCGGTCGTTCGTGTTCGAGGTACCGGACGACCTCCGAGAGTCGTTCGAGTACCGGCCCGGGCAGTTCTGTTCGGTGCGCATCCACATCGGGGAGGCGGAGCATGCCCGCTGCTACTCCATGTCGAGTGCACCCGAGACCGACGGCGACCTGATCCTCACCGTGAAGCGCGTACGGGACGGTGTGGTCTCCAACTGGCTCGTCGACCACGTCTCCGAGGGTGACCTCGTCGAGGTCACCCGGCCGTCGGGCAACTTCTGCGTGCGCGAGGGTGGGCGCCCGATCGTCGCCTTCTGTGGAGGAAGCGGCATCACGCCGGTGATCTCCATTGCCAAGAGCGTGCTGGCGGCCACGTCGAGAGCGGTCCGCCTCCTGTATGCCAACCGGGACCCGGACTCGGTGATCTTCAGCGAGCGGCTGGAGGAGTTGCAGGGGCGGCATCGGGAGCGGCTCGAGGTTCGCCACCACCTCGACCTCGACAGCGGATTCGTCGACGCTGCAGCCATCGCCTCGTTCGTCGACGGCTGCCTGGACGCCGATTTCTACCTCTGCGGCCCCGGGCCCTTCATGGACCTCGTAGAGGCGACGCTCCTGGCACTCGGGGTCAGGCCCGACGCCATCGCCATCGAGCGGTTCGCCACCGCCGTCGATCCCGAATCTTCACCCCCAGCGGACGCCGAGGGCGCCGACGCGCCGGAATCGATCGTGCTCATCCTCCGCGGAAAGAAGCATGAGATCGCCTACCACCCCGGAGACACCGTCCTCGAGACCGCCCGCCGGGCCAACGTGCCGGCCCCCTCCTCCTGCGAGGCCGGGAGCTGCGCCACCTGCATGGCCTTCGTACAAGAGGGTGCGGTCACCATGCGGGTCAACGACGCCCTGACCCCAGAAGAAGTGGGCGAGGGTTGGGTCCTCACCTGCCAGGCGCTGCCGACGAGCCCCTCGTTGACGGTGGAGTACGAACCACTCTGATCCTCTCCCTCGATCGGCTGATGCCTCGGTGCGCCAGTCAGGCGCCCGAGGTAGCGATGAAAAGGCGGTTCTCTTGACGAGAGAATTCAATCTTCGTAGGATGGCCCGCCAGGGTGAGGGGACGGTCTGCGCCGAAAGGGAGGCAGTCCTGCGCGTGATCGGAACGGAGGATGTATGCCCATTGCTGTCACGAAACTGGGGCCCACGGCTGGCATCGATGAGGCCATCGGGTGAGCACCCGGCGCGTCGCCATCGTGACCGGCGCCGGCTCGGGCATCGGCCGGGCCATCGCCGTCCGTCTGGCCAGCGACGGATTCGCCGTCGTCGTGTTGGACCTGGACCAGGACGCGGCCGAGGCCGTCGCCGATGAGCTCTCCGATCTCGGGCTCCAGGGGTCTGCCTACGGCGGTGTGGACGTGTCCGACCGGGCCCAGGTCGACGCGGCGGTGCAGCGGGCCCGCACCGAGCTGGGTCCCCCGCTGGTCCTCGTCAACAATGCTGGGATTCCCGGGTTCAAGGGTTTCCTCGACATCACGGACGAGAAGTGGGACCGGATCATGGAGGTCAACCTCAACGGGCCGTTCTACTTCGCTCAGGCCGTGGTGCCCGACATGATCGAGGCCGGCTGGGGCCGCATCGTGAACATCTCGTCGTCGAGCGCCCAGTCCGGGCAGCCGTACATGGTCCACTACGTCACCTCCAAAGCGGGCCTGATCGGCTTCACCAAGGCGCTGGCCCTCGAGCTCGGGCCCAGTGGAATCACCGTCAATACCATCCCTCCGGGCTTCATCGACACCCCGATGCTCCGAGGTTCCGAGCAGCGCGGCCTCCTCGGTGGGAGCGTGGATGACGTCGCCGAGCGCACCCCCGTACGGCGCGCCGGCACGCCCGAGGACATCGCTCACGCCTGCTCGTTCCTCGTCTCCGAAGGGGCCGGTTATGTCACCGGCCAGGTCATCGGGGTGAACGGCGGCCGCAACACCTGAGCGGCGGTCTTCTGGTGCGGAGCGGTCGGGCCAGGAGTAAGGTAGGTTCTACATCAGCGATAATGCCATTCTCGGAGGGAAAGCCATGCTCGATGCCAACGACTTCATTCTCATCAGCGTCGATGACCACATCATCGAGCCCCCCGACCTCTTCGTCCACCACCTCGAGGCCAGGTACCAGGACCGGGCACCAAAACTGGTCCGCACCGAGGAAGGCTCTGACGTCTGGAAGTTCGGTGAGATCGTCATGGAGACGGCGGCGCTCAATGCAGTGGCCGGGCGACCCAAGGAGGAGTACGGCCTCGAGCCGCAGAGCCTCGACGAGGTCCGGCCCGGCTGCTACGAGGTGGACGAGCGGGTCAAGGACATGGATGCAGGCGGTGTCCTGGCATCGATGAACTTCCCGTCGTTTCCGACCTTCACGGCCCGGGTCTTCGCCAGCGATGACCGGGACCTGTCGCTGGCGCTGGTGCGGGCCTACAACGACTGGCACATCGACGAGTGGTGCGGTGCCCATCCCGGTCGGTTCATCCCCATGGCCGTGCCGGCCATCTGGGATCCCCACGAGACCGCCGACGAGATTCGCCGGACGTCGGCCAAGGGGTGCCACTCGCTGAGCTTCACGGAGAACCCCGCCGCCCTCGGGTACCCCAGCTTTCACGATGAGTACTGGGACCCGGTGTGGGCGGCCTGCTGTGACACGGGCACCGTGCTCTCGATCCATCTCGGTTCGTCGGGCCGCCTCTCCATCCCGGCGGTCGACTCACCTCCGGACGTGATGATCACCTTGCAGCCGATGAACATCCAGTCAGCCGCGGCCGACCTGCTCTGGTCGCGGGTGCTGAAGAACTACCCCGACCTCCGGGTTGCGCTCTCCGAAGGGGGCACGGGGTGGATCCCGTACTTCCTCGATCGCATCGACCGGACATTCGAGATGCACAGCGCCTGGACACTTCAGGACTTCGGCGGCCGCCTTCCCTCGGAGGTGTTCCGGGAGCACTTCCTCACCTGTTTCATCAGCGATCCGGTGGGAGTGGAGCTGCGCCACAGGATCGGCATCGACAACATCGCGTGGGAGGCGGACTACCCCCACAGCGACTCCATGTGGCCGAGTGCACCCGAGGAGCTGCAGGCCGTGTTCGAGGCCAACAGCGTCCCCGACGACGACATCCGGAAGATGACCCACGAGAACGCAATGCGCTGGTACTCATTCGACCCCTTCGTCCACGTCCCCAGAGAGGAGGCGACGGTGGGCGCCCTGCGACAGCGTGCCCAGGGCCACGACGTGTCGGTCATGTCCCGCAGCACGCGGGTACGTACCCCGGACGAGAAACTCGAGGGGTTCCGCAAGCGGGCGCGAAGCGCCGTCGCCGCCCAGCGCTGATTGCAGGCCACGGTCCCCGGTCAACGAGAGTCATGGTGAGTTCTGTGCAGCAGATGTCCCTGGTCGGGTTCATGCAGGCGGGGAACGCCACGGTGTACGCGGGATCGTGGCGCCATCCCGCCACGGAGCACGGGTTCCTGACGTCTGGCTACTACGCCAAGCTGGGCCGCACGCTTGAAGAGGGCTGTTTCGACATGATGTTCTTCGACGACCGGTTGGCCATGCCCGGCATCTACGGCGGTTCGGTGGCGGAGGCGGTCCGTCACGGCGCCCGACCCGTGAAGCTCGACCTCAGCATCGTGCTCGGGGTGATTGCCGGGGCCACGCGATCGATCGGCCTGGGTGCCACGTACTCGACGACCTACTACTCACCGTTCCACGTGGCCCGCACCTTCGCGACCCTCGACCACCTCACCGAGGGCCGGGCGGCGTGGAACGTGGTGACCTCCGTGAACGACAGCGAGGCCCAGAACTTCGGGGTCGATCAGGTGCTGGGTCACGACGAGCGATACGACCGGGCCGACGAGTTCCTCGAGGCCACAACCGGGCTCTGGGACACGTGGGAGGACGGCGCCCTGGTGCTCGACCGTGCCGGCGGCGTGTTCGCCGATCCGGACAAGGTCCACGAGCTCAACCAGGTAGGGGAGTGGTTCTCGGTGCGTGGCCCCTTGACCGTCCCGCGCTCCCCACAGGGCAGACCGGTACTGCTCCAGGCCGGCTCGTCCGGACGGGGCCGGGACTTCGCGGCCCGGTGGGCCGAGGTCATCTTCACCGGCGATCCCAACATCGAGGTGGCGCGTAACCACTACAAGGACCAGAAGGAGCGCATCGGTGAGGAGGGACGGGACCCGGGCTCGGTGAAGATGTTGCCGATGGCGTACACGGTGGTGGGGGAGTCGACAGCCCAGGCCCAGGAGCGCGAGCAGATGTTCCTGAACGATCTCGTCGACCCCATGGCCTCGCTGACCTTGCTGTCCGAGCTGATGAACTACGACTTCTCCGGCCTGGCTCTCGATGCGCCCATCACCGATGAGCTCATCGAGTCGGTTTCGGGTATCCGCGGGCTGGTGCAGAATCTTCGCACCCACATCGGCGGGGACACGGTGACGCTGGCCGACCTGGCTGGTCATCGCGCCACCCTGTTGCAGGGCCCACGCTTCGTCGGCACCGGTCCCGACGTGGCCGACCAGATGGAGGAGTGGTTCGCTACCGATGCTTGCGATGGCTTCGTGATTGCCGCCACGCACTCTCCCGGTGCCTACGAGGACATGGTGCGCCTCGTTGTCCCCGAGCTCCAACGCCGGGGGGTCTTCCGCGACCGCTATGCGGGCGCCACGCTGCGCGAGAACCTCGGGCTCAGCCGCCCCGAGTGTGTCGCCCATGGATGACGCACCGGGCCCGCTGCACGGGCTGCGGGTCGTGGACGCGGCGACTCTGGTCGCCGGCCCCATGGTGGCGACCGCCCTGGGCGAGTTCGGTGCCGAGGTCATCAAAGTGGAACAGCCCGGCGTCGGCGACCCCCTGCGCACCTGGGGGGACCGCAAGGACGGCATCGGCCTCGTGTGGAAGAGCGTGAGCCGGAACAAGCAGTGCATCACCCTCGACCTCCGCCAGGCGGAGGGCCAGACGCTGTTCCACCAGTTGCTGGATGTCAGCGACGTGCTCGTCATGGGCAACCGGCCCAGCGCACTGAGCCGTTGGGGTCTCGACTACGAGTCGGTCCATGAGCGCCATCCCCAGTTGGTGATGCTCCACATCAGCGGGTACGGCCGGGGTGGTCCCTCCAGCGACCGACCGGGATTCGGCACCCTGGCCGAGGCCATGAGCGGGTTCGCCCAGGTGACCGGGCAACCCGACGGACCCCCGACCCTGCCGCCGTTCATGCTGGCCGACGGGGTGGCCGCCCAAGCCGCTACCTGGGCCGTGATGATGGCCCTCTACCATCGGGACGTTCACGGGGGAACGGGGCAGTTGGTGGACGTCAACCTCATCGAGCCACTGGCCCGACTCATCGAGTCGTCGACCCTCTCCTTCGATCAGCTCGGGATCAGTCCGGCCCGGGTGGGCAACCGACTTCCGGCCAGCGCACCCCGCAACGCCTACCGGACGGCCGACGACAAATGGCTGGCGATCTCGAGCGCATCGTCGAACATCGTCGTGCGCGTCTATCGGTCCATCGGCCGGGACGATCTGGCCGAGCGTGCCGACTACGTCGATCCGGTCCGTCGGCAGGAGAGGGGGCTGGAGGTCGATGCCCTCGTCGCCGACTGGGTGCGGCAACGCCCGCTGGACGAAGCCATGAAGGTGTTCCTCGACGCCGAGGTCGCCGCCGCGCCCGTGTACGACGCCGAGCAGCTCCTGGCCGACGAGCACCTCGTGGCCCGGGGAACCTTTCCCCGGGTTGACGACCCGGAACTCGGGCCGATGCGGGTGCAGGCCCCTGTCGCCCGGCTCACCGAGACGCCGGGGACCATTTCCCACCTCGGCCAGGAACTTGGTGCCCAGAACGAGGCCGTCTACGGCAAGCTGCTCGGAATCGGGCCCGACAGAATGGCCGCCCTACGGGCGGCCGGCGTCATCTAACCCCAATCCGAGCGGAGGCTCCGTTGTACGCACCCCGAGCACGACGATCAGAGCTCGCCACTCCGGCCAGCAGCGAGCGCATGTGCGAGAAGGCACCGGGCTCGGGCGCCGACCTCGTGTTCCTCGACCTCGAGGACGCCTGTGCCCCGCTCGTGAAGGAATCGTCGCGGGCCATTGCCGTGAATGCCCTGACCGGGCAGGACTGGGGCCGGACGGTTCGGGCGGTGCGGGTCAACGGTCTCGAGACCCCCTGGTGCTACGGCGATGTGGTCGAGATCGTGACCGGCGCCCGAGACTCGCTCGACGTCATCATCGTCCCGAAGGCGCGCTCGGCACGAGACGTCTGGTGGTTCGACGTCCTGCTCAGCCAGCTGGAGACGAAGCTGGGACTGAAGAAACGCATCGCTCTGGAGGTGCTCATCGAAGAGGCCGAAGGACTCTCGAACGCGGCCGAAATCGCCCGGGCCAGCGACCGCTTGGAAGCGATCATCTTCGGAGCCGGAGACCTCTCGGCCTCGCTGCACGCGCGGGTGGACGGCAACTTCGATCCAGTGGGGGACTACCCCGGGGACTTCTGGCACTTCGCCCGCGTCCAGATACTGGCTGCGGCCCGGGGAGCAGGAATCGACGCCATCGACGCGCCCTATCCGGCCTACCAGGACCCCGACGGATACCGGCGCGCCGCCGAGCACGCCAGCCTGTTGGGATACGACGGAAAATGGGCGATCCATCCCGGCCAGGTGCCCATCGCCAATGCCGTGTTCGCCCCCACCGACTCGGAGATCGCTGACGCACAGGAATCGATCGCTATCTACCGGAAGTCGGAGGCAGAGGGAGTGGGAGCTATCGGGCGGGAGGGCAAGCTGGTCGATGCCGCCCACATGCGTCTCGCCGCCAACGTGCTCTACAAGGCGGCCCTGGTCGAGTCGGAGCGTTCCGAATCCTGAACCGATCCGGATCAGGCGCCGTACACAGAGTCGAGTTGAGGTCATGCTCTCCATACACGAATACGATTCCGTCACAACCGAGCTGAGGTAAGGAAGGGACATGGCAGTTTCGGCGACCGCGGTGCCGACGTACCGCGTGGCCCAGTGGGCCACCGGAAACATCGGGTCCCGCTCCTTGCGGGCGGTGATCGAACATCCCCAACTCGAACTGTCCGGTGTGTTCGTGAGTGCACCGGAGAAGGCTGGTCGTGACGCCGGGGACCTCTGCGGATTGGGTCCGACCGGCGTGGTGGCAACCCGAGACGTCGATGAGATCATCGCCGGCCGGCCTGACGCCGTCCTCTACATGCAGCAGGGTTGCGACATGGAGGTCATCTGCACGCTGCTCGAGTCCGGAGTGAACGTGGTGACCACCGTCGGCGAGTTCCATCACCCGGGGAGCATGGAGCCGGCGCTGCGACGGCGCGTCGAGGGAGCCTGTGCGCGGGGCGACGCCTCGATCCACAGCACAGGGAGCAGCCCGGGGTTCATCTCCGAGGCAGTGCCGCTCGTCCTGACCTCCATCCAGCGGCGCCTGGACCGGTTGCGGATCGAGGAGTTTGCCGATCTGTCCAGTCGGGACACGCCGAACCTGCTTTTCGACCTGATGGGCTTCGCCCGCGATCCCGGCAGCTTCGATCCTGGTCGTTGGGAACACGGGGCACAGTCATTTGGGCCGTCCCTGCGGCTTGTGGCCGAAGCACTCGGGATGCCGCTGGAATCGATCGAGTCGACGGGTGAGGTGGCCACGGCAACCCGAGCGGTCGAGATCGCCGCCGGCACGATCCCGGGCGGCACCGTTGCCGCCCAGCGGATGAACGTGGTTGGGTTTCGAGACGGCGAGGAGGCGATGTCCTTCAGTGCCACCTGGTATTGCTCGACCGACATCGACGCAGACTGGGATCTGCGCCCGGGAGGGTGGCGGGTGGTGGTCGACGGCGATTGCCCGTTGGAGGTCGAGATCCGGCTGGCCATTCCGCTTGAACGCATGGCGGAGACGACGCCCGGCTACACCGCCAACCGCGCTGTGAACGCGATACCGCTCGTCTGCGAGGCGCCTCACGGTATCCGGACGACGGTTGAGCTGCCCCAGGTGGTCGCCAACCTGGGTGGACCGAGGGATAGGCCACGCGGCTCGGCTGGCGTTTGCCGATGAGGCCGCTTCCCGAGCTCAACCCCTGGAGCGAATGGTTCTGGACCTCCGGTGCCGATGGACGTCTGCGCATCCAGGGCTGCTCCGACTGCGGCACGCTCGTGCACCCTCCGGTTCCCGTCTGTCCGGTGTGTCGTAGCCGTTCCTCCAAACCGACGCCGGTCTCTGGTCGGGCCACGGTCGTCGGTTACACCGTCAACCAGCACCAGTGGATCCCCGACCTACCCCCGCCCTACGTGATCGCGGTGGTGGCGCTCGCTGAGGACCCCGCCGTGCGTCTCACCACCAATATCACCCAGTGCGATCCCAGCGAAGTCCACATCGGTCTCGAGGTGGCCGTCCGCTTCGAGCACCATGACGACGTGTGGCTGCCCATGTTCGAGCCGACGGGCGCGACCGCCACCAGCGATCCAACCGAGATGCCCCGACTCCCCGTGCCACGCGCCCCGGCGAGTGACGAACGATTCGAACACCGTGCCGTCCTCTCCGGGGTGGGGCGATCCGCTCTCGGCCGGAGGCTCATGGTCGACCCGCTGTCGCTGACCGTCGATGCGTGCCTGGAAGCAGTGTCCGATGCAGGATTGGAGCTCGAAGACATCGACGGCCTGTCGACGTATCCCGGCGCGGTCGGAATGGGAATGAGCGAAGGCGGCGTGACTGCAGTCGAGGAGGCCCTTCGCCTCCATCCCACCTGGATCAACGGTGGGGGTGACCTCCCCGGGCCAGGAGGCGCGGTCATTGCGGCCATGCTCGCGGTGTCCGGCGGACTCTGCCGGCACGTCCTGTGCTTCCGCACCGTATGGGAGTCGACGTTCGCCTCCCTCGGCCTGCGTGCGGGGGGAGGAGCTCGTGCCTCCGGTGCCCAGCAGTGGCGCGCACCATTCGGTGCCCTGTCGGCAGCCAATTGGATCGCGGCCAACGCCAACCAGTACCTGCATCGTTTCGGGGCAACTCGCGAGATGCTCGGACTCATCGCCATCAACGGTCGGAAGAACGCATCCCGCAATCCGGCGGCCATCTACCGGGAGCCGATGACGATGGACGACTACATGGCCGCCCGGCCCATTACCACCCCGTTCGGACTGTACGACTGCGATGTGCCCTGCGACGGCTCGATCGCCGTGGTGGTGTCCGACGCCTCGGTTGCCGGGGACCTCCCCGGGACGGCGATCCGGGTCGAAGCCGTCGGCACGCAGATTCTCGAGCGCGTCTCGTGGGACCAGGGCACCGTCACCCACGAGCCGCAAGTACTCGGCCAGGCCGCCCACCTCTGGACCAGGACGGACCTTCGACCACGCGACGTGGATGTCGCCCTCGTGTACGACGGCTTCACCTTCAATGCCATTTCCTGGATCGAAGCACTCGGTTTCTGTGCCCTCGGTGAGGCTCAGGAGTGGCTGGACGGAGGTCGGAGGATCGCACTGGACGGTCAGCTCCCGGTGAATCCCCATGGTGGTCAGCTCAGCGAGGGCCGGACGCACGGATTTGGATTCGTCTACGAAGCGGTGAAGCAACTCCGGCACGAGGCGGCCGACCGCCAGGTGGCCCATGCGACCACGGCAGTGGTCACGACCGGAGGAGGCACGCCCTCAGGTGTCCTGCTCCTCCGGCGGGACGGCTCGTGATGCTCACGATGTCGGTCGGAATGCGAGATGGCCGGGCCGCTTGCACGGCTCGTACTTGCTCGCTGGCCCCCGCCGCCTTGCGCCATCGGTCCTGACTGGACGAGCCACGTACACGCGGGACGAAGGGCCATCGCCGCCCGGGCACAGGCGCCTGCCCGCTCAAATTCACGGCATGGAGGCGGGCGTGGCGTCGAAAACTGCGAACGTCGAGCTGGCCACCTCGACACCTTGCGCCGGCGGTGGGCCGGACCGCACCCCAAGCAAGTGGGCTCCCAGATCAGCCATGGACTCCCACTGCTCGATCAGGCGGACGACGCCGGGCTGCTCGGCGTCGGCCGAGAAGGCGTACTCGAGGCAACCTGCCTCTTGGCGTGTCCTCTTCACCTGCTCCCGCTTTGAAGTCATGAATCGGTCCCGCTCGTCGGGTGGCACGTGGTAGATGCCCGTCACAATGATCAACGGAAATGATCCTTTCTGACTGGTCGGGGAGCCTGATCCGGGTGGGGGCTCAGACCAGGCATACTACGGTCGATGGCATCGATCGAGGCCGAGAGGAGCAATCCCATGGAAGCGTCGGGGTTCGTCGATCGTCCCGACTACCGCGTCGACATCCTGGCCCGTCGCAACCGGGTGACGGCTAGCGTCGGCGGCCAGGTGCTCGCCGATAGCGAACGGTGCCTACTGGTCGACGAACAGGATCACGGTCTCGTCTTCTACTTTCCCCCCGAGGACGTCCGCCTGGATCTGTTCCTGCCCGATGCGCGGACGACCCGCTGCCCGTTCAAAGGCACGGCCACGTACCGCACGTATCCCGGACCTACGGGTGACGTGCTCATCTGGACGTACGAGGATCCCTATCCCGAGGTAGCGCGGCTGGCCGGCTACGTCGCCTTCTATCAGGATGCCGTCCAGATCCAGGTTGGTGTGGCCAATCCTCCTGTCTCCGGACGATGAGTGGCCGCCAACCGGTAGCGCCACGTGTGTCGTCCGTGGCCAGAATGCTCGAGATCTTCGATGTCGAGCCGGCGGGGATCCGTCGATTCTGGGGCGTCAGTGATGGAGGGGGCCGTCGTGTTGTCGACGGCAGCCAACTGCTCGCCCAGGCCATCGTCGCCTGCTCCAAGACCTTCCCGAGCCACACGGCGCGCTCCGCCCATGCGGTGTTCCTTAGGGTGGTGGACGACGAGCGCCCACTCCGGTTCGACGTCGACGTACTCCACGAAGGTCGAACCTTTGCCAGTGCGGTGGTCAGTGTCGTCCAGGGTGAGCGACGCTGCGCATCGGTGACCGTCCTCATGGACGTCGAGCATGCCGACGTCATCAGGCATGCGGCCGCCATACCGTCGGTATGTCCGCCGCTGGACGCCATCCCGTGCCCGATGCCCATGGAAGGGCGCGAGCTGCGTCTTGACGGGGTGCGCGATCCCGATGACCCCGAAGACGTCGGCCCCCCCACTCTCGACGCGTGGCTCCACTATTCACTCGTCCCGGAAGAACCGGCATTGGCCAAAGCCCTGATCGCCCATTTCACCGGGCACCTTTCCATCTCGACCACCATGCGGCCACACCAGGGGGTCGGTACGTCGATGGCCCATGACGAGCTCTCCACCGGCGTCATGGCCATCTCGGTGACCTTCCACGAACCGGTGAGGTGGGACGGCTGGCTCCTCTACCACCACGAGAGCGTCCAGGTGGGGAGCGGCATGGCGTTTGTCCGGGGCCAGGTGTTCACCGAAGCAGGCGAGCTGCTGGCCTCCTACTCCCAGGACGGCATGATCCGTGCCTTCACCCCGGATGCCTCCGAGCGGACGAAGCCCGTGACTGAGCGCCTGTGACCTGCCACTGCCGTGGGGGCGCCCCATCATGAGGGTTGTCGACGACTTCCACCCCGATCTTCGTCGTGTCGCCCGATGGTTGCCACGCGCTGCGGTCAGTGCGCGGACACTGAAACCGATTCGGTTGCTCGGCGGGCTGCCAGCCAAAATGCCGGCAAAGGGCGTTGAGGTGAAGGCCGTGGCCGCCATCTCGGTGCGGGTGCACCGGCCTGCACCGAGCGAGCATCCTCTGCCGGCGCTGCTTTGGATTCATGGCGGCGGCTATGTGATCGGCACAGCGGGCCAAGACGATGCACTGTGTCGCCGTTTCGCCCAAGAGCTCGGGATCATCGTTGTCGCCGTCGACTACCGGCTCGCGCCGGAACGGCAGTTTCCAGTTCCTCTTCACGATTGCTACGACGCTTTGGCCTGGCTCACCAATCAGCCGGATGTCGATTCGACGCGCATCGCCGTCGGTGGGGCGAGTGCCGGCGGGGGACTCGCAGCTGCGTTGGCGCTGCTCGCTCGCGAGCGCGGAGAGGTACAGGTTGTCTTTCAACTTCTGGCCTACCCCATGCTCGACGACCGTACGGCGACCCGCCTCGATGTCGACGAGAGGAATCTGAGATTGTGGAACACCAAAGCCAACCGATTCGGCTGGCAGTCCTATTTGGGTCATCCTTTGGGAAGCAGCGAGGTCAGCGGGTTGGCTGCGCCAGCCCGTTTCGACGACCTGGGTCACGTGCCGCCGGCGTGGATTGGGGTGGGAACGCTGGATCTCTTCTATGAGGAAGACGTTGCCTATGCGGACCGTCTCAGAGCGGCGGGTGTCGAGTGCCAACTGAACGTGGTGGAGGGCGCATTCCACGGATTCGATGTGGTCCAACCAAAGGCGGGAGTGTCGCAAGAATTTCGCTCCGCGCAGGTGGTAGCTCTAGCGGCCGCTCTGAGCTGACTGGCCGTTGTAGACGCAGGCATGGAATGGCCTACGACGGGGGAGGCAGGACCACCTCGTCAGGGACGGCCAGCGAGGCAACCACGCCGCCGTCGACGAGCAGATCCGTGCCCGTGATGAACGTCGACTGCGGCCCGGTCAGGAACTCCGCAGCGGCGGCGATGTCGTC
>DASZGT010000266.1:0-12028 GCA_035938575.1 Acidimicrobiales bacterium
AGCAGGGACGAGGCCGGAGTGGTGTCCGACGGCTTGAGCACCATGGTGTTGCCGGCGGCCAAGGCCGGGGCCCATTTCCACACCGCCATCATCAATGGGTAGTTCCACGGCGTGACCGCTGCGCACACGCCGATCGGCTCCCGCCGGATGAACGAGGTGTGGTCCTTCATGTACTCGCCGGCCGACTTGCCCTCGAGGTGGCGGGCGGCGGTGGCGAAGAAGCGGACCTGGTCGACCAGTTGGGGCAGCTCCTCGGCCATGGTCACGGCGATCGGCTTGCCGGTGTTCTCGCTCTCGACGCGCACCAGTTCCTCCCCCCTGGCCTCGAAGGCGTCGGCGATGCGGAAGAGGGCCAGGCTGCGCTCGGAGGGCGTGGCCTCACGCCATTCGGGGAAGGCCGCCGCGGCCGCCGCCATGGCCAGGTCCACGTCCTCGGGCCCGGACACCGGGGCCTCGAGGTACTCCTCGCCGGTGCTGGGATCGACCAGCATGGACATGGACCCGCCCTCGGCCTCTACATACTTGCCCCCCACGAAGTTCGACACGGCCCGCCGTCCCGTGCCCCGCTCCGATTTCTGACTGCTCACGGACCCTCCCCAGGGAACTCGAACCACCGCCCGGATCTGCCACCCGAGGGCGCCTCGACCATGTCTCCACGACTGTCTGGTAGGTCATAGTGGCCGAAGAATCGACGGCAGACAAGCGTTTTCTGGGACGTTTTTCCCTTCTGCTGCGAAATCGATTGAATTTTGGCACAGATTCCGCTCTAACTGATATAACGGAGCGTGTATGACCGACCCCAGAGACGCGCGCGCGGGCGCAGCCCGGACCCGGGGACCGGGCGGTTGACCTCGGGCCCGCCTGTCCCTTCGCTGTCCGCCAACAGCGTGCTCGACGACCTGAACAAGGCCATCGTCGAGCAACTCCAACAGGACGGCCGTCGTACCTACGGATCCATTGCCACCGCGGTGGGCCTCTCGGAGGCTGCTGTGCGCCAACGCGTGCAGCGGATGCGCGACGCCGGGATCATGCAGATCGTGGCCGTCACGGATCCCCTCCAGGTGGGATTCCACAGCCAGGCCATGGTCGGCATCAGGGCCGACGGCGATGCGCGCACGGTGGCCGACCGCCTCTCGGCGGTGCCGGACATCGACTACGTGGTGATGTGCACAGGCTCCTTCGACATCCTGGTGGAGCTGGTGTGCGAGGACGAGGACGCCCTGCTCCAGCTGCTCAACGGTGTGATCCGCCAGATTCCCGGCGTACGGGACACCGAGACGTTCATGTACCTGAAGCTGACCAAACAGACCTACGCCTGGGGGACCCGATGACGGACTTTTCCAATGAGACCCTGCAGGAGAGTGCGCACCGCCACCTGTGGATGCACTTCACCCGGCTGTCGGCTGAGCCCGGCCACCAGATCCCGGTCATCGTGCGGGGCGAGGGCGTGTGGGTCTACGACCAGCACGGCAAGCGCTACCTCGACGGGCTGTCCGGGCTGTTCACCAGCCAGGTGGGCCACGGTCGCACCGAGTTGGCCGAAGCGGCGGCCCGACAGGCCGGCACGCTGGCCTACTTCCCGATCTGGAGCTACGCCCACCCGATGGCGGTCGAGCTCGCCGAGCGGCTGGCCGACCTGACTCCGGGCGACTGCAATCGCATCTTCTTCACCACCGGTGGCTCGGAGGCCGTGGAGTCAGCGTGGAAGCTGGCGCGCCAGTACTTCCGGGTCATCGGGCAGCCCGAACGCACCAAGGTGATCAGCCGCAACATCGCCTACCACGGAGCCACCATGGGGGCCCTCTCCATCACCGGCGTCACCGACATCAAGACACCGTTCGAACCGCTGGTGCCCGGCGCGGTCAAGGTGCCCAACACCAACTTCTACCGGGCCAAGTACTTCGCCGACGACCTGGAGGCGTTCGGTCGGTGGGCCGCTGACGCCATCGAGGAGGCCATCCTGATGGAAGGGCCGAGGAGCGTGGCCGCCGTGTTCCTCGAGCCGGTGCAGAACGCCGGTGGTTGCTTCCCGCCTCCCCCCGGCTACTTCCGGAGGGTGCGGGAGATCTGCGACCGGTACGGGGTCCTGCTCGTCTCCGACGAGGTCATCTGCGCCTTCGGCCGACTGGGGCACTGGTTCGGGGCGGAGCGCTACGACTACGAGCCTGACATGGTCACCATGGCCAAGGGACTTACCAGCGGCTACTCCCCCCTCGGGGCCCTGGCCGTCAGCGACCGGCTGATCGAGCCGTTCCTCCACGGCGAGAGCTTCCTGCACGGCATCACCTTCGGCGGCCATCCGGTGAGTGCGGCGGTGGCCTTGGCCAACATCGACGTGTTCGAGAAGGAGGGACTGCTCGCCAACGTCCGCCAGAACGAGTCGGCCTTCAGGGCGTCACTCGACACCCTCAGGGACCTGCCCATCGTGGGCGACGTGCGGGGAGCCGGCTACTTCTACGGCATCGAGTTGGTCAAGGACAAGGACACCCGGGAGACCTTCGACGATGACGAGGCCGAGCGTCTCCTGCGCGGCTTCCTCTCCCATGCCCTCTACGACGCCGGATTGATCTGCCGGGCTGATGACCGTGGTGATCCGGTGGTGCAGCTCGCTCCCCCACTGACCTGTGGCGAGGAGGAGTTCGAGGTGATGACCTCCATCCTGCAGTCGGTGCTGACCGAAGCGTGGAAGCAGGTCTGAGCCCGCCATCGGGCGAGCGCTATCGAGCCCTCTCCCTGTGGTGGGACCGGCTCCCCCAGCCAGTCGCCATGCGGGCGCCCCTCCCGGGTGACATCGATGTCGACGTGGCCGTGGTGGGCGGCGGCTTCACCGGGTTGTGGGCGGCCTACTACCTGGCCGAAGCCGACCCCACCCTGCGGATCGCCGTCATCGAGCGGGATGTGGTCGGGTTCGGAGCGTCAGGCCGGAACGGAGGGTGGTGCTCGGCGCTGTTCGCGGTGTCGGGGGAACGCCTCGACACGGTGGCCGGCGCCGGCGCCGGAGCGGCCATGCGCCTCGCCATGGAGTCGACGCTCGAAGAGGTGGGCCGGGTGGTCCGCGTCGAGCACATCGATTGCGACTTCGCCCCGGGGGGGACGGTGGTGCTGGCCCGCACCGGCGTCCAACTCGAGCGCGCCCGGCACGAGGTCGCCGCCGCCCGGGCGGCGGGGGTCGATGACGACAGCCTCCGCTTCCTCTCGGCCGCCGAGGCCTCGGCCATGGTGGGGGCCACCGGGATCCTGGGTGGGACCTATACCCCGCACTGCGCCGCCGTGGACCCCGCCCGCCTGGTCCGGGGACTGGCCGAGGTGGTGGAGCAGCGGGGCGTTGCCATCTACGAGCAGACCGCGGCGCAAGCCATCCGCACCGGGGCCGTGGAGACCGACCGGGGCAGGGTCACGGCCGCCATCACGGTCAGGGCCACGGAGGGGTACACCCGGACGCTCGAGGGTGAGGACCGGACCCTGGTCCCGGTCTACTCCCTCATGATCGCCACCGATCCCCTCCCCGACGCGTTCTGGGCCGAGGCCGGCCTGGCCGGAAGGGAGACGTTCGCCGACCATCGTCACCTCATCATCTACGGGCAGCGCACGGCCGATGGGCGGATGGCCTTCGGTGGCCGGGGGGCGCCGTACCACTTCGGTTCGGCCATCAGACCGAGGTTCGACCGCCACGGGGACGTCCACGAGTCGTTGCAGGTGGCGCTGGTGGATCTCTTCCCCGCCCTGGCCGAAGCCGAGGTCACCCACCGGTGGGGCGGCCCGTTGGGGATCGCCCGCGACTGGTTCCCCTCGGTCGGGCTCGACCGCGTCGCCGGCCGAGCGTGGGCGGGGGGCTATGTCGGAGACGGTGTGTCCACCACCAACCTGGCCGGGCGGACGCTGCGCGACCTGATCCTGGGTCGGGACACCGAGCTCACTGCCCTGCCCTGGGTCGGGCACCGTTCGAGGCGGTGGGAGCCCGAACCACTGCGGTACCTCGGCATCAATGCCGGACTGCTGCTGGCCGCCAGCGCCGACCGGGCCGAGGAGCGAACCGGGAGATCGACCTGGCGTTCGCGGGCCCTCGGGCGGGTGGTGGGCGGCTGAAGCTCCAGCTCATTGGTCTGTCGGGTGCATGACGACAGCAGCGAATGCCGCCTGGCGTCTGGGGCGCCGGGTGCGGCGGTCCCTGGTACCTCCGAGGTCGGAAGCGGGTTCAGCCGGCTCCGAGGAAGGGGGCTCCAAAGGCGAAGATCCCGCCGTCCCAGCTCACCAGCCAGTAGCCACCTGTGATCTGATCGACGTTCATCCCGCCGATCGGCGCATTGAGCGGGACCGTCGCGTTCGGCCCCTCGAAGGGTGCGCCGCCGAAGTTCGAGACGGTCCCGTTGTCAGCCACCACCCAATAGCCGTTGGTGGCGGGGTCGAGGGCCATGCCGACCACAGGGCTGGTGGACACCTGGCCGCCCGTCGAGCCGGCATAGGGGGCGTTGCCGAAGGCGAAGATGCCGCCGTCACTGGCGACCTCCCAGTAGCCTCCGCCGCTGACATCGAGCGCCATGCCGACCACCGGCCGGTTCAGCCGCCAGCCGCCCGTCGACCCGTAGAACTGCGCATCGCCGAAGGCGAAGATGCCGCCGTCGGCGCCGACCTCCCAGTAGCCCTTGCCGTCCTGAGTGGGGGTGAGGCCGACGACGGGAGCGTTGAGCGGCGTGCCGCCCATCGAGCCGTAGAAGCGCGCATCGCCGAATGCGAAGATGCCCCCGTCGCGAGCGATCTCCCAGTAGCCCTGGCCGTCGGGAGTGGCGACGATGGCCTCGATCGGGGCATTCAGCTGCAGTGAGGACGTGGAGCCGAAGTTGGTCACGGCTCCGTGGGTGGAGATGTCACCCAACGAGTTCACCAGCCAGTAGCCGGATCCCTGCGGGTTGGAGGCCATTCCCACGACCGGGCCGGAAAGGGAGCCCACCATCTTGTAGGCGGTGCTCGGAACGGCCGACGTCTCGTTCGATGCCGACGACACCCCTGCGCCGTTGACGGCCCGCACCGTGAAGTAGTGCGGCGTGCCCGCAGCCAGGCCGGAGACGACCAGCGAGGTGCCGGTGACCGGCGAGGTGCCGTTGACCGGTGAGGCTCCCTCACCACCTTTCCGGGTCCCCACGTAGACGTTGTAGCCCGTCACGTTCAGGTTCTGATTTGAAGACGGGGCCGTCCAGGTGACCCGGGCCGACCCCACGCCGGCGCTGGCCTTGGCGCCGGTCGGCGCATTGGGTGGGGTCCCATTCGGTGCCGGCGAGTCGAGCTTGGGGACAGCCGATGGTGTCCCGGAGTTCGGCGGCACGACAGCGCTCGGGGCCGCCGGCGGGGCGGCGGACGCCGCCGGGTGACTGGAGGCCGCCGGCGTCGTGCTGGTCGTCCCGGTGCCGGTGCTCGCGGCTGCAGAGCCGACAGGAGCCTGCCCGTTCCTACTCCCCCTCCGGCCCGACCGGGACCGGGTCCCATAGGCCGGGGCGGTTGTGATCGTCGGGCTCGTGCGGGCCGCTTTCGACGCCGCGGTGGTCGGGGGCGTGGCCATGTAGGGCAGGGCGGGCACGGCTCCGGAGCCATGGCTTTGCGCGGTGGCTTTCGTGCTCAGAGCCGGGCTCCGATACGCCGCCACGACACCCACGGAGAGCAGGGCCGCCACCAGGACTGTCGCGAACAGCATCAGCCTCGAGCGCCTGGCCGGCAGCGGGGAGTCGCCCATCAACCACAGGCCCCACTCCTTCAACCCACGTATCCAATCGGTCACGGAATCCCTTGCCCAGTCGCTCACCCAACCGCCCCCATCGTCGATGCGCATCCCCACCATGCAGAACGCCCATGGTGTGCCCTCACTGTTGACCGGATGTCAAGAGTGGTCATCCAACCCTTGGCCCCTGAACCGCGCGTTTCAGACCCTAGAGAGTATAGCGAGGTGGATCGCACCCACAAAGGTCGCCCCGACCAGGGACGATAGCCCTGAACGGTCAGCCTGGAGATTCGCTCGGCGGGTCCGATGGCCTGCGGCCGATCGGCCGGTCCTGAGCACGAGGTCCGGATCGGATGACCGGCACGGTCGGATGACCCTGAAGCGTCACTCGACGTTCACACCGGGCGGGTGGCCCTCACCCCTGTGAGGCTGGCCTGCCCGGCGAGGGCGATCCGGACCTCGGCGACGATGGCCCAGCCCCACGACCCAGATCGGGACGGCCGGGTGGTCACGAGCCGCCGGGGCCGGAGAATCCGCTCCGCTCAGTCGACCAGGTCGACGGGCCGATTCTCCTCGTCGACCACCACGATGCTCGGTTCGTGGCCGCCCAGCTCGTCGTCCTCTACATCGGCGAAGGTCACGATGATCACCAGGTCGCCGACCTCCGCCAATCTGGCGGCGGCCCCGTTGAGGCAGATCTGCCCCTCCGTCCCCTCGATGGCATACGTCTCGAACCGGGCCCCGTTCATCAGGTTGTATACGGCGACCTGCTCATTGGGGACGATGTCGGCGGCCTTGAGCAGATTGGGGTCGATCGAGATCGAACCGACGTAGTTGAGGTCGGCGTCGGTGACACGAGCGCGGTGGATCTTGCCGTTCATCATCCGTCGTCGCATGGCCGCTCCAGCGATGGTCGTGTGGTGCGCAATTGCGCAACAGCTTTCACCCCAGAGCGTAATGCGGACACGGTGCACCCCGGGCGCGGGTTGCCGTCACCCAGGGGAAGCCCGGCGCCGTGCGGACGGCCACCCCGGAGACAGGCCGCCGGCTCGGACCAGCCCTACCGCCGGAGCTGGGCGTATTCAACGACCCGGGTGATGACGGTGTCGTCGGCCTTGGACACTGCCCCGCAGTCCGTGGGGGGCTGGGGGTCGTACTCGATCATCAGCTGCGCGGCCTCCGCCGCGGTCCGGTCCACCAGGAGCTCGACCAGCCGCAGGGCCATGTCGATGCCGCTCGAGACACCGGCGGCAGTGATGATCCGCCGGTCCAGGTGCTCCACGACCCGTTGGGCCGTGGGCAGGGCGCCCACCGCTTCGAGCTCGGGGTAGCACGACCAGTGCGTGGTGGCGGTGAGTCCGTCCAGGAGGCCGGCGGCGCCCAGCACCAACGATCCACTGCACACCGAGGTGGTCATCAGCGTGGTGGCGTGGGCGTGGCGGACCCATTCGAGGATCTTCTCCTGCTGTTGGATGGGGCGGGTGCCGACGCCGCCGGGGAACACGATGATGTCCGGTTCGGGCAGCTCGTCGAAACTGCGGTCGACGGTCAGGCCGAGCATGCCGTTGTCGGTGCGGATCTCGCCCCGTTGGTGGCCGATGAAGATGACGTCGATCGAGGGAATTCGTTGCAGGACCTCGTAGGGCCCGATGGCGTCCAGAGCTGTCATCTCGGGAAAGAGGGGTATGGCGACCTCCAGGTTGTCGGTCACGCAGGCGTCCTTTCGTCGGCGACGACGCGGAAGCGCCGTCGGTAGGAGTCGGGTGGGACACTGATGCGCCGTTGGAAGACCCGACGGAGCGTCTCGGCCGTGCCGAACCCGCAGCGGGTGGCGATGCAGTCGAGCGTGTCGTCGGTGGTCTCCAACTCACGGCGGGCGGCTTCGAGGCGCACCCGCTCGACGAACCGTCCCGGGGTCTCGCCCACTTGGGCATCGAACACGCGGGAGAAATGCCGCACGCTCATGGCGGCCGCAGAGGCCATGGTGGACAACCGATGATCGCCCCCGGGCGAGGCTTCCACCACGTTCTGCACGGCCCGCACCGCCGAGCGCTCGGCACGAGGCACCCACACGGGTGAGGCGAATTGCGTCTGTCCACCCGGGCGATGCAGGAACATCACCAGCCAGCGCGCAACCGTCTGGGCCACCTCGGTGCCCAGGTCGTCGTGAACCAGGGCCAGGGCCAGGTCGATGCCGGCCGTGACACCGGCACTGGTCCAGAACTTGCCGTCTCGGATGTAGATCGGGTCGGCATCGACGTGGAGGCCCGGGAACGCGGTGGCCAGCTTGTCGGCGCTGGCCCAGTGGGTGGTGACCCGACGGCCGTCCAACAGCCCGGCCTCCGCGGCCAGGAAGGCACCGGTGCAGACGGTCGCCACTCGACGACAGCGCGGTGCCACCGCTTTGATCCACGACATCAGCGCCTCATCGCTCCGTGCCGATTGCGCCTGCTGACCGCCGGGGAGCACCAGGGTGTCGATCCGGTCGGTGGGGTCAGGCAGCGGTTCCGTGCACAGACCCAGGCCGCTCTCGGCCCGGACCGGCTGTCCCCCGTTGGCCGCCAGCGTCACCCGGTAGCCTCCGCCACGGCCCAGGGCGAGGGCGGCCTGGGTGGCGCCGGAGAACACCTCATAGGGCCCCACGGCATCGAGCGACTGCATCCCCGGGAAGGCGACAATGACAACGCTCCGCAGCTTCATGGAGCCAGCCTGACTGGCCCCGGCAAAGGCGTCAATGACATGTTCCCCACATATTCGGCCATGGCTGATGACGACGCGGGGGTAGCGGGCAGAGTGCGCCTAGCCTGCACCTCGGTCGCATCCGGGCACCAGGCCCGGGCCCGGGCAGACGGGCACGAGGCGACCGAACAGGGGGACGGGCATGGCACTACGGATCATCCAGTGGGCCACCGGCGGCGTCGGTCAGGCGGCGATCGCCGGGGTCGTCGCCCACCCCGAACTGGAGCTGGTCGGGTGCTGGGTCCACAGCGCCGACAAAGCCGGCCGCGATGTGGGTGAACTGTGCGGCGGCACGCCGCTGGGCGTCGTGGCCACCAACGTTGTCGACGAGCTCATCGCCCTCGATGCCGACTGCGTCATCTACTCCCCGATCATGGCTGATCCGCCGGTGGTCGCCCGACTCCTGGCGTCGGGAAAGAACGTGGTGACCCCATTGGGCTGGTTCTTCCCCGGCGGCCGCGACGAATCCCTCATCGAGGCGGCGTGCGTCACGGGCGGGACGACCATCCACGGCACGGGGATTCACCCGGGAGGCATCACGGAGCGCTTCCCGCTGGCCGTGTCTGCACTGTCGCAGTCCATCACGCACGTGCGCGCCGAGGAGTTCTCGGACATCAGAAGCTACGGTGCGCCGGCGGTCGTGGGTGACATCATGCTGTTCGGCAAGACACCCGAGGAGGCCGCGGCGAGCCTGATGCCGGCCATCCTGGGCGACGGCTTCGGCCAGTCCATCGCCATGATGGGCCACGCGCTCGGGTTCGACCTCGACGCCGAAGTGGTCGTGACCCACGAGGTTGCAGTGGCCACCGCTCCGATCGGGTCGCCCATCGGGACCATCGGGCCAGGCCGGATCGCCGCCCAGAAGTTCTGTTGGGAGGGACGGGTCCGGGGGCAATCCGTGATCACGGTGCGGACCAATTGGTTCATGGGGGACGACCATCTCGATCCGGCCTGGACGTTCGGGCCGGAGGGAGAGCGCTTCGAAATCGAGGTCACCGGCGACCCATCGACCCAGGTCACCTTCCGGGGCCTGCACCCTGCCTCCGTGGCCGCCGGCCTCCGGCGCAACCCGGGCGTGGTCGCCACGGCAACCCACTGCGTGAGCGCCGTGCCGGCCGTGGTTGCCGCCGAGCCTGGGATCCGCAGCTACCTGGACCTTCCTCTGTACTCCGGCCGGGCCGCATCCCAGTTGCGCTGACGCCAAGGGGTGGGTGGCGTGGGCCGAGCCGCAGGCGCCTCCGTTCAAGTTGGCGAGTGGATCGGTCGACACTAGGGACAGCAGACGCACGGGAGGCCGGAACTGCAATGTCGGACATGATGGCCACGCCATCCCACGAACGAGGGCCGGCCCCGCCGGTGGTCGCGGGTGGGGAGGGCGCGGGTGGTCAACCCCAGGAGCCCCGATTCCGGTTGAAGCCGACTCACCTGGCCTATCTCATGGGTCCCGTGGCCTTGGTCGCCCTCCTGCTGCTCATGCGATTCGGCTTGATCGTTCACGAGTCGGCGTGGCTGTGGGTGGCCGTCTTCATCGCCGTGCCCGCCACCAGTCTGGTGGTCAACCACCTGTACAGCGTTCATCCTTCACGATTGCGGCTGCACCTTCGCATCGCCCCTCAGGCGGCCGGGGTCACCGCGGTGATCTACCTGACCGGGTGGGGACCGGTGCTGTCGGGGGCCTTCGCCTTTCTGGCCCTCGAGAACGTGGCCTTTGTGGGTTCGAAGGTCTGGCGGATCACCGCCTTCTGGAGTCTGGTGTGCATCGGCGTCGGGCAGTTGCTCATCTGGCAACACGTGATGCCGTCCGTGCTCTCGCTGTCCCAGTCCAACGCGTTGGCGTTGATGGGGGCCTTCGTTCTGTTCTTCATCATTCGCATGGCCGGCGCCACCGCCCAGCAGAAGGAGGAAGCCGAGGCCTCGATGCGCCTGAGCGAGGACCGGTTCCGCTCCCTCATCCAGAACTCGTCGGACACCACCATGGTGATGGGCGCGGCCGGTGAATGCACCTACGTCAGCCCGGCCATCACCGAGCTGCTCGGCTTCGTGCCGACGGATCTGGTCGGCCGCCTCGGCACCGACTTCGTCCATCCCGACGACCGCGACCGGGTGCGGAGCCGGCTGGGGGCCCAGTTCGAGGCCCACGGCCCCGGCACCGTCCTGCTCCAGTTCCGAATGGAGCAGCGCAACGGAGGCTGGCGGGACGTCGAGGCGGTCGTCACCAATCAGATGGACCGGCCTTCGGTGGCCGGGTACGTGGCCCACATCCGGGACATCACCGAGCGCAAGGAGTTCGAAGCCCTGCTGGCCCATCGGGCCCTGCACGATCCGCTCACCGGGTTGGCCAATCGCCAATTGATCCTCGACCGGGCCGAGCAGATGCTGGTCCGGTCCCGTCGGACCCTCGAGCCGGTGGCGGCCTATTTCATCGATCTGGACAACTTCAAGGACGCCAACGATTCCCTCGGCCACGAGGCGGGGGACAACCTCCTCCAGGCGGTGGCCGGACGGTTCGCCGCCATCCTGCGGGCCAGCGACACCGTGGGACGGTTGGGAGGCGACGAGTTCGTCATCCTGGCCGAAGGAGCCTCATTGGCCGCGGGCCCGCAGATGGTCGCCGAGCGCATCCGAGAAATACTGGCCGAGCCGTTCGAGGTCGTGGGGTACGAGGGGCTCCCGATCACGGTGACCGCCAGCATCGGGATCGCCACCGGCGACCGGCCCTCGGCCCAGGAGCTCCTCCGGGACGCCGACATCGCCCTGTACCGGGCCAAGGCCGGAGGTCGGGGGATCTCGGTGGTCTTCGAGCCGGCCATGCAGTCGGCTGCGGTTGACCGCCTGGCCCTCAAGTCCGACCTCGACTCGGCCCTCGCCGATTCACAGTTCTTCCTCCTCTACCAGCCCATCTTCGACCTCGACAGCGTGGCGATCCATGGGGTCGAGGCGTTGATCCGCTGGCAGCACCCGACCAAAGGGGTCATCTCCCCCGACGACTTCATCCCGGTGCTCGAGGACAGCGGCATGATCGTCGAGGTAGGACGGTGGGTCCTCCAGGAGGCCTGTGCCCAGGCAGCCAGCTGGCAGCGGATGGGCTACGCCACCACGATGTCGGTCAACGTGTCCATGCGCCAGCTCGAGGCCGACACCCTCGTGGACCACGTCCAAGAGGCCCTGACCCGGAGCGGCCTCGATCCCCGGTCCCTGGTCATCGAGGTCACCGAGTCCACCCTCATGAAGGATGCCAACGCCACCGTCTCCCGCCTCAAGAGGCTGAAGGAGATCGGGGTGATGATCGCCATCGACGACTTCGGCACCGGCTACTCGTCGATGGCCTACCTGCGCCAGTTCCCGGTCGACGTGCTCAAGATCGACCGCTCGTTCGTGGCCGAGATGGACGGGACCCCTGACTCCGCTGCGCTCATCCACACCCTGGTCGAGCTGGGTCGCACCCTGGGCCTGGTGACCCTGGCCGAGGGCATCGAGGACGACTCCCAGCTCGAAGGACTGCGCAACGAGCTGTGCGACCGGGGGCAGGGCTTCATCTTCTCCCGGCCGGTGGACCCGGACGCCATCGAGGCGCTGCTG
>DASZGT010000267.1:0-14930 GCA_035938575.1 Acidimicrobiales bacterium
GTTCGACGTGACCCGGACCCCCAACAACCACCTCGGATTCGGGTTCGGGATCCACCACTGTCTCGGCGCCCCGCTGGCCCGCATGGAGACCCAGGTGGCACTGGCCTCGCTGGCTCGTCGGGCTCCGGGCCTGGCCCTGGCCGCCGACGACGTGACCTACAAGTCCAATGTCGTCCTGCGTGGCATGGAGTCGCTCCCGGTCTCCATGCACGGCTGACCGGCGCGGGCACCGGGCTTTGCCCCGGCCGGCAAGGGAAGCGTCAGGATGAAGCGGCGAGGTCGATGACCGGCTGCAGGTCGTCGAGGGCCTTGCGCACGCCGTCGGGCCCGAAGGGGATGAGTAGGGCGGCCACCGCGTCCGCCCCGGCCTCGGCGTAGCGCCCGGCGATGGCGGCGTCCAGGGGTTGGAAGTAGGGGCACACGGTGATGGTCACCTCGGTGCGGCTGCGGCCGTGCTCGGCCAGGAGGCCGTCCAGCCTGGCCAGGGGCCCGGCCAGCTCGTCGGGCGTCCGGTTGAAGGTGTGCCAGCCCTGACCGGCGCGAGCGACCCGCCGCAGCGCTGCGTCACTCTCGCCGCCGATGTGGATGGGGGGGTGGGGTCGTTGCACGGGCTTGGGGAACATGGAGCAGGGGTTGAGGGAGTAGAACTCGCCCTCGAAGGCGGAGGTCTCGTCGCACCACAGGGTGGAGAGCACCTCGAGGTACTCGTCGGCCCGCTTGCCACGATGGGGCCACGAGACGTTGACGGCGTCGAACTCCTCTTCCAGCCAGCCGACACCGACGCCGAAGTCCATCCGGCCATTCGAGAGCCAGTCCAGGGTCGAGACCTCCTTGGCCGTGTACACCGGGTTCCGTTGCGGCAGCAGCACCATCGCCGTCCCGAGCCGGACCGTCGCGGTGTGGGCGGCCAGAAAGGAGAGGGTGTTGAGGGGCTCGAGCAGGCCGCTGCCTGCCGGGGCGGGGATTCGACCGTCCTCGGCGTACGGGTACGACGAGGCGTACTCCTCGAAGAGCACCACGTGCTCGCCCACCCAGATGGTTCCGATGCCGCGCTGCTCCGCCTCTGCCCCGATCAGCGCCAGCAGTTCGGGCGTGGAGAATGGGCTGGCGGTGGGCACCCACAGGTCGATGCGCACGGCGGACTCCTCTCGATGGTCGGGCCGGTGGGCCGGTGGGTGGGCGGGCCGGTGGGTAGGCGGACGCAGCCCGCCGCCGTCACAAGGGTGCGGCAGGGGCCGTCATCGGCCACGGTCGCTCGCGCTCGGCGATGCGGGCGAGATCCAGGAGGAGCTGCTCCTCGTGGTGACGGCCGATCACCTGCAACCCCACCGGCAATCCGTCGACCGAGCCCGCCGGGATGGACACCGCCGGGTTACCGGTCAGATTGGCCGGGATGGTCAAGGCGCCGTTGTTGCCGATGGCCTTGTCGAAGCCGTGCGCGGTGATGAGATCGACATCCCCGACGGTGGTGGGCATCGGCCCGGCGGCGGCGAAGGCGACGTCGGGGTTGGCCGCGGCGAAGACGAAGTCGGCCTGGTCGAACACGTCGGCCATGCGCTCGTTGACCTCGATGCGGAACATCTCAGTGGCCCCGGCGGTCTGCACGTTGAGGTGGTGGGTGGCGAGGTTCATGCCTAGCTGGATCTCCGGTGTCAGGTCGTCGTTGCACTCCGGATAGCGGTCCCCGAGTGCCCCGGCGAGGCCGATCAGATTGGACATGGCCCATTCGAGGCCGGCCTGGGGCAGTTCGACGGCGACGTCGACGCGGCGCAGCCCCGCGGCCGCCATCAGCGCCTCGGCCATCTCGACCAACAGGGCCGTGGCGCGGGGCTCGACAATGGCCGCCCCCAGGTCGATCGAGACCACCGCCCGTTTGCCGGTCAGATCGAAGCTGTCGAGCCCGGCTTCCCAGCCCTGCACGCGGGGCAGGCTCAGGGTGTCCCGGGGGTCGAAGCCGTTGCACACGTCGAACCAGCGGGCGGTGTCCCGCACCGACCGCGACACGCAGCCCACCACCACGGTCAGCGGCGGCTGCAGGGTCGCTGGCCCTTTCGGAATCCGGCCGAAGGTCGACTTGAGCCCGAACAGCCCGGTGAACCCGGCCGGAATGCGGATCGAACCCCCGCCGTCGCCGCCGCTGGCAATCGGGATCAGCCCCCCGGCTACGGCGGCTGCCGAACCGCCCGACGACCCACCCGGGGTCCGCTCGAGGTTCCACGGATTGCGAGTGGTTCCGTGCAGCTTGGTATGGGTGCAGTTGATGCCGCCGAATTCCGAGGCAGTGGTCTGGCCGGCCAGGACGGCCCCGGCCGCCCGCAACCGGGTTACCTGGGTGGAGTCATGGTCGGCGATGCGATCCTTGAACACGAGCGAGGCTTCGGTGGCGGGCCAACCGTCAACCGATTCGAGCTCCTTGATGCCGACGGGCACCCCACCGAAGGGGAGGGAGACGTCGGCCTGTGCCGCAGTGCTACGGGCAGCTTGGACGTCCACATGGCTGAAGGCGTTGAGGTCCGAGGAGTCGATGGCCGCCAGCGACGCACCGAGGGCCTCGATCGGACTGAGGGTCCCGGCCCGGAACGCATCGACGAGGGAACAGGCATCTCCGGGCCAGGGCTGATCGGTCACGGAGGTTGACGCTAATGGCAACGGCTCCGTGAGTGCGACTGTGGCACGGTCGGGGGGCCTAGCGTGTGGCCATGAGCGACGACGAGCAATCGAAGGGGCCCGGCGGCCGGGCCAGCGAGCGGCCGGAGCCCGGGGATTCGGCCGAGGCCCGCCATCCGTTCACCCTGGCGGTGGACATCGGCGGCACCGGTCTGAAGGCGTCCGTGCTCGACGCCGGAGGTGCCATGGTGGCGGACAGGGTGAAGGTCCCCACCACCTACCCGCTTCCCCCCGCCAAGCTGGTGTCCGTGCTGACCAAGCTGGCGGCGCCGTTGCCGGCGGCGGAGCGCGCCTCGGTGGGGTTCCCGGGCATGGTGCGCGACGGTCTGGTCCTGTCCGCCCCGCATTTCTCGACCAAGAGCGGGCCGGGGAGTGCGGTGGACCCCGAGCTGGCAACGCTGTGGGCGGGGTTCGACCTGGCGTCGGCGTTGTCCGTGGCCTTCGAGCTCCCGACCAAGGTGGCCAACGACGCTGACATCCAGGGCGCGGCGGTGGTGTGCGGCGACGGGCTGGAGCTGGTCATCACCCTGGGCACCGGATTCGGATCCGGCCTGTTCTACCAGGGTCAGCTCATGCCCCATCTCGAGATCGCCCATCAACCGTTCCGGAAGGGCGAGACCTACAACGATCAGCTGGGAGAGGCGACGCGCAAGGAGATCGGCGAGGAGCGCTGGAACAAGCGCGTGCACCGGGCCATCGTCAATCTGCGGGCGCTCATGTTCTTCGACCACCTCTACATCGGGGGAGGGAACTCCCGCCGGGTCGATCGCGACCAACTCGATGGCGACGTGACCATCGTCGACAACACAGCCGGGATCCTCGGGGGCGTCAAGCTGTGGGAAGCGAACCACATCGGGGTCAACGAGGCGCCTGGATAGTCGCTCCCGCCGATCCGCCGCCCGTCGTGCGGACGGGTGGGTGACGCGCTCAGCCCTGCCAGCGCCTCCACCGGCGCTCGATCTCCTTCAGCTCCCGCTTCCAACCCTTGCGGGCGGAGGCGGCCGCGTCGTGCTGGGCCAGCACCAACTGACCGATGGGCTCGGCGAGTTCCGGTCGGGTCCGGGCCAGGTCCTCCAGCCAAGCGATGGAGAACCACGCGTCGTGCAGGTCCCCGAGCTTGCTCTGGAGCCGCTCGGCCGCCTTGGCCGTCTTGCGGGCAGGCCCCCCCTCAACCAGGGCCACCGTCTCGCAGCCGTACCGGAGGTCCTTCAGCCGGATCCGCAATTTGTGCAGGTTGGCTTCGGAGGGGTCCTTGCGGGCCGTGCGGGACGCGCCGCGGAGGTCGTGCCAGGCGCGGTGCAACATCGGGGGCAGCACCTCCTCGGCGGGCCTGCTGGCCTTGGGCTTGAAGGCCGGGCCGTCCCACAGGACCATCATCTGCTCGGTCAGCTGGAAGCGCCGAGCACCGCCTCGCTCGGCCTCGATGCCGGCCATGGCCGCCGCCATCCGTGCGTCGACCACGGATTGCAGGAGGGCGACCTGTTCGGGGTCCATGACCTCGGGGCCCTGACTGCCCACGATCTCGCCCATGATGTGCAGATCACGAGATTCGCCGAGCCGGCCTCCGTACCAGGCCAACTCGGCCCGGAGCGAGGTGCCCCACGCCGGGTCGAGAGCCAGTCGGAATGTCCGCAGGTTGGACCGGATCCGGCGGAGGGCGACCCGACTCTGGTGGATCCGGTCGGTCGCCGTCTTGCCCCGTTGGGTGTCGTCCAGGGCGGAGGCGGCTGTCTTGGCCCACAGGGGCCGGGGGCCGGTCCGGACGCTGACGGCATCCACGGCCTCGCAGTCCTGGGTGTCCTCCTCCACCGGCTCGGAGGTCAGGTCGTTCAGCAAGAAGGCGCGCGACGTGCTGGCCAGGACCCGATGGAGCACCATTCCGGCGCTGGGGGTGAGAAAGCCGTCGTCGATCGGGTGGCCGAGTGTCAGATCCATAGCCACCGGCTCATCCGAGGACTGTTCCTCATCCGGCAGTGGTGCGGTTGTCATGCCCAAGACCTCCTGGCTCCAGACTACGAGCGTGGGGTCGTCCTGTCGCCGCGTGGCGCAGGACCAGCATCTCACCCATCGCAGCCGGAGCCAGGGAGGAGCATTTGCCAGGCCCCTCTAGTGTGGGCCGATGCACGCCGTCACCATCGTCGAGGGGCAGCTCGAATGGCAGGAACACCCCGATCCGCACCCCGCCGAAGGGGAGGCGGTGGTGTCGGTGGCGGCGGCTGGGATCAACGCGGCCGACCTTCTGCAACGCGTGGGGCTGTATCCGGCGCCCGCCGGATGGCCGGAGGACATACCGGGCATGGAATTCGCCGGCGAGGTCGTGGAGTTGGGACGGGGGACCGACCGCTTCTCGATCGGTGACCGGGTCATGGGCCTCGCCGGAGGGGGAGGCCAGGCGGAGCTGATCGCCGTGCCGGAGAGCACGCTGCTCGCCGTGCCCGACGGCATCGCCTGGGATCGGGCGGGCGGATTCCCCGAGGCCTTCTGCACGGCCCACGACGCCCTGTTCACTCAGGCCAAGGTGCGCGCCGGCGACCGGGTGCTGATCTCGGGGGCAGCGGGAGGCGTGGGCACGGCCGCCGTCCAGCTGGCCCACGCCGCGGGCGCGCACGTGGTGGCGTCCGTCCGGTCGGTGGCGCGGCATGACGATGTGGCGGGCCTGGGTGCCGACGCCGTCATCGAGCCGGACCGAGTGGGCGACCACGGCCCCTACGACGTCTCGCTCGAGCTCGTCGGTGCTCCCGGAGTGGCCGCCGTCCTCCCGTCCCTGGCCGTCGGCGCACGCATCGTGGTGATCGGGGTCGGGGCCGGGGCCATGGTCGAGCTCAACCTGCTGGCCCTGATGGGGAGCCGGTCAACCGTCGGAGGTTCGACCTTGAGGTCCCGGGCCGTGGAGGAGAAGGCAGCGGTGACCCGCGCCGTCGAGCACGTCGTCGGCCTGCTGGCGCAGGGCACGGTCACGGTGCCGGTGGCGGCCCGTTTGAACATGGCCGCCGCCGCTGAGGCCTACGACCTGTTTGCGGCCGGAGGGAAGTTCGGGAAGATCGTCCTGGTCAACCCGCTGACCAACCCTTGACCTGGCCCGTGGGCACGGGCCGAGGGCTCCGCCTACCTGGTCACGATGACCGACGAGCCATGGCCGAACAGCCCTTGGTTGGCTGAGATCCCGACCCGGGCCCCTTCCACCTGCCGCCCCGCGGCCCGGCCGCGCAACTGCCACACCAGCTCGCACACCTGGGCGATGGCCTGAGCGGGAATCGCCTCGCCGAAGCACGACAGCCCGCCGCTCGGATTCACCGGCACCCGGCCGCCGAGGGTGGTCTCGCCGTCGCGGAGCAGTCGCTCGGCTTCGCCCTCCTTGCAGAGGCCGATGTCCTCGTACCAATCGAGCTCGAGGGCCGACGAGAGGTCGTAGACCTCGGCCACGCCGACGTCCTCCGGCCCGACGCCGGCCTCTTCGTACGCCGCCAGCGCCACCGACTGCTTGAAGGTGGGACCGATCGAGGCAGACGTGGCCGCCGAATCGGTCGAAAAGTTGGGCATCTCGATGATGGTCTGGGGGAAGCGGGGGGTCACGGTCGAGACGGCGTCGATGGTGACGAGGCCTTCGGACCCCCCGTGCCGCCGGGCGAACTCCATGCTGGTCAGCACCAGAGCGGCTCCACCGTCCGACGTGGCGCAGATCTCGAGCAGGCGCAGCGGGTCGGCCACCATGGGCGACGCCAGCACCTCTTCAGCGGTGACCTCTTTGCGGTAACGGGCATTGACGTTCTCGAGCCCGTGCCTGGCGTTCTTGACCTTGACGGCGGCGAAGTCGGCTTCGGTGGCACCGAACAGCTCCATGCGCCGGCGGGCATAGAGGGCGAAATAGGTCGGATTGGTCGCTCCCATCAGGTGGAAGCGCAACCAGTCGGGGTCGTCTCTGCGATCGCCGCCCACGGGGGCGAAGAAGCCTTTGGGTGTGGTGTCCGCCCCCACGACCAGGGCCACGTCGCACAGGCCGGCCAGGATCTGGGCCCGGGCGTTGTTGATGGCCTGTGCCCCCGAGGCGCAGGCGGCGTATGCCGATGACACCCGGGCTCCGGTCCAACCGAGGGCCTGGGCGAAGGTCGCCCCGGCGATGAAGCCGGGGTAGCCGTTGCGGATGGTGTCGGCCCCGGCGACGTACTGGACGTCGGTCCAGGCCAGGTCGGCTTCGTGCAAGGCGTCGACGGCGGCAGCCAGGCCGTACTCGACGAAGTTGCGTCCCCACTTGCCCCACGGGTGCATCCCCGCGCCCAACACGGCCACGCGCTTGGGCTCAGGCATCGGCCCGCCCCCCTCCCGCCGCCGCCGATCGGGGTCGCCACTTCCACACCAGGTACTCGTGCTCGTCGTCCTCGTACAGGGTGTCGAGCACGAGCTCCACCTCGCTTCCGACGGTCAGCTCGTCCACCCCGACCCCCGGCACGACCTGGCCCATCACCACCATCCGTTCGGCGCTGAGCTCGACGGCGGCGATGGCGAAGGGGATGTAGGGGTCGGACGCCTCGTACGGTTTCGGAGGTTGATAGCGGGCGTCCGTGTACGACCAGATGGTGCCGGTCCGGCTCAGCTCGGTTTCGGCGAATTCCTTGCCCTGGCACTCAGGGTTCCGGCAGAAGAACGTCTCCTTCGGAAAGGCGAAGTTCCCACATGACGTGCACCGGCTGCCCAGTAGGGCGGGGGCGTCTTCGTCGAGGGTGAACCAACCCTCGATGGCGGGCAGTTTGGTCTTGACCGGAGGCATCACCGGATCCTAACGCTCAGCCCGATCCAGACCCCCCGGAACAAACGCACACCGCGGGCACCGCGGGACTAGGAGCGTCGACCACCCAGACCGCCTCGGGCACGGGACTCGGCGATGCGCTCGTCGTCCCACCCGAGGACATCGTGAAGCACCGCTTCGGTGTCCTGACCCACGGTGGGAGCATGGGACGGGATCGGCAGCTCCTCACCCACGAACTTCAGCGGTGTCGGGAGCTGTTCGGCCCCCAGCTGCTCGGTGGAGTACCAGTGGAACCGATCCTTGAACTGGGGATCCTCGGCGATGCTTCGGGGAGAATTGACCGGGCTGACGGGAAAGTTGGCCGTCACCCCGAACTCGATCCACTCCTCGGCCGTCCGGGTGCGGAAGATGTCGCGCAGCTCGCGCCGCATCTCGAGGTTGTTGCGGGCATGGTCGGCGAACTTCGACCCCGGCCACCGCTCGAACATGTCGAGGCGGTCGACGGCCTCGCAGAAATTCTTCCAGAAGGTCTGTTCGGAGGCCATGAAGAGGACGTACCTGCCGTCCCTGGCCTCATAGACCTGGTACCGCACGCCCTCCACCATGCCGGCCGTGCCCGGCTCGCGTCGTTCGTACCTGTCGGCCTTGTTGCCCGTCACCTCTGACTCGGGCCGCTCATAGGCGCGCCAGGTCTCGCTGCGGTACCAGTCCATGGCGGCCGCGGCATCGGACTGGGCCACCTCGAGGAAGGAGCCCTCGCCGGTCGACTTGGCGCGGAGCACGGCCGCCACGATCCCGAGGGCCCCGAACAGCGGTCCGGCGTGGATTCCCATGGAGGCGTGCTCGGGAAGGTAGGCGAAGCCCTCGGCATTGACCTGGGGCGAGACGATTCCCGCCCAGGTGTCGAAGGCAATCCCGTGGGCGGGAAGGTTCTGGTACGGGCCGGTCATGCCGTAGCCCGAGATGGTGCAGAAGACCAGTCTCGGGTTCAGTTCCCTCAACTGGTCGTAGCCGAGGCCGCGCCGGGCAAGACCTCCCGGCCGCATGGCTTCGACGACCACATCGGCGGTCATGGCCAGCTCCTTGAAGGTGGCCACGTCCTCGTCATTGCGGAGGTCCATGACGATGCTCCGCTTGCCCCGGTTGATGTGGAGGTGCATGAGCGAGACGCCTTCGACGATGGGCCAGGTCATCTCCCGGATGTAGTCGCCGGACGGGGGCTCGACCTTGATCACCTCGGCCCCGAGGTCGACCAGCGGCATGGTGATGGCGGCGGGTCCCAGCGCCGAGCATTCGATGATCCGGATGCCATGAAGTGGGGCGTCGACTGGCATGGTCTTCCTCTGTCCTCCAACGGAAATCTGCTGCGGGCTGGGTGATGGTCGCGGGCAGAACCCTGGGACTCCGGGGACCGCGGTGCCGATGGGATTGTATCTGACGCTCCGTCAGAAGCCCTCCGGAGGTTGAGTGGCACCGGAGTTGGCAGTTCTCCGGTCATATAGAGTGGGCAACCGCTTCAGCGCTGGTTCGACAACCGGCCTCATGGTGGGGTGTTCGCAGTTGCCGGCGAACGCAACGACAACCTAACCAGCGCTCGTAGCTCAACGGATTAGAGCATCTGACTACGGATCAGAAGGTTGCAGGTTCGAATCCTGCCGAGCGCGCAAATGTGAGGTCGCGAGACATCGGAGACCGATGTGTCAAGACACAGTAGACCCGCAGAACCCGCTGGTCAGGCCGCTCTATTCAGGCCTGCGGCTGGTAGTCCTTCGTCGGATCGAGAACCAGGCGTCGCGGCGGTGAGCCGTTGAGGCTGACGATCTCGATGTTGCGGCCGTCAATGAGCATGGCGATGCGCCATCGCCTGTAAGCGGCACCGACCCAGTTCGCTGAGTACCGCTCCGTCCGACGGGCCGCACCGTGCCTGACCAGGAATGAGCGGATGGCCCAGCGCCGTTCCCAAATATCGATCCCAAAGCCGGCATCGTTAGGGGACGCCGTTACGGGACTCTCTGGCGATCACAAGGCCCCGCCGAAGGGACGTATGGCGAAGGGCCTCCTGCCCCGGAGAAACCCCTTGTTGCCAGTGACGTCCCTACGGGGAGTGGTCGACATTCAGGAGGTCCAGTCGACCAGTAGGTCGGGGAGCGGGCTTTCGGGTGGAGCGCTCAGGTCGACGCCAGTCACATCCTTGACTTGGCCACGAAACCAAGTGGTGAACTCGTCGACGGAGGTGGCCAGTTCCGTGAACGTCTTCTCAATGTCGGGACCCTCGAACCACACCAACATGAAGCTCCCCATCGGAGTCTCCTGCAGAGCCCAAGTCTCCCGGGAAAGTTCCGACCTAGCCAGCTGAGCCTCGAACCCCTTGCGGCGCTCCCCCATGCACGCGGCCGCGAAGTCCCTTCCTCCTTGTTCTTTACCAGGAAGGATCGGGAACACGCCATTGAACACTGCCATCGGACTCTTCTCCTTGTTCGTTGATGTCGGGTTATGTCGAGCGGCCAGCCCGCCCGTACATGACACTGTTATGCATAACACGGTGATGGATCGATGTCAATGACGATGTTATGGATACGCTGTCGGGCGTGCCGCCCCGGTCTGCCGATCCTCATCTGCGCGAACGGATCATCAACACCGCCGCTCGGCTGCTGGCCACCGAGGGCGTCGTGTCCGCGCGGCGCTTGGCCCGCGAGCTGGGCACGTCGACGATGGTCGTCTATACCCATTTCGGCGGGATGGACGAGCTGTCCCGACAGGTGATGCGGCGCGGGTTCGGGGATTTCGGGGCCGAGCTGGACCGCGGCGCGGTCACCGACGATGCCGTCGCCGACTGGATGACCTACCTCTGGAGCTACCGCCGCTTCGCTCTGCGCGAACCCCACTTGTACGCGGTGATGTTCGGTCCTGGACTGGCCGCGTTCCGGCTGGGTGATCCCGCCGACCTTGAGGCGGCCAGGTCCACCTTCGTGTCGCTCCTGCGTCGCATCCACGCCTGCGTCAACGCGGGCCGATGGGGAGTCGACGACGTCACCACCGCTGGCGAAGCTGTCTGGTCTGGTGTGCACGGCCACACCACGCTCGAGCACACCGGGTTCTTCGGTGCGGTCGGCCGCGACCCGGTGCGCTCGTACAGCGAGATCCTCACCAGAATGTCGATCGGCCTCGGCGACGATGGCCTAGCCACCGCTCGCTCGCTGTCGACTGCCAGACGGCGGGCCGTCCGCGCAGACCGGACCGACGCCGCGTCTGCACGATGAGCGTGGCCGTGACCCACGGTCGCAGCGACGCCGGCGCTTCCGGGCATCTTGCACCGCCGCCGAAGAGGCACGGCGAGACACCCCCGCCATCGCCGCATTCCGACATCGCAACGTTGCACGGCCGGCGCTCGTGGACACCCGCCAACGGGTCCAGTCAGCCTTTCCCCACTGACGGTCAGGCGGAGTTGTGAGAGTTGGGGACCGTGGCTGATGTCCAAACCACGTTCACGCACATCTCATCCGTCGACCCGTCGCCCCAGGTGACGAAGTGCGATGGAGCCTTGCGCAGGATGGGCAGCTCTTGAGCCAGGGTCGGATCGTAGGTGCAGGTGATCTGCGCTTGCTCGCCGGCGGTGACCCGAATAGGGGTGGCCAAGTTGTAGGCCCGCTGGTGATGGAAGTCGTAGTTGGGGACCTTGATGACGGTCCTCGCCGCCGGAGTTCCAGGGTTGAGAACCATCGTGAAGCCCACGCCCAAGAGGTGCATGTGCGGCTGCATCCTCACGATGTAGCCATTCATGTCCATGGAGGACGTACAGGACGTCGAGTTACCGGCCGGTGGATCAGACGGGTTGTGCCCACAGAGCGCCTCGATGGCGTCCACGGTAGCCACCGCAGTTTGGCCGAAGCGTTGGCCCTGGTTCGCCAGCGAAGCGGCTCGGTTGCACAGCGGACCGGCCACACCTGTAGGGCACGGGACGTCGGGTGCGGCCATAAGAGTATCGACGTGCAGGGGCAGGAGCGGTGTCGACAACGGCACGGTATGAAGGACCAGGGAGTTCTTTACCGGTTTGTCACCGACGAGCAGGTTGTAGTGGACCTGCATGACCAACAGGCTCCCGGCCGGAAAGGCGATCCCCGTGCCCTTGGGCAGGTCGTCAGCTCCGTGACCTGGTGTCCAGGTTGTCAGGGTCGGGACCTTCCTAAAGTCGACAAAAGGGGCATTTGGTAGTGCTCCCTCTCCGAAGCAAGTCCAGCCCGATGCGACCAGATTGCCTTGCCGGGCGAGAGGCGCGAGCGACGGCGGGACGAGGTACAGGGCGGCGTGGTGGTCCTCGGCGCTACCGGGGAAGAACTGACTGGAGACGATGTAGGAGCTACGGGTCGTGTGGGGGTTCAGTACCGTGCAGTGATAGTCATCCGTCGCCCCGGACGGGGCCTTAGGTGTATAGGCGGTTGCCGCCTTGAGCCAGATGGCCGAAACGTGAGGCGACGATCCGGACGTTTGGGAAGCTGCCGTTGCCCCCGTCACAGCAATCAATGTGGTTGCGGCCAGCACCACAGCAGCAATCAGGATTCCAACCCGATGGTTCCGCATCGGGCCAACGTAGCCCGCAGCCCCTGTCGCTGCACCGCCTGTGCTCCGAAGACACGACTGCCCCCAGATGCCACAGCCGGGCCGCAGTGGGATACGTATCCGGCTTCCGGGGCACACCCGCCCAGAACGAGGCGGCATCCCAACCATCGCCGAGCTCCTCGAGTTTGCGACCCGCTCGGCCCATTTTGACGAAGAGATCAGCCCAGCGACAGGTCATCGCCCAGCCAACTTCCCGCAGACGCTCCTCCATGGCTGCCCTCGGGAGGCCGCGCTGGCCCTCCGGCCCTACCGAACCCAGGTGTGATAGCCCCCAAATCAGGGTCAAGATCCCCCGCAGGCTTGTCGATCTAGGGGAATGGGTAACGGCGAGAATTACCAGCAGTTGGCGAACTCGATGCTCGGCGCACTCTTGGCCGTGGCCCATCAGGAGGCCGGCGACGTCGGGGTGACTCAGATCCTGGCGAGAGCGGGAGAGCATCGGTCGACTACGGATCTCCAACGTCCCGGTGGATGGAGCACGTATGAGCAGGGCCTCGCTCTGTTCAGGGCCGCAGCTGAAGTGCTGGACGATCCCGATATCGGTCGCAAGGCCGGGATGGATGTACTTCGCCAATACGCGGGCACCGAGGTCCTGGCTCTCCTGCGCTCCCTTGGATCGCCAGGGGAGATGTTTCGGGCCTATTCGGCAATCTCAGCCAAGCAATCAACCATCACCTACTCGGAGGCCGTTGAGGTTGGTGATACACACGCTCTGATCGCGGTGGTAACACCCAATCACGAGAGGGACCGGCTGTTTTGCGGCTACACCCTGGGCGCCCTGTCCGAGTTTCCGGTGTTGTTCGGGATGGCGGCAGCGAAGGTCGAAGAGATTGAATGCCAGACGCTCGGTGATTCCCGTTGCCTCATCCGGGTCGACTGGGATCCGACATCGTCCAAGGACTCCGGCCTCCAGCACGAGGTGGACATTCTGACGGAGCAGCTTCTCGTGCTCACGAAACGCTACGAGTCTTTGGAGTCTGTGGCCAAGGAGCTGGCTTCCATCCACGATGTCAATTCGATGCTCGAGACGATCACCAGGCAAGCCGGCGTCGCCGTTCGAGCCCCGCGCTACCTGCTGGTTGCACAGCTACCCGGCGACTCGGATCCGCGCATCCACTATGTCGGCTTCACCCCGGATGAAGCGAACGTGGCAGCCAAGGAGGTCTCAATTGCGGCCGAGGATCCAAACGACCAATCTCGCATAGTGGTTGACATCGAATCGAGTCGCCGCCACTTCGGTCGTCTCGCCGTCTTCTATCCTGACGGCTTCCACTTCTTGCCCCAGGAGCGATCGCTGCTCATGGCCTATGCCGGCCATGCGGCTGCGGCCCTGGAGACGGCGGCCGCCCTTGCCGAGTCCCGCGACCGAAACAGCACCCTCAGCGCTCTCCTTGCCCTGGGCATGGCACTGGCTGAGCAGTCCTCCCGGGCTGGGGTCGCCCAGCGCTTGGCTGAGGCCATTCCCAAGATCGCGGGATGTGAGCAGGCGCACGTGTTGTTGTGGGATGAGGGTGATGCGCACCTCGCCCGGGTTGCCTCGGCCTCACTGGCCTCCCGCCGACTCGAAATTCCAGAGGCCACCGCGCTGCGCAGCGAACACGTGGCGGAACGACTGCTCGAAATGTCGACGCCGACCTTCGTCGCCGCAACGTCCGACCCCGATCTGTCGTCGATCTTGTCGCTCACAGGTCTGGCTTCGGGTGTCATCGTTCCGATTGCTGCCCGCGACACCCTGTTCGGAGTGCTCTGCGCCGGCTGTGACGACAGTGGGATGGAGCTCGAGGAAACGCTGGAAGAACGCCTCAGCGGCGTCGCCAGTCTGGCGGCAACTGCGCTCGACAGCGTCACATTGCTTGAAGAGGTGCGTCACCAGGCGCTCCATGACCCGGTCACGGAGCTCGCCAACTCCCGACTCTTCG
Source organism: Acidimicrobiales bacterium (assembly GCA_035938575.1). GTDB lineage: Bacteria > Actinomycetota > Acidimicrobiia > Acidimicrobiales > RAAP-2 > Bog-756. The sequence continues at coordinate 13,948 of DASZGT010000267.1, forward strand.
AAGATCGAGTCACCCAGTCCTTGGCCACCACGCGCCGAAACGGGCGGCGCCTCGCAATGCTCTTTGTTGATCTGGACAGGTTCAAGATCGTAAACGATGTCCATGGGCACAAAGTCGGAGATGAATTGCTACGCGCCGTGGCAGAGCGCTTGCTGTTGACTGTCCGCGATGAAGACACCGTCGCCCGGATCGGCGGCGACGAATTCGGATTGATTGTCCAGCACGCTGCGACCCGGGATGCCGCCGAAGTTGTCGCCCAAAGAATTATCTCGGCAATGGATGAACCCTTTGATGTCCACGGTCTCACCCTGTCGATCGGGGTCAGCATCGGAGTCACCATGTATCCCGATGCCTTCGACACGTATGAATCGGTGGTCTCACGGGCTGATTCGGCCATGTACCAAGCCAAAGCTGAAGGCCGCGGTCGGTTCCACACCTCCTGCCTGTAGGTGCGTTTGAGTCCGCCATCTCGATGATCGAGCCGGTCTTCGACGGTTTGTGACCCCCGGTCTTGGCTGTAGCAAAACGCCTGGCCCTCTCTACACTTGGTCGATGCCCACACCCGTAGGTCCCGCACCCTACGACCCAGATGATCCGGACTCTTGGGACTGGGGCGAAGACGAGGAAGGTGACTCTCGACCTCGCCACCGGTTGTTACGCACCATTGTTGTTGGCCTCATCGTCGTGGGACTGGTTCTCCTCTTGTTCGTCAGTATCTTGTAGCCGGACACTCGTGCCGCGAAGGCCGTCGAGGGAGCGAAGGTTGAGCAGCATTTTCTTCCGTCTCGGGCTCCGGCGCCACCTGGGACGGAGCAAGGCCGAGTTCCCGCTGCTCAGTCAAAACCGCCTCGGCCTGTTCGAGCCATGCGTCCAGGGACGCGATTGCTTTCGATACCATGGTGGTGACCTCCTCATCGATCTTGGCGTTACCACCGTGTCCGTGGATCGGTTGGTTGGAGGTCACAGGGCCAAGCCCCTCACTC
>DASZGT010000268.1:0-6153 GCA_035938575.1 Acidimicrobiales bacterium
AGGCGGGCTGCGGCGCGGCCGTCGTTGGCCTCCATGAATCCCATGAGCACGCCGGGCCTCCCGCTGGGTGGCGAGTTGTCGAAGGTCACCTTGATCGGGCCCTGGTCTGACGCCGCCTGTCCGGTGAGTCCCTCCTGCCGCCAGAACGGCTCGTCGTAGACGGCGTAGAGCTTGATGACCGAACCGGCCGGTAGGCGCTGGGTGAGCTGGTCACGCCACGAGGGGAGAATCGGGTGGTACTCGAGGCGGCCCGCCAAGGTCGGGGGAAGGGTCACGATGACCCGATCGGCTTCGAAGACCTCTCCGCCCCGGGTCGTCGCCGACACCCGATGGCCGTGCTGCTCGATGCGGCGCACCGGGCTGTCCAGGCGCACCCGGTCCCCGAGTCCAGCCGCCATGGCCTCGGACACGAGTACCGAGCCCCCGACGATCCGATCTTGCTGGGCGCCTCCATCGGTACTCAGGAGACCCTCCAGGTCGGTGCCGGAGTGGGCGTAGAACAGAGCGTGGAGGGCGGAGAGGTTGCCGCTCTCCGCCGAGAACACCGCCTCGGTCGCCACCCTGAAGTAGTCCCGGGCCGTCCGCGTGCGGAGCGTGCGGACGATCCAGGTCTCGAAGGTCTGGTTGTCGAGGGCCTTGGCTCCCGGTGCCGCCCACGGCCGGTCGAGCGGCACCCGGTCGGCCAGACGCTTGAAGCGGGTCATGCCCTGGAAGAGATCGGCGAGCACGAACGGATTGAGCTTGGGCACCGCCCCGCGGTGGGAGGCCATCCGAATCCGAGATCCTCCGAGCTGGATCACGTGCTCACCCGTGTTGAACGTGGAGAATGTCTCCAGGCCCAGCTCGTCGACCAGGGCATACATGCGCGTCTGGGTGGGCCCGATCCACTGGCCGCCGAGCTCCACGGGAGTCCCGTCCGCGGTGGCACCGCCCTCGGTGCGACCGCCGACCCGTGACCGTGCCTCGAGCACGGTCACCTCCACACCTGATGCCTGCAGGGCGCGAGCGGCGGCGAGCCCGGACAGCCCGGCTCCGATCACGAGTACCTCAGTGTCGGTCATCTGACAGCTCCTCGTCCAGACCGGCCGCCCGATCGATGGTACGCCACGTGCGTCGGACCCATGCCGGTCGACCGTCGCTCATGTGGGCGTCCCGGATGTCGTCCAACCACCGGCGTTCGAGTTGATCGGCGGCCCGGAACGACGACGGGGAGGGAGGCGGGTCGGCGATCCAGCGGGCCTCGGTTCGATGACGGGCGTAGCGGTAGCGGGGCATCAGCGTGGAGTAGGCGACCATCGTGCTCCGGTGGAGGAGCTCGTGCCGCCACCAAAGGTTCCGGGGATCGAAGACGTTGGTCGGCTCCGGCCCGCAGTCCACGGGTACGCCAATCTCGATGGGCTTGAAGACGGAGGTGCAAGGGGCGGAGGTGGCCGTGGCCCAGTGCCTGCTCCCGTGACGCAGGTCCGACACCCACGACGACGTCGTCTGGCTCGACGCCAGAATGCCGCCGCCGTGGACACAGGGCGCAACCAGGCCACCGTGGACGAGGGACCAGCGCGGACCGCCTGCGGTGCCGTGGCCTCGCAGCGCCTCCATCAGATCGCCCGGCCCGGTGGCGCCACCGGCCGACGTCTGGGTCGCCCGCCGGCGAGTGGAGGCGGAGGCCACCCACGTGCGGGTGGGATTGCCGTGAGCCTTGGCGAACATGGGGATGGTGAGGCCGTTGGAGATGCTCCGCCCCGGGCCGGTGACGCGCTCGACAGCCCACTCCCTGCCGGCCGTCTCCAATACCACGGCTCCGTTCGGATCGACCACCAGAAAGCTGTTGTCATAGGTGAATCCAGGGCGCTCGTGGCTGCAGGGACCCCCCTGTCCGTGGCGCTCCAGCAACTCGACGATGACCGACACAGCGGCATCGGCCGTGGCTGCTCGCTCGAGGGCGAGGCGGAGGAGATCCATTCCCAGAAGAGCCTTCTCACCGCGGGATCCCTTGGTGAACACCGCCTCGTTGCCGATCACGACGTGATGCTCATTGGCCCCCATCTCCGCTCCCCACATCCACCACGGCCTGGAGAGCACCACGGCGTGGGTGTGGCGAGCCTGAGGGATGTCGATCCACGTGCACGACACACGATCCTGGGCCGAATGATCGGCTGCCGCCACCCACTCGAGCAGCTGGGCCTCATTGGGGTCCCGATCGCTGTTTTTGGCGAACATGACCCCGTCATCGGTGAGGGCAACAAGGCAGTCACACATCGACGTTCCCCGGCCCGGAGTGGCGCGCCGCCACCGACGGCCATGCACGGCTGCCGCGCTCGATTGCCTGAGTCCCGGTCACGAGGCCCATGCCTGCCATCCTCTCACCGTGGACTTCCGGCAGGACACCCGGCCAGGGACGCCTTGCCGCTTCGGGACGCCGGGGCCGCCCGGTGGCACTCGGCCTTCGACACCATCGGGCCCACCTAGGTGCGCAGCGATGCTCAGACAGGCGAGGCGGACCAACCGACGATCTCGGTGATCCGAAAGGCCAACAGGTCGGCGAAGGTGTGGCCCTCGTATTGCGGATACTTGAGTCGCAGCAGCGACTCGAACTCGGCACGCTTGCCAGGATCGACGGTGGCCCGGACCATCGACGTCCGGACCCACCACAACGTCGACCACTCCGAGCGGTCCCAGTGTTCGCACAGGAGTGCGGCGCGCGGATCATGGTCGAGGTTCCGGGTCCTCTGCAGGTCCACCGAAGCCTTCGGCTTCACCCGATCAACGGGAATGGCAACGGCCCGGGCCGTCGGGTCCACGACGAAACAGGTCGGGACGGCGTCGACGCCCCGATCGGGGTGCAGCGTCGTGAGCACGCCGTGGTCGGACGCTCTCAGCAGGTCCTCGCAGCGATCGGCAGCCAGTCTCAAGGGCTTCCGACCGGTCCAGCCGTCCCTGTGCTCACGTGAGTGGTCCGCCGGCCGCCGGGCAGGTAACGAGGTGGTCGTTGACAATCCCGGCCGACTGCAGGTATGCGTAGATGATCGTCGATCCGACGAAGGTGAACCCTCGCCGCTTCATGTCCTTGCCGATGCGGTCGGACAGGTCCGTGCGAGCAGGGAGATCGGCCATCGAACGGGGTCGGTTGACAATGGGAGCTCCATCCACCCACGACCACAGGTACTCGGCGAACGTTCCGAATTCGTCAGCCGTGGCCAGAAATGCCTGGGCGTTGCTCACTGTCCCCCGGACCTTGAGCCGGTTGCGAACGATGCCGGGGTCCTCGAGCAGCTCCGCCAGCTTCGCCTCGTCATAGTGGGCGATCGGGTTGGGATCAAAGCCGCCGAACGCCCGCCGGTAGCCCGCTCGCTTGTTGAGGATCGTCGACCAGGAGAGCCCGGCTTGCGCCCCCTCCAGGATCAGCAGTTCGAAGAGATGCCGGTCGTCGTGGGACGGGACGCCCCATTCCTCATCGTGGTACCGCCGCATCGCATCCGAGCTCTCGGCCCACGGGCACCGCTGCCCGCCGGTTCCACCGGCATCGCTCATGGGGAAGAAAGGCGGTGCGTCGGCGCGGCCGCGCCGGTGCCGGTCGTCGTACCTGGTCGGTGCGTATCGTCGCCCACGGGCATGAACCTATCGCCCCCGGCCTAGCCCCGGCCGGGCACCGCCGGAGCTCGCAGGACCAACCAGCTGGTACCGGGGATTGTCGACACCAGGCGGTGAGGCACGCCGCCGGGAAGCAGTACCCACTCCCCCGTCGCCAGGGTGAGGGCCTTCTCCTCGACGACGAGGGCTGCTCCCCCGGCCAGAACGACCACCCATTCGTCGTGGTCCTGGACGTAGTCGATGGGCGCTGCGAGCTCACCGCTGAGGACCTGCTCGATGCGGACTCCCGACAACACGCCCACCGTCTCCACCACCTCGCCCCGCGTTGGCGCCGCGTCGGCGTTCTGGAGCCGACCCTTCCGGAGCTCGGTCATCGGCTCACTGTACGCGGCCGTATCGCTGAGGGGGCCCGGCCCACCGGCTCGAGGCATGGGGTTCGAGCGCCGGGCGCCTCGGATCGGACGCGATCACAGGGCGCGATGATGGGGAATGGACTCCTCCCTCATTGCCGTCGATACCACAGGCCGGACGATCATCGACCTGACCGGCGAGCTCGAACGATTCTGTGCCCACCTCGGTGATGGACTGGTGAACGTCTTCGTACCCCACGCCACCGCGGGCCTGGCCTTCCTCGAGGTGGGCTCGGGCTCGGAGTATGACCTGGAGGAGGCGCTACGCCGACTCCTGCCGCGCGATGACCGCTACCACCACCGCCACGGCTCCGAGGGCCACGGCGCCGATCATGTGGTCCCGGCGTTCGTGAGCCCTTCGGCGTCCGTACCCGTCATCGGTGGGAAGGCACAGCTGGGTACCTGGCAGAGCCTGGTGCTGGTGGACACCAACCGGGACAACCCGCGCCGCCACGTCCGTCTGAGCTTCCTGGCCGGGTAGAGGGCTGCTGCACGGGCCCACATGGCCTAGTCCCCATGCCTCCATGGCCCGGTCAGCCGCTGCCCCCGGAAATCGGTGAGGATCTCCGGCGGGCCGGAGAGACCATCGCCCTTGGGCTCCCGGCCGCGGCGACGTGTTCGCCCAACTCGCCGGGGCATCGCTACGCTGAGCGGAACCCGACACCGAACACGAGGTTCACGGCTGGATGGACAGAACACTCCGGATCTTGCTCATCCCTGGAAGCCTGCGAGGAAGGTCGACGAACGTGGCCGTGCTCCGTACCGCGCGGTCGTTGGCGCCGGCCGGCAGTACCGGCCTCCTCTTCGAGGGCCTGGCTGACCTTCCCCCCTTCAATCCCGATGAGGACGCCGAACCCCTGCCCTACGCCGTCGCCGACCTGCGCGGCCAGATCCGGGGATCGGACGCGTTGCTGTTCTCGGCACCGGAGTACGCGGGAGGTCTCCCCGGCTCGTTCAAGAATCTTCTGGACTGGACCGTTGGCGACGAGCAGGTCGGGTCGATCTACGAGAAGCCCGTGGCATGGATAAACGCCTCTCCCCGGGGGGCCCCCAACGCCTACGAATCACTGCGGAAGGTACTGGGCTATGTGAAGGCCGACATCGTGGAATCGGCCTGCGTTCACATCCCCGTCACGGAAGCACTGATCACCGATGAGGGCCAGATCTCCGATGCCTCGGTGCGGGAGCCGGTCTCCCACGCGCTCGCCGAGCTCATTCGGGGGGCTGCCGGCGGCCCATCGGGCCCCTGACCCCCGGCAACCGCCCACCTGAGTCGGCACCGCGAGCGGACGAATCGATATGAACCGCCCCCGACCGCCCTCGCCGCCTATCGTCGGCGAGGGAAGGGTTGATCGGCGGCCTCGGGGATGGGAATTTCGATGAGAATGAGTCGACGGCAGCTGCTCGGTGGCGGGTTGGCCGGTGCCTCGCTGGTGCTGGGGGGCTGCGGGGGGAACTCGTCGTCTCCGACGACCTCCGCCCCCGCGCCGAGGAGAGTGCGATCGGCCGGTTCGATGCCTCGACCGACTCTGGCCGCCGGCACAGACCTCGTGCCGCAAATCGAGCACTTCGTGGTCGTGATGATGGAGAACCACTCCTTCGACAACGTGTTGGGACTGATCGGGAGGGGCGACGGGTTCACCGTCGGGGCCGACGGCCAGCCGACGGCCACCAACCCCGATGGCCAAGGGAACCTGGTCCATGCATTTCACATGCCGACCGAGTGTGCGACGAACGGCATCGGCAACGACTGGAAGGTGGCACACGAGGCCTACGACGGCGGCACCTGCCAGGGATTCGTGACCAGTACGACCGCGGAGGCCATGGGCTATTTCACCAAGGACGACCTCCCCTTCACCTGCGGGATGGCGGAGACGTTCCCCATCGGCGACCGGTACTTCTCCTCGGCCATGATTCAGACGGACGGGCAGCGCCGGTATCTCATCGCAGGGACGTCCTTGGGCCTCATCAACGACACCTTCCCCCCGGCGCTCCCTCCCAACGGCGTGATCTTCGAGCAGTTCAACAAGCACGGGATCACCTGGAAGGACTACTACACGTCCCTGCCGACCCTCGGCGTATTCCTTCCCCTGTTGCAGGACAAGGCGCTCACGCAGGGCCTGGCCCCCATCGACCAGTTCTATCTCGACGCGGC
>DASZGT010000269.1:0-4562 GCA_035938575.1 Acidimicrobiales bacterium
CGTGTGCGAGGCGGGATCGGCCGATTTCGTCGAGCAGATCTCCGCCGAACTCCCCCTGCAGGTGATCGCCGACCTGATGGGGGTGCCCCAGGACGACCGGCACCTGGTCTTCGACTGGTCCAACAAGATGATCGGCTCGGAGGACCCCGAGTACCAGCTCGGGCCGGATGCCGGCGCCCAGGCGGCCATGGAGCTCTTCGCCTACGCCGACGAGCTGTGCGCCAAGAAACGCCTCGACCCCCACGAGGACCTGTTCAGTGTCCTGACCCAGGCAGAGATCGACGGCGACCAGCTCACCCAGCTCGAGCTCGACCTCTTCTTCCTGCTGCTGGCCGTGGCCGGCAACGAGACGACCCGCAATCTGATCTCCGGCGCCATGGTGGCCTTCTTCGACAACCCCGGGCAGTGGGAGCGGCTGCGGGAGGACCGCTCGCTCCTGCCCTCGGCGGTCGAGGAGATGCTGCGCTATGTGTCCCCGGTCATGCACTTCCGACGGTCGGCCACCGCCGATGTGGTCATCGGCGACCAGAAGGTGTCCGAGGGCGACAAGGTGGTCTTCTGGCACATCTCGGCCAATCGGGACGAGACGGTCTTCCCCGACCCCGACGCCTTCGACATCGCCCGCACTCCCAACAACCACATGGCGTTCGGTGGGGGCGGGCCCCACTTCTGCCTGGGGGCCAATCTGGCCCGCATGGAGATCCGGGTGATGTTCGACCGCCTCCTCGACCGGGTCCCCGACATCCGTCTCGACGGTGAGGTCCAGCGGCTTCGCTCCAACTTCATCAACGGCGTGAAGCACATTCCGGTGGCGTTCTCCCCATCGGCACCCCTCGGTCGCTGACCGGGGACGAGCAAGCAACGAGCCAGCAGAGAGCGGACCTCCGATCATGCGCTTCCACCAAGCAGTGACCTTCCTTCCCCTCGAGGAGGTACACAGCCTGACCCTCGCATCCGAGGGCCTGGGCTATTCGGGGATCTACCTGTCGGACCATCTCTTCAATCCCCGCGACCTCAAGTCGCGCTACACCTATTCGAAGGCACCCGACGGCGCACCCTTCTGGGAGAAGGAGACGTCATGGCCGGATCCCATGTGCCTGATCTCCTCCTTGTCGTCGGTGACCACCGACCTGACCTTCACCACCGGCATCTACATCGCGCCGGTCCGCGACCTCATCACCGTGGCCAAGTCGGTGGGCACCGCCGCGGTGCTGTCCGGCAACCGGGTCCGGCTGGGCGTCGGGGTGGGATGGTGCGAGGAGGAGTACGTCCAGACCGGCCAGGACTTCTCCAACCGCGGCAAGCGATTGAACGACATGATCCCGGCCCTGCGAGCACTGTGGAAGGGCGGCTGGGTCGAGTACCACGGATCCCACTACGACGTCCCGGCCTGCCAGATGAACCCCTCGCCCACGCTGCCGGTGCCCTTCATCGGAGGGGGTGACTCCGAGGCGGCGCTGCTGCGCGCTTCCACCTTGTGCGACGGCTGGGTCAATACGGGGGCGGCCGCTCCCGACGAGGCGTTCGTCCAGGTGAGCAAGATCAAGGACGCCCTCAAGCGGGCCGGACGGGACCACGAGCCGTTCTCCCTCTATCTGGCGGTGCGGGCCTTTCCCGACCTCGACCTCTACCGACGCCTCGAAGACGCGGGCGTGACCGACCTGCTGTGCGCCCCCTGGATGTCCGTCCGGGCCAAGGAGGGCGACACGCCCGAGTCGATCCACGACGCACGCCTGGCGGCCTGCGAGCAGTTCGCCGAGCACTTCATCAACGTGCCGGTCTGAACCCGACTCCCAGCGCTCCTTCTTCCTCGGACTCCTCGGACTGGACGGAGGCCTCCGGGTGGGACGCCAGCTTCCGTAGCGGGTAGTACACCAGGCCGGCGACCACGAATCCGACGTAGATCGAGATGTCGGCACCGTCCAGGCTGGTGGCCACGGGGCCCACCACCAGGCCGGTGTTCATGAAGGGCACCATGGCGGCAAAGCCCACGGCCAGTGCCAGCAGGGCCGGCCAACCCGAACGGAGATTGGCCCACGGGAGCATGTGGACCAGCGTCCGGCGATCGACCTGGCTCCTGCGTTCCCTCCAGTCGATGAGGATGACGGCCAGGAAGGGGGCGATCCAGTAGGCCGTGAACAGCAGCACGTTCTGGAACTTGGCCGACACGTTCCCGGTGTGGAGCCACAGGATCAGGAAGAAGGCGATGGCCGTCCCGAAGGCGGCCGAGATGTGCCGTTTGATCCGCACCCCGCCGGCCTGCACCGCGAGCGATCCGGAATAGTCGTTCATGGCGTTGGAGGTGACGGCGCCGAACACGATGGCCATGAGGGCCAGCGTGCCCAGCACTCCCCCGCCCATGAGGGTCTGCACCCCGGCGGCGGTCTGGTCGGTGAGGGCCTTGGCTCCCAGGAGGCCGATGGCGTAGACCCAGAGGAACGAGCCCGCCAACCCGGCGAACGTGAGCCAGAAGAGCGGCTTGGGTGGAGTGTCGGTGGCCATGTAACGGCTGTAGTCGGCGGCGTAGGTGGCCCAGCTGAAGCCGCCGCTGAAGGCGATGGTGGTCATGAGGACGAAGGTCCCGACGGCGGCCCCGCCGTGCACGGTGTCGTGCATGGGGAAGTTGCCGTGGGCCAGGACCTTGGCGGTCAGGACCACGAAGAGCACGGTGAGGATGCCTGCGCCCCATGCCTCCACCCGATGGATGAACTCGTAGCCCAGGATCCCGACCAAGCCCTCCATGGCGAGGACGACGGCCACCCCCACGGCGAAGGGGACGTGGAACAGGATCTGGGCGGCCTCGCCCCCGAACAGCCCGACCAGGCCGTCCCAGGCCACCGAGGAGACCCACTGGACCAGGGCCGGGATGGCGATGGTCTTCCCGAAGGGGAGCCGGGCCAGGGGAAGCTGGGCCATGCCCGTCTTCGGCCCCCACAGCGAGAGGGTGGCCACGGGGAGCGCTCCGAGCACCACGCCGATGGCGATGGCGGCCAGCCCGGTCCACAGGCCCAACCCCAGGGTGGCGGCCAGGGTGCCGGTGAAGACCCCGGACAGCTCCATGTTGGGTGCGAACCACACCGTGAAGTTGCGCCGGAGCGCGCCGTAGCGGGCGTCCTCGGGGATGGGGACGATCCCGGCCGTCTCGACGGTGAGGTCGCCCTCACGACTAGGTCTGGACCCGTCGAAGACGCTGATCGCTGACAACTTTCCTCCGTGCTGGTCGGGAGCGTGCTGGTTGGGCCGATGCTGGTCGGGCGGGTCCCCGCTCATCGCACCGCGGACGGGTCGGCGGCAACCCACACGGCCAGCGGTCGACGCTGAGTGTTCGTGTAGCAGTGAAGACCGCCTGGGCCCGGTCTGTCAAAGGGCATCGATGACGGGGCTGCGCCCCGTTACCGTCTGGCACAAGGTCCGGTTACCGTCTCACCGGGAGCCGGCTCAGCGCTAGCCTTCCGCCGGAGAGCGGGCCCATCCAGGCCCGGTAGGGTCGGTGCAGCATCACCGCACCAGGGCTCTGTGCCACACGGACCAGGGGAGGACGCCATGAAGGACATGAAGCTCGGCCTGCAGCTCGGCTACTGGGGTGCAGGCCCACCGACCGGCGCCACGGAGATGGTGGCCGAGGCCGAACGGCTCGGCTTCGATTCGATTTGGACCGCGGAGGCCTATGGCTCCGACGCCCTCACTCCGCTGAGCTGGTGGGGATCCCAGACGTCGCGGGTGCGGCTCGGCACGGCACTCTGTCAGCTGTCGGCCCGGACCCCGACCGCCATGGCCATGGCCGCCATCACCCTCGACCATCTGTCAGGGGGGCGGTTCGTGCTCGGGCTCGGCGTCTCCGGTCCCCAGGTCGTCGAAGGCTGGTACGGCCAATCGTTCAAGAACCCGCTGGCCCGCACAACCGAGTACATCGACATCGTCCGCCAGGTCGTCGCCCGGGAGGGGCCGGTCACCAATGAGGGGCCCAACTATCCGCTCCCCTTCCCGGGGGGCACTGGACTGGGCAAGCCCCTCAAGCCCATCGTGCACCCGCTCCGGAAGGAGATTCCGATCATCATGGGAGCGGAGGGGCCGAAGAATGTCGCCCTGGCGGCGGAGATCGCCGACGGGTGGTTCCCCATCTTCTTCTCCCCCAACGCGGTCAAGGCCTTCGAACCGGCGCTGGCCGAAGGGTTCAGCCGGGAAGGGGCACGGCACACCGCCGACGATTTCGAGGTCATCGCCTTCGCCCCGACCCTGATCGACGACGACATCGAGCGGGCCGCTGACGGCTTCCGACCGTTCATCGCCCTGTACATCGGCGGAATGGGGGCCAAATCCATGAACTTCCATTTCGACGTCTTCGCCCGCATGGGGTACGAGGCAGAGGCGCGCAAGATCCAGGAGCTGTATCTGGAAGGGCGCAAGGACGAGGCCGCCGCCGCGGTTCCCACCTCCCTCATCGAGGACACCGCTTTGATCGGACCGAAGGAGAAGATCCGCGACGACCTCGAGGGATGGAAGGAATCCATCGCCACCACGCTCCTGGTGTCCGGCAGCCCCGACACGCTGCAGACCATGGC
>DASZGT010000270.1:0-3829 GCA_035938575.1 Acidimicrobiales bacterium
GCCACATCGAGCACCACCAGGCCGAAATTCGCGAACGTCCTGGCTCCGACCCGAAGGTTATAGCCGTAGTCACAGTAGAACGGGGGCCGGAAGTCGCTCTCCGGTCCGAAGGCCCCGAGCAACTGGCCCAGCATCCGGGCCCTGTCGGCTGGCTCGCGTGCCAGCCTGTCGTTGTAGGCCTCGAGTACCTCCATGGCGTGCCGGTGGCCGGCGACGAGCTCGGGATCGTCGGCCACATAGGGATCACCGGCGAGCATCCGCTGGCGCTGCGTCCTCTCGTCCCTGCCCGTTCCGGGGTCGGCCATCAGGTCAGTCTGCCCGATGGCGGGAGCCGGGCCCCATGCGAACCGATTGGGGATCGCCGGGGGAGCGCTCGTAGGCTTACCGGGAGCCGGCAGGCGCCGGGCCGGCGACCGGCTCCCGCCGGACGGCGACCACGAGGACGGCAAGGAGAAGCGACAATGAGCGAGCACACAACGACACCGAACACCGTTCCTGACCTCATCCTGAACGACGGCCGGACGATCCCGCAGCTCGGATTCGGGGTGTTCCAGATCGTCCCCGGGGATACGGCTGCGGCCACGGCCCAGGCTCTGGAGGTCGGCTACCGGCACATCGACACCGCCGAGATGTACGGGAACGAGAAGGAAGTCGGTCAGGCGGTGGCCCGGTCGGGACTCGACCGGTCGGACGTGTTCGTGACCAGCAAGTTGAACAACGGCTATCACCGGCCTGACGCTGCCCGCAAGGCCTTCGACCGGACGCTGGGCGAGCTGGCCTTCGACTACGTGGACCTCTTCCTCATCCATTGGCCACTGCCGACCCTGTACGACGGAGACTTCGTCTCGACATGGGAGACCCTCATCGAGTTCCACCGAGACGGTCGAGCCCGATCGATCGGCGTCTCGAACTTCCAGCCCCACCACCTCGAGCGGCTCCGAGCCGAGACCGGCCACGTCCCGGCCGTGAACCAGATCGAGGTGCACCCCTACCTGGCCCAGGACGACGTCCGTCAGTACGACGCCGACCATCAGATCGCCACCGAGGCGTGGTCCCCGATCGCACAGGGCCTGGTCCTCGACGATCCGACCGTCGTCGCAGTGGCCGCCGAGGTGGGCAAGACGCCGGCACAAGTCGTGCTGCGCTGGCACATCCAGCGCGGCGACATCGTCTTTCCCAAGACCGTGTCGCCGGCCCGAATGCGGGAGAACTTCGAGCTCTTCGACTTCGAGCTGGATGCCGACGAGATGCGGAGGATCACGTTGCTCAACCGCGACGAACGCACCGGACCCGACCCCGACACCTTCGACTACATCCCGACCTGACGCGCCTCCGGCACTCGGGATCCCGGCCCGGACGGCGCCTGCCGATGCGCTCCGCCGCCGGCGGCCGGCGTTGCTAGGCGAATTCGAAAGCCTCGGGGTCGGGTGCCTCCATCGCCTGGCGGAATCGCACGAATGACCAGGGCCAGACGGCCGGGATGCCGCGGTCATCGAGATACCAGCTGCGACAGCCGGTGACCCACACCGTGTGTTGCGCCGCCTGCTCGCGGGCACGTTCGAATTCAGCCAGCGCCTCGTGGGTGGCGGAGACCTCGCGGCAATCGCCGGCCCGGATGCGCTCGACCAGTTGCAGGATGTATCGGACCTGAAGCTCGGCCACCTCGATGAGTGAGAAGTTGCCGACGGGCCCGTTAGGGCCGTTCACCATGAAGAAGTTCGGGAACTCGGGCATCGAGATCGAGAGGTAGGCCGCCGGTCGGGGGCTCCAGGCTTCGTCGAGCGTGATGCCGTTCCGCCCGACGAGGCTCATGGGGCGCATGAATGCGTCCGCCTTGAAGCCCGTGGCCAGCACGAGGACGTCGAGCTCGTGGAGGCGGCCGTCCGTGGTGCGCACTCCTCCGGGCTCGATGCGCTCGATGCCGTCGGTGACCAAATCGGCGTTGGGGCTCTGGATGGCGTCGTAGAAGTCAGGGGAGAGGATCAGGCGTTTGCACGCGGCCCGGTAGGTGGGGCGCAGCCTCTCCCGCAGGTCTGGGTCGTGCACGTTGTCCTCGAGGTTGGCGAGGCACGCTCGCTCGACCATCTTGATCTCCGCCGACTCCGAGTCGACGACAGCGTTGGAGAACAGATCGAACAGATCAGACAGGCTCTGACGCCGCTCCGAGAGCAGGTCGGGGTGCTGGCCAAGCTCTGTCCGCTCCTCATCGGAGTAGGCAGGATTCTCCTGCGGCATGATCCACTGCGCCGTGCGCTGGAAGAGCGACAACCGTGCCACGCGGCTCACCAGTGCCGACACCATCTGCACCGCCGTCGATCCGGTGCCGATGATTCCGACGCGGGCACCTTCGAGCGGCACGCTGTCATCCCAACGGGCGCTGTGGAACATCGCTCCCTTGAAGGTGTCGAGCCCTTCGATGACGGGGTACTTGGGGTGATGGAGGACGCCGGTGGCGGCGATGACTACGTCGACCTGGTCACGGTGACCCGAGGAGGTGGTCAGATCCCACCGGCCCTCCGAGAACACGCAGCGCTCGACCTGGTCACCGAAGCGAACGCGTTCCACGACGCCGTTCTCTCGGGCGATGCGTTCAAAGTAGGCGCGGATCTCCGGGCCGGGAGCAAAGCGGCGGCTCCACTCCGGGGTGAGAGCAAAGGAGTAGGAATAGAGATGGGACGGCACATCGCACGAGAGGCCCGGATAGGTGTTCTCCCGCCAGGTGCCGCCGACCCGATCCGCCTTTTCGTACACGGTGACGTCGGTGAACCCCGCCTCGGCCAGCTTGATGGCACTGAGGATGCCGGCCATCCCGGCCCCGATGACCGCGCATCGCAAGTGGCGTGGCCCCGTGCCCATGGCAGCGAGTCCAGCACATCCTCGGTGGACCTGGCGAGATCCTGACGCTCAGCGGCCGAGCCGTGCTGTCCGCCGGGGCGTTCTCATCCTGCGGACCGTGGTCAGTCCGCGCAGGGCCGAAGCCATGAGCAACAGGCCTCCTACACCGGCGCTGACCGGACCCCAGGCGGCGACGGGGCAGGCTGCGACCACCGCCGCCGGCCCGAGCATGAGGGCCGCTCCGAGCGTCCGATAGGAGGTCATCGAGAGCAGCCCGCCCATCCGCCAGAACAGCACGCCGAGGGAGATGACGATGAGCGGGGTGGCCAGGGCCGGACGGTGGAGCGCCGGGGCGGCGGCACCCAGGCCAACGCTGGCCGCCAGCTGGCCGATCGTGGCCACTGTCAACTTCCGCTCGACGGATCTCGCTGCGGGCCCGGTCGGCCGGTCGCCGAGGCCCCGGGTGGACCACCCGCCCACCACGACCACGGTGGCGGCGCCGACGATCCCGGCTGCGGCCAGGACCGATCGACCGGGCACGGTCGTGGCCAGGACGGCTCGGGCCAACCACCACCCGGCGAACCCGGCTTGGACCAGCGAGCCCACCCGGCCCACCCGTACCGCCCACCCCTGACGAGCGGCGACAGTGGCCGCCGCCAGGTCCGTGGCGGAGCCGGTGCCGGCCGGAGAGGGCCCCGTGGCCATAGCCGCGGTCGTAGCCATAGCCGCGGGCGTGGTCACGCCGCCACCGATTCCCTGACCCGGGAGTGGTCCCGACCCCTCCACCAGCGCACGGTGGCCAGGGCCGACCGGTCGAGGGGGGTCGGTGGCACGCCGAAGTTGTCCGTGAAGGCGGTCGACTCCATGACGAAGGGCCTCTCGAATTGGTACCGGATCTCGTGGAGCTCGCGCACCGTCGGCGACAGGAAGCCGAGGGCCCGCAAGGCCCAGGTGGGCGTGCCCACCACCCTGGGTGTCGGGACGGCGGCGGCGT
>DASZGT010000271.1:0-2545 GCA_035938575.1 Acidimicrobiales bacterium
GCCGTCGCGCCGGGCCACCACCACCCCGCTCAAGGCCGTTGCGGCCAGGCTGGCGGCCTCAGATTGGAGCTCGCGACCCCGGGCCTGCTCGAGCGACTTCTCGGCGGCGCGCTGCCGCTCCAGCAGCCGGTCGATGGCCTCGGGCACATGCTCGGGCTCGGTGCGCAGCAGGGAGGCGGCCTCGCTCAGGATCCCCTCCCGGGCCAGGATCCGGTCGAGCGCGCTCGTCCCGGTCACGGCCTCGATCCGCCGCTTGTTCGAGCCGATGGCGGACTCTGACACCACCGAGATCGGGCCGATCATGCCCAACGCCCCCACGTGGGTCCCGCCGCACAACTCGATGGAGTGCGGGCCGGCCCGCACCACCCGGACCCGCTCGCCGTACTTGTCCCCGAAGAAGGCCAGCGCCCCCATGGCCTCCGACTCGGCCTTGGTCGTCTCCACCACGGTGACCTCGGCGTCGGACAGCACATCCTCGTTGGCCAGGGAGACCACGGCGGACAGCTCCTCTGCGGCCAGGCCGCTCGGATGACTGAAGTCGAACCGCAGGTGGTCAGGGGCCACCAGCGAGCTCTGCTGGCGCACATGGTCGCCCAGCACCCTGCGCAGGGACGCATGCAGCAGGTGGGTGCCGGTGTGGTTCCGACGCAACGCATCGCGCCGTACACCGTCGATGGTGGCCAGGGCGTCCTGGCCGACGAAGAGCTCGCCGGTCACGCGGGCGCGGTGCGAGGTCAATCCGGGGAGCGGTGCCACCGTGTCATAGACCAGTGCCGTCCCGGTCTCGGTCACGATGGTCCCGGTGTCCCCGACCTGCCCGCCCCCCTCGGCGTAGAACGGCGTGCGATCGAGGAAGATCTCCGCCTCCCCGGCGTGGCCGGGGTCGAGGTCGGCCAGCACGGCCACCACCCGGGCCGGGGCCGAGTAGCCGTCGGGACGCTGCCCGACGAAGACGGTCTGGCCCTCCGCATCGAGGACCGAGCGGTACGCCTCCTCGCCGGCCACTGCCTTCCCGGCGCGGGCCGCAGCCCTGGCCTGGCTGCGCTGCCGATCCATGGCCGCCTCGAATCCCTCGAGGTCGACGGCCACCCCGGCCTCGTCGGCGATCTCCTTGGTGAGCTCGACCGGGAACCCGTAGGTGTCGTGCAGCAGGAAGGCCACGTCGCCGGAGACCGACCCGGCCCCCGGGGCCAACTGCTCCTCCAGGATGCTGGTCCCGGTGGCCAGGGTGCGGAGGAACCCCTCCTCCTCGCGGACCACCACGTCGGTGATGAGCCCGTGCTGTTCGGCCAGGGCCGGATAGGGGGCGCCCAGCACGCCGACGGCGGCATCGACGAGCCGGGGGGTGACCAGGGCGTCGACCCCGAGTTGGCGGGTGCGGCGCACGGCCCGCCGGATCAACCGGCGCAGCACGTAGCCCCTCCCCTCGTTGGCCGGCAGCACGCCGTCGGCCACCAGCACGGACATGGCCCTACCGTGGTCGGCCAACACCCGAAGACCGACGTCGACCGCTTCGTCCTCGCCGTAGGTCCGGCCGGTGATCGACTGGGCGACCTCGATCAAGGGGGCGAAGAGATCGGTGGCGAAGATGGAGTCGACGCCCTGGAGCACGGGGAGGATGCGCTCGAGACCGGCGCCCGTGTCGATGCTCGGCCGAGGCAGGTCGACGGTGGTGCCGTCCTGGTGGCGGTCGTACTGCATGAAGACCAGGTTCCAGATCTCGACGAACCGCTCGGAGCCCCCGAAGGCGGGCCCGCCGTCCTCACCCAGTGCGGGACCCTTGTCGAAGAAGAGCTCGGAGCTCGGCCCGCGGGGCCCGGTGTCCCCCATCTTCCAGAAATTGTCCTCCCCCAACCGTTGGATGCGTTGAGCCGGGACCCCCACCGAGTCGCGCCAGATCTGCTCGGCTTCGTCATCCGTCTCGTGCACGGTGACCCACAGACGGTCGGCGTCGATGCCGAGGACCTCGGTCAGCAATTGCCAGGAGAAGGGGATGGCCTCGGACTTGAAGTAGTCACCGAAGCTGAAGTTGCCGAGCATCTCGAAGAAGGTGCAGTGGCGCAGCGTGGTGCCGACCACGTCGATGTCCACGGTCCGGAAGCACTTCTGCACGGATGTCGCCCGGGGCCACGGCGGCACCTCGTCCCCGACGAAGAAGGGTTTGAACGGCACCATGCCGGCGATGGTGAACAGCACCGACGGGTCGTGGGGGATGAGACTGGCCGACGGGACCACGGTGTGGCCCCGCTCGGCGAAGAAGTCGATGAAGGCGGCGCGAAGTTGATGGGCGTCGGGCGCCGACCCAGTGGTCACGACCGACCATCCTCGTTGTCCTGGCCGGGCGCCGATCGGGCCAGAGTCCGCTTCGACCGTTTGATCGGCCGTCGGATCGATCGGCCGACAGCTCCGGGCCGTGGGTCGCCGGGCGGCACCTCGGACGTCGGTGTCGGCGCGGCCACCGGCGGCGCAGCCACCGGCGGCGGAGCCTCGACTCCCTGGGCAGCCAGATCGGCCCAGAGCTCCTCTTCCCGCCGCTGCATCTCGT
>DASZGT010000272.1:0-2862 GCA_035938575.1 Acidimicrobiales bacterium
CGCTCGAGGAGCGCGTCGACCACGGCGTCTGGGGCGGCAAGTCGGAGCGGGAGCGCCGCCGGATCTTGCGTCGCCGCCGGGTGCACCACGCCGTCTCGGTCTGATCGGTGATGCCCGGCGACCCTGAGGCCTGAGACCAGAGCCTCGACGGCGGACATGGTCGGGACCGGCCTGCTGGCCGAGTGCGTCGTCAACATCAGCGAGGGCCGGCGGGCCGCGGTCATCGACGAAGCCGCCTCCGCGGGCGCGGACCTGGTGCTCGACGTACATTCCGACGCCGTGCACAACCGGACCGTGCTCACGCTGGGCGGTCCCCTCGAGCCGGTCGAGGACGCGGCGCGCCGGGTGGTCAGGGTAGCCGTGGCCCGCATCGACCTGCGCCGCCACACCGGTGTCCATCCGAGGTTCGGCGCGGTCGACGTGGTGCCCTTCGTTGCACCGGGGTCCGACTGGGGCGCCCCTCCGCCGGACGTGGTGGTCGGGGCCCGGGACCGCTTGGCCCGGTGGGCCGGAGCCGAGCTCGAGCTGCCCTGCTTCCTCTACGGGCCCGAGCGTTCGCTGCCCGATGTGCGCCGCACCGCGTTCGTCTCGCTCCCGCCCGACACCGGCCCTGACCAGGCCCACCCGACGGCGGGAGCCTGTGCGGTGGGCGCCCGGCCCGTGCTCGTCGCCTACAACCTGTGGATCACCGCAGGCTGCGGCTCACCCGGCGACGGCTCACCCGGCGACGGCTCACCCGGCGACGGTTCGCCGTCGGCGGTGCTGTCGGTGGCCCGGGCCCTCGCCACCCGGCTCCGGGGTCCCGACCTGCGCGCCCTCGGCTTCGCTCGGCCGGACGGCGCGCAGGTGAGCATCAACATCATCGGGCCGGCCGCCCGGCCACTGGCCGCGCTGTACGACGCGGTGGCCGCCGGCGCCGTCGCCCGCGGGTGCCGGGTCCACCGCGCCGAGCTGGTGGGACTGGTGCCGCGAGCGGTCCTCTCACAGGCAAACCGTGAACGATGGGCCGAGCTGGATCTCGACGAGGACCGGACCATCGAGGCCCGGATGGCGGCCCATGGCCACGAGCTACGCGACCCCCCTCGGTGACCGTGGCCCCGGCGGTCGAGGACCGCAGCGCCGCAACCGGTCAGGAGGCGCTGATGGCCGCCCGACGCTGCATGGCCCGTTGGCGGCGGAGCCGCCGGCGCTCCCGCTCGGACAAACCGCCCCAGATCCCGAATTTCTCGCCATTGGCCAGGGCGTACTCGAGGCAATCCTCACGGACCACGCACCCCCGGCACACCTCTTTGGCCTCACGGGTCGATGCCCCCCGCTCGGGGAAGAAGAGGTCAGGGTCGACGCCCATGCAGTTGGCCCTGGTCTGCCAGGTGCGCTCTTGGGGTCCGTACATCAATGACACCATGTCCATTGACGGGTCTCCCTCCCACTCATCCACACGGTTTCAGACGGAACCGCATAGCACGGATGTAACTACAGATATGTCATCTTTCACCATCGGAGGGGGAAACGCAAGAAAAATTCTGCTTGTGATCAGGAGTTCAATGCTCAGGACCTCTCCTGTCCGCCCCCTGGGGGATCGAATTGCGAGGTCCGGCGCCACCCCGAGGGCTGCTACCGGGCGACCAGGTCCGGGCGGTGGGCGATGAGCGCAAATAGGGGTCCCCACCAGGTGGGATAGCGCTGGAGGGGATCAGGCGCAGGGGCCTCGGCTCCCCACCTCAGCCGGCGCGGCGGCCCCGCGCCCGGAGGGCGGACTTGTGGGCCAGGAAGTCGACCAGCACGTAGTCGCCCAATTCGTCCGGCGAGGTGGCGAAAGTGCGTCCCCGGTTGATCCGGGCCAGCTGCTCGATGAAGCCCTGGAGGCCCCGATCCGGATCGAGCAGGAAGGTGTTGATGGTGATGCCCGTCCGGGTGCAGCGCAGGACCTCGGCCAGGGTCAGCTCGAGCGTCTCGGGAATGGGCGGGTACTCGAACCGGACGTCGTAGCCGACGCCGTCGGCGTAGGGGACGATGTGAGCGGTGGGCTCACCGTCGGTGACCAGGATGATCTGCTTGGTTCCCTGCTGGTGAGCCAGCATCTTGCGGGCCAGCATGAGGCCATGCTGCAAGTTGGTGCCGTAGACGTAGTCCCAGCTCACGGTGGGCAGGTCCTCGGGCTCGATCTCCCGGGCCACCTCGGAGAAACCGACGAGACCGAGGTAGTCCCTGGGGAACCGCGAGGTGATCAGGGTGTGCAGGGCCAGGGCCATCTTCTTGGCCGGGACGAAGTTGTCGCGCATGGGCATCGACAACGAGAGGTCGAGGAGGAGCACGGTGGCCGATCTGGTCAGGGCCTCCGTCTCGATGACCTCGAAGTCGTCGGGTGAGAGGTGGACGGGCACGCCGCTCCCCGACCGCCTCACCGCGTTGTGCACCGTCCGGGAGAGGTCGAGGTTGAAGGGGTCACCGAACTCATAGGCCTTGGTCGTCTCCTCGCGATCGTGGCCGGTCCCGGACCAGGTGGTCCGGTGGTTGCCCACCCGGTCCTTGGTCAACTGGCCGAACAGATCGGACAGTGCCTGCTGGCCGATGCGGCGGATGCCCTTGGGTGTCAGCTCGAAGCGCCCTTCGCGCTGGTCGATGAGCCCGGCGTCGGCCAGCTGCTTGGCCAGCTTGGAGAGGCGGTCGAGCGACTTGGCGGCGTCGTCGCCCAGGTGCTTCCTGACCTTGTCGAGGTCGACCTCGGCCAGGGAGGCCGGCGAGGTGGCCGAGCGCAGGAAGCTCTCGAGCTCATCGAGGTCCCGCAGCCTCCCGGCGGCGTCGGTGCCCTCCCCCATGCCCATCGGCTCGTCGCCACTGAATCGGAACCGCTGGTCCCAG
>DASZGT010000273.1:0-3700 GCA_035938575.1 Acidimicrobiales bacterium
AATCGCCGGCTCCCTCCCTCGGTGCGGCTCGGGTCGAGGAGGCCCTTGCGCTCGTAGACGCGGAGGGTCTGGGGGTGCACCCCGGTGAGCTCGGCGGCCACCGAGATCACGTAGACGGCTCGGGATCGGCGATCGTCAGGCACCTCAGACCCCCAGCACCTGGCGCTCCGGCGGGTCGACCACCGCGGCGAGCGCTTCGACCGCGGCGCGCTGCTCATCGGTCAGCTTGCCGGGAATGTCCACCTTGACCGTGACCAGCAGGTCACCGTCGGCGTTCCGCTTGTCGCCGGGGACGCCGCGGCCCTTCACCTTGAAGGTGCGGCCCGCAGGGGTGCCGGGCGGAATCCGCAGCGTGACCGGCTCATTGAGGGTCGGGACGGTGATGGTGGTGCCCAGGGCGGCCTCGGGGTACGACAGCGGGACGGTCAGGGTGAGGTTGCGGCCCCGGCGCCCGAAGATGCCATGGCGATCCACGCGGACCACCACATAGAGGTCCCCGCTGGGCGCGTTGCCGCGGCCGGCGGCGCCGCGCCCCTTGACCCGAATGCGCTGGCCGTCCTCCACCCCGGCCGGGATGCGCACCTTCACGGATCGATTGCGGTGCTCGACCCCCGAACCCGAACACGTCGGGCACGGCGTGGTCACGACGGTCCCCCGGCCACCGCACTGCGGGCAGATCTGGCTCAGCGAGAACAGGCCCTGGTTGTCCTGGAGGGTGCCGGAGCCCCCGCAACGGGGGCAGGTCACCGGGCTGGTGCCGGGGGCGGCCCCGGTACCCGAGCAGGTGTGGCAGCGGACATCGGTGGTCACGTTCACCGCGGTGGTCACCCCGTTGACCGCCTCTTCGAAGGACAGGTGCAGCTCGGTCTCGACGTCCGCCCCGCGTTGCGGGCCGGTGGCGCCGCCACCGCGACGGCCGCGCCCGAACAGGCCGCCGAAGAGGTCGCCGAGGTCGCCCATGTCCGCCGTCCGGTAGGTCCCGGCCCCTCCGAAGCCGCCGCCCGGGAAGCCGGCTCCTGCGGCCGGTCCCATGGCCCGGACCTCGTCATACTCCTTGCGCCGGTCCGCATCCCCGAGGACGTCGTACGCCGCAGAGATGTCCTTGAAGGTCTCCTCGTGACCCGGGTTGGTGTCAGGGTGGTGCTTTTTGGCCAGCTTCCGATAGGCGCTGGTGATCTCCTTGGCCGTGGCCGTGGGAGACACGCCCAGCGCCTTGTAGTAGTCCTTTTCGAACCATTCGCGTTGCGGCGCCACGTGGTCGGTCCCCTGTCTCCTTTAGCCCCGCACCGTCACCATGGCCGGGCGCACGACGGTGCCGCGCCAGCGGTACCCGGCCCTCATGACCTGGGCGACGACCGGCTCACCGGGCGCCGGGGCACCGGCGGCCTCCGCATCGGACCGATCCCCGTCCACCGGGGACGGCTCCTCGGCGGGAAGGTGGCCCACCGCCTCATGGGCGTTGGGATCGAACGTCTCGCCGAGGGGATCGATGCGCTCGAGCCCCTCTTTGGCCAGCACGTCCCGCAACTGGTTCGACACGGCCAGCAGGGCGCGGCCGTCGGCGGACTCGGCGTCGCCCAGATGCTCGGTGGCGAGATCGAGGGTGTCCATCACCGGGAGGATCTTGTCCACCAGCGACACGGCGGCGCGGGCCATCTGATCCACCTGCTGCTTGGCTACCCGCTTCTTGTAGTTCTCGAACTCCGCCTGCAGCCTGCGCAGCGAATCGAGGTACTCGTCCCGCTGGAGCTGGCAGACGGCCAGGGGGTCGTCATCCACGACCGCGGCCTCGACGACGTCGGCAACATCGCTCACCGCGCCCTCCTCGTCCAGGATCTCGACCTCGGCCACGGCGTCGTCGGCGCGGCCCTCCCCGTAGTCGGAGCCCCGCTCGGCCCCTTCTGCCCCCGCGGGACGAGGACCGGAGGCCCCTTGGGCCCTCGGTCCCCACTCCACGCCGCTGCGACCTGACTTGTTGATGCCGGTCATCGGCGATCAGTGCTTGTCGTCGACGATCTCGGCGTCCACGACCTCGTCGTCCGAAGCCTCATCGGCGCCCGATGGGCCCGGGCCGGCACCCGCACCCGAGTCGGCTCGGGAGGCCTCCTCGTAGAGGCGCTGGCTGAACGACTGGCTGGCCGTCAGCAGCGACTCGGTGGTGGTCTTGATGGCCTCCAGATCGGAGCCGGCCAGAGCCTCCTTCAGCGAGCCGAGGGCAGACTCCACCTTCTCCTTCTCGTCGCCCTGGAACTTCTCGCCCTGGTCCTTCAGCAGCTTCTCGGTCTGGTAGACGAGGGTGTCGGCGTTGTTCCGAACCTCGGCCTCCTCCCGGCGCTGGCGGTCCTCCTCGGCGTGGGCCTCGGCATCCTTGACCATGCGCTCGATGTCCTCCTTGGCCATCGACGACTGACCGGTGATGGTCATCGACTGCTCCTTGCCGGTGGCCCGGTCCTTGGCCGACACATGCACGATGCCGTTGGCGTCGATGTCGAAGGTGACCTCGATCTGGGGCACACCACGGGGGGCGGGCGGCAGGTCCACCAACTGGAACTTGCCCAGGGTCTTGTTGTACATGGCCATCTCGCGCTCGCCCTGGAGCACGTGGACCTCGACCGAGGGCTGATTGTCGTCGGCGGTGGTGAACACCTCGCTCCGCTTGGTGGGGATGGTGGTGTTCCGCTCGATGAGGCGGTGCATCACACTTCCCTTGGTCTCGATGCCGAGCGACAACGGGGTCACATCGAGGAGCAGCACGTCTTTGACGTCGCCCTTCAGGACGCCGGCCTGCACGGCCGCGCCCAGAGCCACCACTTCATCCGGGTTGACGCCCTTGTGGGCCTCTTTTCCGGTCATCTGCTGGACCAGCTCCTGCACGGCGGGCATCCGGGTGGAGCCGCCCACGAGCACCACGTGGTCGATGTCGGACTTGGACAGCCCCGAGTCGGCGATGGCCTGATCGAACGGGCCCTTGCAGGACTCGACCAGGTCGGCGGTCAACTCGTTGAAGGTGGCCCGGGTCAGCTTCACGTCCAGGTGCTTGGGGCCTTCGGAGGTGGCGGTGATGAAGGGCAGGTTGATCTGTGTCTCCTGCAGGGAGGACAGTTCGATCTTGGCCTTTTCGGCGGCCTCCTGCAGTCGCTGGGTGGCCATCTTGTCGGCGGACAGGTCCACACCCTCGGTGTCCTTGAACGTCTTGACCAGCCAGTCGATGATCCGCTGGTCCCAGTCGTCGCCTCCGAGCTTCGAGTTCCCCGCCGTCGACTTCACCTCGAACACGCCGTCGCCGATCTCGAGCAGGGACACGTCGAAGGTGCCCCCACCGAGGTCGAACACGAGAACGGTCTGATCCGCGCCCTCCTTGTCGAGGCCGTAGGCCAGTGCGGCTGCCGTCGGCTCGTTGATGATGCGGAGCACCTCGAGCCCGGCGATGGCGCCAGCCTCCTTGGTGGCGGTCCGCTGCGCGTCGTCGAAGTACGCCGGGACCGTAATGACCGCCTGGGACACCGTGTCACCGAGGAACGCCTCGGCATCCCGCTTCAGCTTGCCCAAGATGCGCGCCGAGATCTCCTGGGCGGTGTAGTTCTTGCCGTCGATGTCGACCTTCCACGAGGTCCCCATCTGCCGCTTGACCGACCGGATCGTCCGGTCGGGATTGGTGATGGCCTGGCGCTTGGCCACCTCGCCCACGAGCACCTCGCCC
>DASZGT010000274.1:0-11465 GCA_035938575.1 Acidimicrobiales bacterium
CTCCATCGACCGGATTGACACGTTGTTGTCACCGAACACCTTGGCCACCGCAGCCAGGACACCGGGGCGATCGGTGACCTGGAGGCTCACATAGCACTGGGTCCGCAGCTCGGACTCCGGGAGGAGCCTGGCCGGCTGGCGTTCCGGAGAGGGCGCCGTGGTCCCGGCCAGCCGGTTGCGCACGGCGTCGATGAGATCGCCCACCACGGCGCTGGCGGTGGGGAGACCGCCCGCCCCCTGGCCGTAGAGCATCAGCTCACCGGCGGCCTCCCCTTCGATGAACACGGCATTGAAGGCACCGCGTACCCCCGCCAGCGGGTGCGACTTCGGCACCATGGCCGGGTGGACCCGCACCGAGAGGGCGTCGTCACCGGTCCGCTCGACGACGGCCAGGAGCTTCACGGCATAGCCGAGCCGATCGGCAAATTCGACGTCGACGGCCCGGATGGCGGTGATGCCCTCGCGCATCACATCGGCGCCGGCGACGTCATAGCCGAATGCCACCCCGGCCAGGATGGCCGCTTTTGCCGCGGCGTCGAAACCCTCCACATCCGCGGTGGGATCACGCTCCGCAAATCCCAGCTCCTGCGCCTCGGCCAGAGCATCGGCGTAGTCGGCGCCCTGCTCGCCCATCTTGGTGAGGATGAAGTTGGTGGTTCCGTTGACGATGCCCATGACGCGATGGATCCGCTCGCCGGTCAGTGACTCCCGGAGGGCGCGGACCAGGGGTATGGCTCCCGCCACCGCGGCTTCATAGAGAAGATCCGCCCCGTTTTTTTTGGCCAGGCTGCGCAAGGCCACGCCCTCGGGTGAGGCCAACAGGGCCTTGTTGGCCGTGACCACCGGCTTCCCCAGCTCCAGCGCGCTCCTCACCAACCCCTCGACCGGATCGATCCCCCCGATGAGCTCCACCACCACATCGACGGAAGGGTCAGCCACCAGCTCCGCGGCACCGGTCGTGAGCAGGCCACGGGGGATGTCCGGCGCGCGTTCGAGGGCCAGGTCCCTGACGGCGATGCCCGCCACCTCCAGTCGGGCGCCGCTCTGGACGGCCAGCGCGTCCGACCGGTCCTGAAGGATGCGGACGAGGGCGGAGCCAACCGTCCCGCACCCGAGGACGGCGACGCGCACGACACGCTCGGGCGGGGGTGCCAGGGTCACTCCGGTCACGCTACCGCCTGACCGGAGAGGGAAACGAGGTCGAGAGTTGAAGAGGGCCGTGCTTAGACTTCGGCGATGCGTTCGGACGGAACACCCTGGTGACCGAATCCGGCGACATCGAGGCCATCAAGCGGCTGAAGGCCCGCTACTTCCGGCTTATGGACACCAAGGACTGGGAAGGCCTGGCCGAGGTGTTCGCCGACGATGTGGAGATCGACATGACCGGGGAGGGTGGCCGGATCACCCGCGGCGTGGGCGAGTACGTTCCCTTCCTGCGCACGATGCTCGAGCACGCCACCACCGTCCATCACGGGCACATGCCCGAGGTGGAGCTCACCTCCCCCACCACCGCCACCGGGGTGTGGGCCATGGAGGACCGCATCTGGTGGCCGGAGGGCAGCCCCCTGAGCCATCTTCACGGCTACGGCCACTACACCGAGACCTACGAGAAGACCGGCGGTCGCTGGCTCATCAAGACGATGGTCCTCATCCGGCTCCACCGCCAGCTCGACGTCCCGACCTGAACGAATCAGAGATCGAGGCGCACCAGATCGTCGAACGTCTCGCGCCGGACGACCGTTCGGGCCTCGCCGTCGGCCACGAAGAGCACGGCCGGCCGTGGCACCTTGTTGTAGTTGGACGCCATCGAGTGCCCGTATGCTCCGGTCACCGGCGTGGCCAGGATGTCACCCACCGCCAGGTCCTCGGGGACGTACGCCTCCGACACCAGGACGTCACCGGTTTCGCAGTGCTTGCCCACCACGCGGACGGGGACCGGGCGGGCCGCGCCCGCTTCGCGGGGCAGAAAGGCCTCGTAGCCGCTGCCGTAGAGCACGGGACGCGGGTTGTCGCTCATCCCTCCGTCCACCGAGACGTAGGTCCGGTGCCCGGGTACGTCCTTGACCGTCCCGACCCGGTAGAGGGTGATGGCGGCGGATGCCACGATCGCCCTCCCCGGCTCGGCCGTCACCCGCACCGAGTCGGCGATGCCGGCGTTGCGGCAGGCCAGCCGGACCGACGATGCCCACTGGGCCATGGGTGGTGCCTCTTCACCGTTCACATACGGCACGCCGAGGCCGCCACCGACCACCAGCTCGGGCAGCCCTAGCGGAGCGAAGAACCCGGCCAGCACGTCGATGGCCTTCACGAACGGCGCCAGGGCGAAGACCTGGCTGCCCAGGTGGGCGTGGATCCCCACGAACTCGACCACCCCCCGACGGTCGAGCTCCGAGAGCCGATCGACCGCCCGCGCCGCTGCTCCTGACGACAACCCGAACCCGAACTTGGAATCGTCCTGTCCGGTACGGACGAACTCGTGGGTGTGCACTTCGACTCCGGGGGTGATACGGGCCAGCACTCTGGGCCGCTCCGGCGTGGACCCCGGCCCGGACGCGGCCGATGGTGTCTGATCGAACCGCAACGGGTCCGACAGCAACCTCTCGATGCGGTCGATTTCGTCGAACGAGTCGATGACGATCCGCCCGACGCCGACCGCGAGGCCCGCTGCCAGCTCCTCGTCCGACTTGTTGTTCCCGTGGAGCACCAGCCGCTCGGCCGGGACTCCGGCTATGAGAGCGACATGGAGCTCGCCACCGGTGGAGACGTCGAGGTACATGCCTTCCTCATTGGCCAGTCGGGCCATGGCCACGCACAGGAACGCCTTGGTGGCATAGGCCACGCCGTCACCCCACGCCTCCACGGCGTCCCGGCACCGCGCCCGGAGGTGGGCCTCGTCATAGACGAACAGGGGTGTGCCGAACCGCTCGGCCAGGTCGATCACGTCCATGCCCCCGACTCGCAGCCGGCCGGATGCGTCGAATTCCGAGGTCATCGGGAACAGCCCGGGGAACACCGGTGCGGTCGGGTCGCCCTGGATCGGGGGGGTCGTGCCCCCTGACTCGTGGCTCACATTGCCTCCGGAGCCGACACGCCCAGGAGCCCGAGGCCGATGGCGAGCCCGATCCTGGTCGCTTCGACCAGCCACAGGCGGGCCTGGGTCAGGGCCGGGTCCACGTCCTCGGCCAAGATCGGGCAGTCGTGGTAGAAGCCGTGGAAGCCGGTGGCCAGGCGGCGGACCCAGGCGGTGACCTTGGTCGGAGCACGATCGGTGGCGGCATCAGCCACCACCTCGGGGAGCTCCTCGAGGCACCGGATCAGTTCGAGCTCGCGCTCGTGGGTGAGGAGTGAGAAGTCGACCTCGGGAAGGGGTGCCCGGCCCACGCCGCGCTCCCGTGCCTTGCGGCCGATCCCGCCGATGCGGGCACTGGCCATCTGCACGTAGAAGACCGGGTTCTCCACCGACTGCTCCCGGACGGTGGCCAGATCGAAGGTGCTCGCCTGATCGAGCGACGTCATCAGGCTGAGGATCCGGGTGGCATCGGGCCCGATGTCGGCCACCAGTGAGTCGAGCGAGATGGCGTTACCGGCCCGCTTACCCATCTTCACGGTCTCGTCGCCGTCCACCAGCGACACCATCTGGCCCAGCTTCACCTCGAGGCGCGAGGGATCGACACCGAGGGCCTTGATGCCTGCCATCAGACTGGCGACCTGACCGTGGTGATCGGCACCGAACACGTCGATGACCCTGTCGAACCCCCGCACCAGGAACTTGTCGCGGTGGTAGGCGAGATCACCGGCCAGGTAGGTGGCATCGCCGTCCGACTTCCGAAGGACACGGTCGCGGCTGTCGCCGAGCTCGGTGGCACGGAACCAGGTGGCCCCGTCCTGTTGGAAGACCAAGCCCTTCTCGTCCAGCAAGGCGATGGTCTCGTCGACAGCACCGCTCTCCTCGATGGACGCCTGGCTGTACCACTCGTCGAAGGTGATGCCCACCGAGGCCAACGATTTCCTGATGTGGTCCAGAATCCGGTCTGCAGCCCAGCGGCCGGCCGCAGTGACCTCATCGGGACCGTCATAGGCGAGCGCCAGCTCGGCCACGTAGTCGCCGTGGTAGCCGCTCTCCGGCACGACCTGACCGAGGTGTCGAGCCAGCAAACTCTCGCCGAGCGTTCTGATCTGTCCGCCGGTGTCGTTGACGTAGTACTCCCGGCTCACCTCATACCCCGAACGGGCCAGCACCCGTGCCAGCGAGTCGCCGTAGCTGCCCCACCACCCGTTTCCGACGTGGATCGGGCCGGTCGGATTGGCGGAGATGAATTCGATCTGCACGCGCTCGCCGTGGCCCACGTCCGGTCGGGCAAAGGCGTCCTCGCCCTGGGTCAGGAGTTCCTCCAGGGCGTCGTGCAACCACCCGTCTTCGAGCCGGAAATTGATGAATCCGGGTCCGGCGATCTCAATCGAAACGGTGTGGGCCGGCGGCTCGGTGGTCAGCTGGTCCACGAGTGCGGACGCAAGAGCCCGAGGGTTGGTGCCAGCCTGCTTGGCCGTGACCAGGGCGATGTTGGTCGACCAGTCGCCGTGCTCCCGTCGTGCTGGGCGCTCGAGGTGGACGGCTGCGGGCTCGACACTGAGGTCGAGACCATCACGTGCGGCGACGTTGGCGAGGGCGCGGCTCACGGCAGAGGCGAGATGCTCACGGGTCGACATGCTGCAGCGAGGATACGTCCTCGAACGACCACAGCCGGCAACGCTTCGGGTCCGACCCGGTGGCGGCACTACAGTTGGGCGTTCGGCGTGGAGTTCACCCGGTACATCCGACCGCCATCGCCGCAGACACCCGCCCTCGTAGCTCAGCGGATAGAGCATCGGCCTCCGGAGCCGTGTGCGCAGGTTCGAGTCCTGCCGGGGGCACCAAAATTTTCGGGTCTGGGGGAGAGGTAGACCGGCACCCGAACGACCCCAAACCGCCGGAACGCAGCCGGAACGGAACAGGGACGACGCCCAACAGGCCCGGGGCCAAAACGGAGGACCCGGGCGCCCCGAACGGCAGGGCCACCGCCGCGGTCGGCGGGCCCACCCGAACGGGGAGGGCGGGGCCGGGGAGGGGAAGGGCTTGCTGAGTGCCGACCGGAATAGGAAGCCCGCCTCGCTTCAGGCTTTGGCCCATCGATGCAAGTGACACGTGCGACCATCAGCACCAGCACGGTCTAAGCAGCGAGAGCCCTCTGTCGTGGGCTTAGGCCAGCACTTTGTGGCGGAAATTACGTAGGCCGAGCGCCAGGAAGATGACACCGAAGGCAACGACTGCGGGATAGATGATGTAGAGGTGCATGTGAGCGGCATCGGTGAAGGCGGCGCGCATGCCGTCATTGATGTACGTGAGGGGGTTGACCAGCACGACGATCTGCAGCCAATGAACCGGGCCGGCCTTCACCGGCGCCAGCCGCGTCCATTGGTAATAAGTGCCCCCCAGGAATGTGATCGGGAGGACGATGAATCCGAACATGAGTCCGAGGTTGCGCGGCTCGAACGAGGTTCCGAGCAGGAGGCCGAGGGACGCCATGCAGACGCACGACAACGGCACGAGGGTCACGATGAGGAGCCAGTGCAGGTTGATATGGGCTTGGACGCCCGAAGCATGCACGACCGAGGCGATGGGAAGGACGATGGCGGCCGAGAGCAGACCCTGGGCACTGCCGGAGATCACCTTGGAGATGGCGACGAGCCAGATCGGGCAGGGCGCCTGCACCCTGTCCTCGATCTCGCGGGTGAAGCCGAACTCCTGTGCCAGCGGCATTGCCACCGCCTGGATGCCCTGGAACATGATGGAGATACCGACGACGCCCGGCACCAGGACGGTCGCGAAGGCCGACTCTGCGCCGGGGACGCCGCTGGCGCCGCCGATGCCCTGCCCGATCTTCGGGAACACGTAGAGGAACACGAAGCACAGCAGGAACGGCTGCACGAGGGTGCGCACCGTGAACTCGATCTTGTGCTTCCAGACCACGACCAGATCACGCTGGATGAGGGCACGCAACGAGGTCCGGCTGGCGGCGGTGGCCGTCCGAGTCGGCGTCAGTTCGACGTGGCGCGTGCCCGGCGAACCGAATGCGGCGGTGGGAAGGGTCCCCGAGGTGGTGGATGCCATCAGTCGCGCAGCTCCTTTCCGGTCAGTCCGATGAACACGGTCTCGAGCGTCGGCTCCGCAACGGACAGGTCCGCCAGCGAGAAACCTCCCGCTTCGGCGGCCTCGACCACCCTGGGCACGAGGCGGTCCGCACCGCGGATCTGCAGCTCGACGCCTTCGGGGATGGTGCGGGTACGCGTCAAGCCCTCCAGCCGAGCCTGGAAGACCTCGGCCAGCTGGTCGGCGTCGCCGGCCGCCTTCACGGTCACGATGGTGTCGGCGCCGACGCTGCGCTTGAGATCGGTTGGGGTGCCGAGGGCGAGGATCTTGCCGTGGTCCATGATCGCCACCCGGTCACAGAGCTTGTCGGCCTCCTCCATGTAGTGCGTGGTGAGCATGATGGTCTGGCCCTCGGCGTTGAGGCCCTCGAGCAGGTCCCAGAGAGCGAGACGGCCCTGCGGGTCGAGCCCGGCGGTGGGCTCGTCCAGGAAGAGGACCGCCGGCCGGTGGAAGATGGCCCGGGCCACCATCAGGCGCTGGGCCATGCCGCCGGAGAGGGCGTAGACCGACGCCTTGGCGAAGCGCGTCAGCTGGAACCTCTCGAGGAGGTCGTCTGCCGTCTGGCGCGACTCCCTGGCGCTCATCCCGAAGAGGCGTCCGTGCCAGTACAGGTTCTCAAAGGGTGTGAGCTGGCGGTCCAAGGTGTTCTGCTGTGACACGACGCCGATCAGCTGCTTGACCAGTGTCGGATGCTGTACGACGTCGATACCCCCCACGAGGGCCTGACCTGCCGACGGGACCACTCGGGTCGTGAGGACGCCGACAGTCGTGGTCTTGCCGGCGCCGTTCGGACCGAGGAGGCCGAAGACCTCGCCGGTCCCCACCAGTAGGTTGAGGCCGTCGACGGCACGGAAGTCCGTTCCCGAGTACGTCTTCGTCAGACCGATGGTCTCGATGATGGTGGCCCCGCCGTCGGGAGCGGTCCCATCGTGGGCAGTGGTGGCGGTTGTGGTGGTCATGGCTCCGGGCTCAATCCTCGGCCAGGATCTGGTGGAGCTTCTGGCGGGCCTGCTGGATCACGGTGATGCCCCGCTCGATCTCGGCCACGGCGCCAACGGTGCGACGTCCGTCCGGCTGACGTTGGCCGATCATTGCCCACGACGGCTCCACGGCGACACGAAGCCCTGGGTCGGTTCGTCGTGCCCGTCCCCGCACCGACGTTCACCACTCGGAGCGCACCCCGCGGCGCCATGCCGATCTTCTCGTTGATGTGCGGGTCCGTTCGGCGGACGCTCGAATAGTCCCGGCCTATCGTGTCGTAGAGGTGGGTCGTGCCCGCATCCTAACGGTGTATCCGACAACGTCCACGACCCGCTCAACCAGGGACGCGGCCGCCGCTCCGGAGCCGCGCCGCGAGGGCTGCCCCGGCCGTTGCCGGCCCGCAGTCACCCGGAGAGGCCGGTCTGGCGCACGGTCACGTTGAACCGGCCCCCGTCCAGGCCCAGACCAGCGGGGGCAGTGTCGGGCACGACCCGGGGCACCCCGTGGAAGGCTCGCCGTGACGGGCCCCCGAAAACGAAGAGGTCACCGGACTCGAGCTCCACATCCGTCCACGGCCGCCCCCGACTGGCGGTGGTGCCGAACCGGAACACACAGGTGTCCCCGACACTCAGTGACACCACCGGTGCCGGGCTCGCCTCCTCCCGATCGGCGTGCATGCCCATCCGGGCCCCGGGCCCGTACCAGTTGATCAGGGCCACATCGGGCCGGAACCCGGCCGGATCTACGGCGCTTCGAGTGTGCTCCTCCCCCTCGGCGCCGGCAACGGCCTCGTCGAGGACACGGGCGGCGGCCACGGCCCGACGGCTGAGATGGCCCAGCCAGTCGGGAAAGGGGAGCACCCGCCTGCCGTCGCCGTCGTCCACGGTCCGCGAATAGCAGTAGGGATACCAGTGCCAGCCGAGACAGGTGATCTGGACCGACATGACCCCGCCCCGCGGCATGCGGGGCGCCCGGAGGCCGCCGGCCTGTGCCACCCAGGTCGTGCAGGCGGACATGAGGTGGCGTTGGCCGTGCAGATCGAGCCACTCCGGCAGGTGGACCGCCCCCGGTGCCACCGCCGCAGGCTCCCGCGGGACCAGGCGGGTCATGGCGCTACCGGGCGGCGGGGCGGCCTCGGCCCGCTGGCGGGAACCGTCCGGTGGAAGGCGTTCGGATTGTGCACAACCGACACCCTGGCATAGCGCCCCGGCTCAGGTTGACGCCGTGCTGTCCTGTTTGGCCAACCAGCGCAGCCGTGCGGCACGGGCATCCCATGAGTAGACCACGGCGGTGCCGGCCAGGCGGTCGTGGAGGGCGTACCGACGGCGATTGGTGAGGATGCCGAGGAAGCCCAGTCCGAACAGGAGAAAGCTCAACGGCAGGGCCAAGGTCCGGATAACGCCCTCCCGTGGTCCGATGGGGCTGCCATCGGTTTTGACCACCCGGATGCCGAGAAGGGCCATTCCGATGGTCTTCCCGGCCGATGACCACTGATAGGCGAAGTAGATGAACGCCCAGATCGCCGCCGAGGCCAACGAGGCGATCTGGTGACTGCTCAGGGAGAAGTTCTGCCCGGTGACGAGCTGAACGGAGACGGCCAGGGCGGCGGCGCCGAGGGTGAAGAGACCCCACGAAGCCCCCACATCGGCGGCGAACGCCGCCAGGCGACTCACCGCCCCGGCGTAGTGCCCTTGACGACCCTCGACCGGCTTGCCGATCATCGCCGATGCCATTACCGGGAACCCACAGTGAGCTCGGGCTGGCCTGACGGCGTCGTCGCGACCAGGGTGGCGGGCCCCAGAGGCAGGTCCTCGTTCGTGCGCCGCAACAGGCGAGCGACGAACCGACCGATGAAGTCGTCGAGCCCGACCCCCTGGGCCCTGATCACGTCGAGCACCTCGGAGGCCACACCAGTGGTCGACCGGGCGATGATCGATCCCAGTTCCGTCTTCTCCATCAGGGCGTCGATGTCAACCCGTTCGATGATCTTCTCGATGTCCACCCGCTCGATGATCTTCTCCACGTCCACCCGGTCGATCAATTTGTCCACGTCCACCCGGCTGACTACCGAGTCCACGTCGACCCGCGCCAGCACGGCGTCGACATCGATCCGTTCGAGGAGGGCGTCCATGTCGATGGCATCCATCACGATGTTCACCACGCGCTCCGCCACG
Source organism: Acidimicrobiales bacterium (assembly GCA_035938575.1). GTDB lineage: Bacteria > Actinomycetota > Acidimicrobiia > Acidimicrobiales > RAAP-2 > Bog-756. The sequence goes on from DASZGT010000274.1 coordinate 9,343, forward strand.
GCTTGAGCCAACTGCTCCACGCGACCGCTTCCGGGCACGGGGCTCATGAGGATCCGCCCCGCGACCGTTCGTCCATGGGGACAGTTTCCCATCGGGAGCCGGTGCGGTCTGGGACGGTCGACCCCTGGCCCACCACGGGATCAGCCCGCGACGGTCACGCCGGTGCGGCCGCCTTCAGCGCCTCGAGGGCGCGATCGGCGTGCACGCTCATCCGGATCTCACTCTGGACCACCTCGATGATACGGAGATCGGGTCCGATCACAAATGTGGTCCGCTTGGTCGGAGAGATCATCGTGAACCGTCGGCGCACGCCGAACTGGGTCGCCACCGCCCCGTCGGGATCGGACAGCAGCGGATAGTCGAAGGAATGCTTGTCGGAGAAGCGCTTCTGCTTCTCCACCGGATCGGCGCTGATGCCCACCAGCTGGGCACCCACGGCGACGAACTCCGCCTTCAGGTCGCGGAAGTGACAGCTTTCGGCGGTGCACCCCGGTGTCATCGCCGCCGGATAGAAGAACAGCACGACGGGGCCTTTGGCCGCCAGATCACTCAGTTTCCTGGGCGTGCCATCCTCGTCGGGTAGCTCGAAGTCCGGTGCCAGGTCGCCTTTTTGCATGACGCCAGGCTACTGCGACGCACCCGCCGGCGCCTCGGACCGGACGCCCAACCGGGGCCGGCGACCGCTCCGTGCACGGCGGCGTGCCGAGAGGCTCCACCCCGGCGGGACGGCGCGTCACCGAGGTCCGAGCATCCCCGTAAGATGCGGCGACGGACCTTGCCCAGTGAGACGGACGCAGCCCGGTCATTTCGGGTCGCATCCTCGATGTCCGGCATCGGCCGCCTCCGACGCCTCCCGCATCGATTCCCACCGACCAGACAGGATGGCCGTGCCATGCAGTATTCGATCGAGGCCGACACGCTCAAGAAGACCTTCACCGGCAAGCACGAGGTGCGGGCCCTCGACGGGGTGAGCTTCAACGTGGCCGAGGGCACCGTGTTCGGCCTGCTCGGGCCCAACGGCTCGGGGAAGACGACGGCGGTCCGGATACTGACCACGATCCTCCAACCCGACAGCGGCCGGGCCAGGGTGCTCGGCCACGACGTGGCCAAGCAGTCGAGCCTGGTCCGCAGCCTCATCGGGCTGGCCGGGCAGTACGCGGCCGTCGATGAGAACCTGACCGGCCGGGAGAACCTCCAGATGGTGGGCCGCCTCAACCATCTGCCCCGATCGACAGTGGCCGGCCGGGCCAAGGAGCTTCTGGACCAGTTCGACCTGGCTGACGCGGGCGACCGGATCCTGAAGACCTATTCGGGAGGCATGAGGCGACGCCTCGACCTGGCCGCGGCCCTGGTGGCCCGGCCCAGCGTCCTGTTTCTCGACGAGCCCACCACCGGGCTCGACCCCCAGAGCCGCAACGACCTCTGGGAGGTCATCGAGAGCCTGGTCGGCGGGGGCACCACCGTGCTGCTCACCACCCAGTACCTCGAAGAGGCAGACCGCCTGGCTCATTCGCTGGCCGTGCTCGACCACGGCCACGTCATCGCCGAGGGCACGCCGGAGGAGCTGAAGGCCGATCTCGGAGCCACCGTGCTGGAGGTGGGGCTGGACACCATCGACGATGCCCGGCGGGCGGCCGAACTGTTCAGGCCCATCGGATCCCACACTCCGCTGGTCAGCGGAACGGTGGTCGAGGTGACTGTGGACAACGGCCCCGAGTCGGCCATGGCCGGCCTGCGCTTCCTCGACCAGGCGGGGATCGTCCCCGCCACCTTCACCCTGCGCGAGCCGAGCCTCGACGACGTCTTCCTGGCGTTGACCGGCCGGCGCACCGAGAACGAATCCGACCAGGACGGCGACCCGGCCGTCGGCGGTGGCGGTAGGGGCCGCCGGCGCGGGTCCCCGGCCATGGAGACGGTCGGGATGGGGGAGCTGTCATGACCACCACCGCAACCACCGCCATCAGCGCCCCGACCGTCTCGGGAGCGCCTCACTCGGACAACGTCGGCGCCCGGCTCCGCTGGGCCGTGGCCGACAGCTTGACCATCACCAAGCGCAACATCCTGAGCTACACCCGGATCCCCGAGGCGCTGTTCTTCTCGACCGTGCAGCCGATCATGTTCGT
>DASZGT010000275.1:0-11920 GCA_035938575.1 Acidimicrobiales bacterium
CTCGCCCCGGGCCGGCCCTTCTCGACCTCGCAGGGGCCCGGGCGACGCCAGGCGGTGCGCTGAGGCGGGCCCGGAGCCCGCTCTCGTCATCGGGCGACCGCTCCAGCCGCAGCCGCCGTCCTCCCGCCTCGTCAACGCGGCGCGGTGCGACGGATCACGTCGACCAGCGAGTCGGGGTCGTCGCGGACCACGAAGTGACCGGCCCGGGGTAGCAGGATCAGATCCGCCCCGGGTATGGAGCGGGCCAAGCTGACCGCGGCCCGGGGTGGCACCACGACGTCCCACTCGCCGTGGACCACGGCCACCGGGAGCTCGAGTCCGCCGAGGGCTGCGGTGACCCGTGGCATCTCGTCGACGATGGCCCGCTGCTCGATCATGAACGTCCGCTTGTGCCGACCGAGGGCGCCGGGCTCGCCACCCAGGACCCCCTGGTCCGGAAGCAACGCGGCCAGCTGGTCCCGATAGCGAGGGGGTGCGTAGCGGACGAAGCGGCGGATCCGGGGCAGCACCTCCCCGATGCCGAGCAGGCCGGCCACGGTCAGGGCGTCGCCCACGAACGGGAGGTTGAGCCATCGATCGAGGGCGTTGAGGCTGTCGGGGGTGCAGGCCGCGCCCACCAGCACCAGGCTCCTCACCATCCCCGGGTGGCGGTCCGCCAACAGCACGCCCACCCCCCCGGCCCAGCTGTGGGCCACCACGGTGGCCGGCGCCGCCCCCGTGGCTCGGATCAGGGCCGCCACCAGTTCGGCGTTGTCGGCCAGACCCCTCGCCTCGCCGACGGAGGCCCCGTAGCCGATGCGGTCGGGGGCGAGGACACGGAAGTCCCGCTCCAACCGCCTCGTGACCGGATCCCACGAGGAGCCCGACCCGGGTTGGCCGTGGAGCAGCACCACCGCAGGACCCGATCCCCGCTCAATGGAGGCCAGCATCCGGGGCCACCGCCTCCCTGGAGAGGTCGGCCACCATGGCGATGATCGTGGGCTCGTCGTCGACGACCGGGATCCGCCGGGTGCCGGTGACCGGCACAAGGTCATGTGCGAGCAGGCTGAGATCCCTTCCGCAGTCGTCCCACCAACCGCTGCACTCCCCACCAGGTCACCAGGCCGAAGGCCTCGACCACGATGAACGTGGACATCTTCGACTCGCCTTCCACCCGGTCGACGAACCGGATGGGCACCTCCCGCACCGAGGCCCCGGCCCGCTGGGCCTGGTAGGTCATCTCGATCTGGAAGCCATAGCCGTCGGCCCGGATCCGATCGAGCTCGATGCGGCGGAGCACCGTGGCCGAGTAGGCCCGGAACCCCGAGGTCGAATCGGCCACCCCGAGCCCGAGCAGGGCGGAGGCATAGACGTTGCCCCCCCTGGACAGGAGGCGCCGATGCCAGGCCCAGTTGGGGATGGAGCCCCCGGGGATGTACCTCGACCCCACGGCCAGCTCGCAATTCGGGGACAGCGCCGCCACGAGCGCCGGGAGCGCCTCCGGCTCGTGGGAGAGGTCGGAGTCCATCTCCACACAGACGTCGAAATCGCGCGCCAGCCCCCACCGGAAACCCGCCCGGTAGGCGCTGCCGAGGCCGGACTTCTCGTCCCTGCGCATGACCTCGATGTTGCCCAGCTCCTTCCCCAGCCTTTCGGCGATATCCGCCGTGCCGTCGGGGCTACCGTCGTCCACCACCAGGACCGTGGCGGCGTCCAGCGAATCCCTGATCCGTCGCAGGACGCGGTCGATGTTCTGCGATTCGTTGTACGTCGGCAGCACCACCAGCACATTCATAGGGGGCAGCTTACGAGACAGGTCCGATGGCAATCGGTGCGCGCCCGGCCCGGCGGGCCGGAGGGGGACCGTTCGGTCACCGATCCGCGGGGTTCGGCTCCCGTACAGGATCGCCCACCTTGTCGGGCGGCGAGGCCCCCGATGCCCTGGTGTGCTTCCACACCTCGCGGAAGATCACCTGGATGGCACCACCCACCGGGATGGCGATGAGCGCGCCGGTGAGGGCGCCGAGGGCCGAACCGAAGGCACCCCCGAGATTGGCGCCGATCAACACCGAGAGGAGGACCCAGAGCGGGTTCATCCGCACCGACCGGCTCATCACCACCGGATAGAGGAAGTGGTTCTCCACCAACTGGAACCCGAGGAAGACGATAAGCGTGACCAGTCCCGCGCTGGGAGAGTGGAGAAAGGCGATGACCACGCTGGGGGCGCCCGCGATCAATCCCCCGACCAGGGGAATCATCGCCACCAGGGCCACCCACAGCCCGATGAGGAGGGCGAAGGGCACGCCGAGGATCAACAGGGTGACCAGGACCACCGCGCCGAACATGAGGGAGAGGGCAATGCTGCCCAGGACATAGCCGGTGACCTGGCGCGAGACCTGCTGGGCCACCTCCTCGATAACGACGCGCCGCTCAGGTCGCATCGAGCCGAGGAGGCTGCGCTTGAGGTTGGGAGCCTCCAGCAGCATGAACAGGGACAGGAATCCGATGGTCGTGAGGGCCAGGATGGTGGAGAACACCGCCTTCCCCAGATTCGTGCCGACGCTGAGGGCCGGCTTGCTGAGGTTGTTGGCGGCGGCCTTCAACCGGGGGCTGTTCTTCTGCACCCAGCTCAAGAGGTGGACGCGCTGTAGAAGGTGGGCCAACCAGCCATGACCCTTCTGGACCTGGTTGACCATGGTCGGCAGCTGCTCGGCGACATGGGTGAGTGCGTTGACCAGCGGATAGCCGAACAGGCCGAGCAGGCCGGCGAAGCCCAGGACGGCGGTGGCGAAGACCACGCCGATGGCCGTCCCCCGACGAAACCGGTGCCGCTGGAGGAAGTTGACCGCGGGATTGAGCACGAGGGCGATGAAGGCGGCGATGAGGATCCAGAGGATGACCTCACGGAGTCGGCCGAGGAGCCGGTAGAGCACCCAGGTGGCGATGACCACGGCATCGACGGTGAGGATGGTGCGCAGGGGCACGCCCTTGGCCGACGCCGCCGCGAACAGGCGATCCCGGCGGGGAGCGTCGGGTCCCACTTCGCGGTCGAGGGCCTCGACGGCCGTCTCGTTGATCACGGTGGCCGGTCCGGGAGGCGTCGACCGCTCCGCCGGTGCCACGGGATCCTGCACCGCGGTCGCCTGTCGATCGGGTCCCTCGTCCCCTACCACGGGCGGACTCCCGTTGGTTGCATCCCTCTCGGCCGACTCGGACACGTAGCCAGCATGTCAGGTCCAAGGGGTCGCGGCGTGCCAACATAAAGGTGATGGTGGTCGAGAAGGAGGACGTGGCGGCCCAACCTCGCCACCGGTGGTGGCATCGCGGCCCGTTCGTCCGCCGGGATGTCCGGCTGAGCGTGGGCACCCTGATCGTCTTCCTCTTCGTCTTTTATGTCGCGCTGCCCTTGCTGGCCAACCACCAGGCCGAGGTCCGCTCGCTGGCCCATATCCACATCGAGTACCTGGCGCTCGGGGTGCTCCTCGAGATCGGTGCCCTGGCGGCCTATACCCAACTCACCCATGCGGTACTCCCGAACGACGGGCCCCGGCGCCTCCGACTGTTCCGGATCAACATGTCGACCCTCTCGCTCAGCCACGTCTCGCCGGGCGGCACCGCTCCGGGGGCGGCGCTCGGCTACCGGCTCCTCACCCAATCGGGGGTGAGCCGGGCGGACGCCGGGCTGGCCCTCGGGACCCAGGGCATCGGCTCCGCGGTGGTCCTCAACGTGGTGTTCTGGCTCTCACTGGTGGCCTTCCTGGTCACCCACGGCTTCCATGTCCCGGCCAGTCACCACGGCGGCCAGTCGCAGTCGGCATCGATCCTGGTCTTTGTGGCGGCCGGCATCGGTGTCATCCTGCTCGGTGCCTTCGGTGGCCTCTTCTACCTGCTGACCAAGGGTCAGCAGCGCGCCAGCCGGGTCATCCGGCGCATCGCCGGCCGGATCCGGTTCCTCGACGCCGACCGCACCACCGCCCTGGTGGAGCGGCTGGCCGAGCGGTTCGCCGTGCTCATGGAGGACCGCCGGCTGACCCGCAGGGCCATCGGCTGGGCCGCCGCCAACTGGCTGCTGGACGCGGCCTCGCTGTGGGTGTTCGTCGCTGCCTTCAGCCACTTCATCTCCCCCATCGACCTGCTGATGGCCTACGGGTTGGCCAACATCCTGGCGGCCATCCCGATCACCCCCGGGGGGCTCGGAGTGGTGGAGTTCGTGCTGGTGTCGATGATCACCGGCTTCGGGCCCACGGCGGGCCAAGCCCTTTCCGGGGTGCTGGCCTATCGGGCGGTGAACTTCTGGCTGCCCATTCCCTTTGGCGGCCTGGCCTACGCCTCCCTCGAATTCGAACGACGGCCGTCCTACCGGAAGCTCCGCCAGTTCCTGCGTCATCGCCGTCACGCCGCGTCCGACCAGCCGACGGGAACGGCGACCTATCCGAGTCCGGTCAGCGGGGAGGCGGGCCACGCCCCGGACAAGGTCCTCGGCGGCCTCACCGACGTCGGAGCGACCATCGGCGACGGTCACGGTTCGGGGCCGGCGGCGCCGTCGAAGGACCGGGTGCCGGTATCGCTGGCGCCGATGGCGTCGCATGCAGGGCGCCGTCGTGCCGATGCCGGCGGGATTCGAGGGCCTGTGTTTGGAAGTGATCCTGGAGGTTGAACCCCAGGGTGCCGGGTCCGAGGTTGGGCGCCACCCGCGTCCAGCTCCCGTCCCGTTGGAGCAGCCAGGAGTTGGCCTCGTCGAGGAGAGCCAGATCGAGCATCCCGACCACCCGACGTTGGATCTCGGGATCCTCGATGGGAACGATCACCTCCACCCGGCGTTCGAGGTTCCGCTCCATGAGGTCGGGCGAACCGATCCACACCTCGAGCGGGCGCCCCCCGATCCCGCCGAACCGGAACAGACGGGAGTGCTCGAGGTAGCGACCCACGATGGACCGGACCGAGATCCGTTCCGACCGGCCCGGGACACCGGGTCGGAGGCAGCAGCGGCCCCGGACGATCAGGTCCACCTCCACGCCCGCCTGGGAGGCCCGGTAGAGGGCATCGATGGTGGCGGGATCGGTGAGACCGTTGGTCTTGAGCACGATGCGGCCCTTGGCACCGGCCTGCGTCTCGGCCTCGATGGACTGGAGGAGGCGGTCACGGGTGGACACCGGCGAGACCAGCAGGCGACGGAAAGAGGGTGGGTCGCCCGAGCCGGTGAGGAGGTTGAACAACTCTCCGATGTCTGCGCCGATGGCGGGGTCGGCGGTGAACAGTCCCACGTCCTCATAGGCCCTGGCCGTGAGGGAGTTGTAGTTGCCGGTGCTGATGTGGCAGTAGCGCCGGATCCGGTCCTCCTCTCGCCGCACCACCATCGAGATCTTGGCGTGGGTCTTGAGTGAGACCAGGCCGTAGATGACCTGGACTCCTGCCTCCTCGAGGGCACGGGCCCAGGCGATGTTGGCCTGCTCGTCGAATCGCGCCTGGAGCTCGACCACGGCGGTGACCTGTTTGCCGGCCTGGGAGGCCCGGATCAGCGAAGCCACCACCGGGCTGTCGTTGCCGGTCCGGTAGAGCGTCTGCTTGATGGCCAGGACGGCAGGGTCCTCGGCGGCACTGGCCACGAAGGCCTCCACCGAGGTGGCGAAGGACTCGTACGGATGATGGACCAGGACGTCCTGCTCGGCCAGCACCGAAAACACATCGGCCCCGGCGGCCAGTGGCGGATGGGTGACCGGGGTCCAGGGTGGCGGGGAGAGGTCCGGGCGCTCGATGTCGGTCAACGCCCGCAGGGCACCCACGTCGATGGGGACGTCGAGGAGGTAGACGTTGTGTTCGGGGACATCGACTTCGGCGATCAGCATGTCCAGAAGATCGGTGGAGATGCCGGCCGAGGCCTCCAGCCGGACGGCCTGTCCGAATCGCCGACGGTGCAGTTCGAGCTCGACGGCGGCCAGCAGATCCTCGGCCTCGTCCTCCTCGACCGAAAGGTCGGCGTTGCGCGTGACCCGGAAGACATGGTGCTCCGTGATGGTCATCGCCGGGAAGATGCTGTCGAGATGGGCGGCGATGACCTGCTCCACCGGAACGAAGCGCGTACGGTCCGGCATCACGACGAACCGCGGCAGCAGGGGCGGGACCTTGACCCGGGCGATCCGGTGCTCGCCGGTTGCCGGACTCTCCACCCGGACCACCAGATTGAGCGAGAGATCCGAGATGTAGGGGAACGGATGACCCTGGTCGACGGCCAGGGGCGTGAGGATGGGGAAGATCCCGCGGTTGAACACGTCGGTCAGGTGTTGGCGGTCTTCGGTGTCGAGCGTGTACCAATCGGCGACCACCACTCCGGCCGCCGTCAGGGCCGGAGCCAGCTCGTGGAGGAAGATCGCGCTCTGCCAACCGACAAGTTCGGTGCAGCGCGCCGTGATGGCGTCCAGCTGCTCACGCGGGCTCAGGCCGTCCGGCGACCGGGTCCGCACCCCGGCAGCCACCTGATCCTCGAGCCCGGCCACCCGGACCTGGAAGAACTCATCCAGTCCCTCGGAGAAGATGGCCAGGAACTTCACCCGCTCGAACAGCGGGATGCGATCATCGGAGGCCAGGTTCAGCAGGCGGGCCCCGAACTCGAGCCATGAGAGCTCTCGGTTGATGAAGCGGTCCTCGAGCAAAGGGACCTGTTCGTGATCGTCACCACGATCAGCACTCAGTCGAGCGACGTCCAGCGACCACACCGATCCGCTACGGCGGGCCTCCACTGACATGCGACGCCCTCCCTCGATCGCCACCGCGGACGCCTGGCTGGACTCGGCGCCCGACGTGTCCGTCATGACATGTACGTCATGACAGAACTCTTCCTTGCCGGTTCATGGTATCCCGTGAGGAACGGTCCGGCTCCCGGGCAAAATCGCCTCGGACGGCCCCGTGGGTTGTCCTCGCTGGGGACGGCGGTGAGGCAGGGTCAGAGAGGGGCACCATCCCGGGCAGGCCCAATGGCCACCCCTCGAGTTTGTACGCTGGAGGTTCTTGACGTGCGCGCGCCGGGCAGGAGCCCCCCAGTTGACGGTCACCGCCGGGCACCCCCGGCCGCCTCGACCGGCCTCCCGTGTCGTCGGATGTTCGCGGACGTGACCGGGTGAGCACCGTCGTCGGCCCCGCCGCCGACTCCCACCCGGAACCAGCCGCCCCCTCGACCGGTGGCTCCGACGGCGACCGGGCCGCCAGATGGGTCCCGGTGGCGTGGATCGTCGGCGCCGTGTCGACCGGGCTCGTGGTGGTGGCCGCCCTCGGGCTCTCGTGGCATCGCCGGCAGCTCGACATCGCCGTCTACCTGATGGGTGCTCACCACCTCCTGGACGGTCATCTGTATCTCGCCGCCCTGCCGGCGCCGCCGCATCTCCCCTTCACCTATCCGCCCTTTGCCGCCCTGGTGTTCGCCCCCCTGACCGTCCTGCCCCTGTCCGCGGCCCAGGTGCTCTGGAGCCTGGTGAACGTGGCGGCCCTGTTCGCCCTGGTGTGGCTCTCCCTCCGAGCCACCCGCCCCGGCCTGGACCGCAGGCGGCGGCTGCTGTGGTCGCTGGTGCTGATGGCTCCGGCCTTCTGGATCGAGCCCGTCCATCTGACGTTCGCCTTCGGCCAGGTCAACGTGGTGCTGGCTGCCTTGGCGCTGGCCGATCTGACCGGTCACCTGCGACTCGGCACAAGGACGCTGCCTCGTGGCGTCCTGATCGGGGTGGTTGCCGCCGTCAAGCTGACCCCCCTGGTGTTCGTGCCCTATCTCTTCGTCACCCGCCAGACCCGGGCGGCCTGGGTGGCCCTCGGCACCTTTGCCCTGTGCTCGGGGGCCACGGCGGCCACCGACCCCGGCGTCTCGTGGTCCTACTGGACCAAGTACGCCACCGACGCCAAGCGGGTCGGGGGCGTGTTCTTCATCAGCAACCAGAGCCTGCGGGCCGTGGCTGATCGGGTCGATCACCGGGTGGTGTCGACGGGGCTCATCACCCTGGCCAGCGCGGTCGTCCTGGTGATGGGCATCGCCCTGGCCGGGTGGGCGTGGCGATCCTCGTCCAACCTCCTCGGCGTGCTGGTGTGCGCCACCACCGGTCTGCTGGTATCCCCCATCACCTGGGAACACCACATGGTGTGGATCGTGCCCGTGCTGATCTGGCTGGTCTGGGCCCCCGATCGTCCCGCGGGTGGCCGGCTGTGGGCCCTGGCCGGCGCGGCCCTGTTCTTCTGGGCGCCGATCTGGAAGGTGCCCCACGGCTCCAACGTCGAACTGACGGAGCACGGGTGGCAACTCCTCGAAGGGAACTCGTTCTTCCTCGCCATGGTGGTGTTCATGGTCGGGGTGGCCGTCCTGCTGACGGTTCGCCGTCCCGAGCCCGGACCGGGAGTGGCGGCGCAGGCCACTGCCACCACGGTTCCCGTGCAGGACCCTCTGCCGGCGGGACAGGCCGCGGATCCTGCCGCCGGCTCCGTCACCCCATAGCGTGCTGCTCGTGCCCGGGGGTCACTGTGCCCGTCCGAGCCTCCAGAATTGGGGCGGTGAGGTGCTCAGCGCATTGGGGGACGAGGTGTACGCCTCCACCAGCCAGTAGGTGCCCCGGTTGGGTGACCACGTGTAGTCGTTGGGGCGAATGGTGACGGTTGCGGAGGCGCCGGGGCCGATCACGACGGGGCCCCGGGTGGCCGGCGACCAGAAGCCGGTCGGATGGGAGCCGCCGATGGTCACCATGAAGTGCGGTGTGACCGAGCGCCCGGAGACGTTGTGCACCCTGACCGTGACGGCGTCGAGGCGCTGGGTGGCGTTAGAGGTGCGGAAACCGTCCACCGACAGTCGGAGGGGGGCGGAGGTGAACGCGACCCAGGACACGGCCGCGGCGGCCACCATCGGTCCGGCCACAGCCAGGGCGGCCCACCGCCGCGCCGCGGTGGCCCGCGTCCGGCTCGCCGGCGCCGGGGTCGCCACGGTCAGGGCCGCGATCACGGCGGCGGGGAAGAAGTCGATGAGGTAGCTGGACAGGCTGCGACCGGGCAGGAACAGCACCCCCGGCAACAGGAACAGCCAGACCCGTTTCATCCGCGGGTACCAGAGGATGAAGGCCGCCACCAGGGCCACGTAGGCCAGGCCCCCGGCCACCGACAGCAACACCAGCGAGGCGCCTCCGGTGAACCCGTGCAATGCCAGCGTCACTGCTCCCTGGCCGTCGGCCACCAGGGGCTGGGCGAAGGGGAGGAAGGCTCCGCGCCACCATGCGGCCGGCTGCCAGATGATGAAGGGAAGGTTGATGACGGTGAACACCGCCACCACGCTGCCCAGGTAGCGCGACGCCACCGGCCACGGGTTCCGGCCGCCCCGATGCGCCTCCAGCGCCACCCCGATCACGAGGAACGGGACACAGAACCATGGCGTCTGCTTGATGCAGCAGGCCAGTCCCAGGCACAACGGCCCGATCCAACCGGCCATCCCGGCGCCGTTGCCGGTGCCGAACCGGTCCCAGCGCCAGACCGCCACCACCAGGAACGGGAAGAAGAGGGCGTCCGTCCCGCCGTTGGCGAACATGCCCACGAACAGCGGGGTCAGCACGATGAGGGCCGGCAGCCAGCGCAGCGAGGCCGGCACCATCACGAACAGCAGCACGCCGGTCACCAGCCAGGCCGCCAGATCCATCCAGTCGGTGACCTCGTGATGGAACCCGAGGGCCATGATCGGGGCCTGGAGCAGGAAGGATCCGGCCGGGTACGACACCGTGGTCACGTGCCCCCCGTCGACCGTGTAGGTCCAGAAGTGCGAGGGGAAGTTCAACAGCTTGGCGGCCGGCGCCATCGATGCCGAGTAGGGATTCATCCCGCGCAACAGGACCTGCGCCGCCACCTGGTTGAAGGCGGCCGAATCGGTGGTGAAGTACTGGCGGGTGTGGGTGGCCACGGCCTGGGGCACGCCGACCGCGGTCAACGCGCTGCCGAAGGCAACCACCTGCATCACCGGGGCGTTGGGGTTGCCGACCATCCAGACGACGGCCATGCCGATGGCGCCGACCACCACCAACAGCGGCGCCACCACCGCCGCACCCGTCCACGAGGACCAGGCTCCCCAGAACCCCAGTCCGGACGTGAGCACCCCCAGCCAGACCAGGGTCCACGCGCACCGCTCGAAGAGCATGCTCGGTCCGGCCGGAGGCTGCACGCCCGAGAGCTGCTCCGTCGGGTCGGTCCGGGCCGGCCGGCCCAGGCGGGGCGCCACCGCTTGCAGCTGCTCCCGGACGGTCACGGGAACACGGCCGTCGAGGCCAGCGTGGAGAGGGACATGACGAGGAGAAGGCTGACGGAGAGGGCCACCACGGCGGCGTAGGCCCGTCCGTGCAGCCGGGTCCCGATGGCCGCCACCAGAGGAAACGCCAATAGGAGAAACCGGGGACGGAGCCCCACCGGGGCCGAGATGGCCGCCAACCCCGCCGCCGCCAGCCCGTACAGGAGCACGGGAGCGGGCTGGTGCTGGCGGATGGCCAACACCGCGCCGATGACGGCGACGACGGTCCCGATGAGGAGGAGCTGGCCCGTCCGGGTCGGCGCCACCGGATCGGACACGAAGGTGGTGACGATGTGAATCGGATAGTGCAGGGACGGATAGCTCTTCCATCCGACCCGTTCGGCCACACGCCATGCGGACGGGCTGCCGGTGTGCACCCAGAGCCAGGCCATGTAGCCGACGAAGCCGAGCGGCGCCAGCACCGGGGCGAGGAGGGACCGCCAGTTCCGATGGCGCCAGAGCTCCACCCCGGCGCACCAGGCGCAGCTGATCACGAAGGCCAGGGCGATCGGGGAGGTGGCGCTGGCCACCAGGCCCAGGAGCCCGGCCAGCCACCACCGGCGGCGCATCAGGGCCAGGAGGCCGAAGGCGACACAGGTGATCACGATGCCTTCGGAGTAGACGAGGCTGAACACGAAGCTGCCGGGGAGCAGCGTGAACAGCAAGGCGGCGCGTTGCGCCTTCTGGCTGCCGGCGAATTCACGGACCACCATCCCGACGGCGATGACAGCAGTCAGGCCGGTGGCGCCGCTCACCGCTACGCCGACGGCCAGCGGCGAGAGGCTGGTGAGGGCGGACAACCACCGGATGACGAGGGGGAACAACGGGAAGAAGGCAAGTGTGCTGCCCACAACATGGCCGCTGGACACGGGCAGGTGGCTCGGCCACCCGTGCACGGCGGCCCGGATGAACCAGTGCGCGTCCCAGATGTTCAGGTCACCACTCAGGCCGTTGTGCGTGAACAGGTCGGCGATGGCCAGGCTGGCCAGGGTGACGGCACGACAGAGCACGTAGACGGCCACCGGTCGAAACAAGAACCACCGGTGGGAATGGGGGTCGCCCTCGCCCTCCAGCACGGACGGGACGGGAGCACCGCCGGACGGTGACGACGCGTCGACGTCCGCCACCGGCCCTGAGGTTCCGATCCCACCAGCGGTCTCCGGGGCCGGGGCAACGACCCTCTCCGCCGTCCCCGCCCCCGCTTCGGAAGTCGACTCAGACCGCATAGCCCGACACCACCGCCCGCCAATGTCGATCCCGGATCAACCAGATGCATGCCGCCAGCGCCAGAGGCGCGATCACATAGTACGCGTCGCCTCCCAGCATCGGAGTGCCGCCGGGGCCCACCGCCAACATGGCAAACCCGGCCACGGCGGCCAGGACCTTCGAACGCTGGGCGGGGGTGGCGGCGAGGATGGCCAGCCCCCACATGAGGTACCAGGGCCACACGGTGGGACTGCCGACGACGATGAGGAGGAGGGCGAGTCCCAGCAATCGCACCACCTCGAGCCGGTGGGCGTTGACCACCAGCCACACCGTCCCGGCCACGGCCAACAGGCCGCAGACGAGTTGGGTGACCGTCACCGTGGCGCTTTGGGCGGCGGGGATCCCGACGGCGTGCAGTATCGAGTGGAAGAACACGCCGAGCGA
>DASZGT010000276.1:0-9269 GCA_035938575.1 Acidimicrobiales bacterium
TCCGCCTCGAATTCGAGCGCCTGTTCCCCAACACCTGGTTGAATGCGTGCCGGTTCGACGAGGTGGAGCAGGTGGGCCAGTACGTCAACTTCGAGATCGGTGACCAGTCGATCGTCGTGGTTCGGACGGATGCCGGGCTGAGGGCGTATTTCAACGCCTGTCGGCACCGGGGCACCAGGCTGGTCAACGGGCAGGGCCGAATCGGCGAGTTCCGCTGCCCGTTCCATGCGTGGCGTTGGAACCTCGACGGCTCGATCAAATTCCAGGCGGACGCCGACGCCTTCGAGCCCCGCCCGCCCGAGGAGCTCTGCCTTCCCGAGTGCCGGGTCGGGGAGTGGGGCGGATGGGTGTTCATCAACATGCAACCTGACCCCGAGCCGCTCGAGGACTTCCTCGGCCCGCTGCCTCGGCGGCTGGAGGGCTTCAAGCTGGAAGACATGCGGATCGCCTGGTACAAGTCGGTTGCACTCCCCGCCAACTGGAAGACGGCCCTCGACGCCTTCATCGAGAGTTGGCATGTTCCGGGCACCCACCCGCAGCTCCTGCGTCCCGACAAGCGCCCGACGCCGCCGACCATTGCCGAGTGCGAGCAGTACGGGGCGACCTTCAACGAGCTCTTCCGCCTGCACTCCCGGCATGCCGACCTCTTCCGCTACGGACCCGACGGCGACTCGACCAGACTCCGGGCCGCCTACCGGGCCGACCCGAGGGCCATCCACCGCAACGTCGAGTACTCCCTGCGCGAGCTCCGGGCGCTCTACCTGACGACGGACCTGGCGGCCGCGGCCGAGCTGGTCACCACCGACGGGGCCGACGGCCCGGGGGGCAACGCCATCTACCAGCGACTGCGGAGGGAGCATGCCCGCGCCGCCGGAATCGACTATCCCGAGGTCACCGACGACCAGCTCAAGGGGGCCATGTACGACTGGCATATGTTCCCGAACTCGGTGTTCCTGATCGACATGGGCTGTTGTCTGGCCTACCGGGCCCGGCCGGACCCGACCGACCCCAACCGCTGCATCTTCGACGTGCAGGGCCTCGAGCTCCCGCCCGCCGGCGGGCTGCCCACCGCCCCACCCCAGTTCTTCGACGACTGGCGCGACGGCGACATGGGCGAGATCCTGAGCCAGGACTTCTCCAACATGTCGGAGGTGACCTCGGGTCTCCATTCGCGGGCCTACGACGGCCACCGCCTCAACACCGCCCAGGAGATGACCATCTGGAACTACCAGCGGGCCATGGACGTCTATCTGTTCGGCTGAGCTGTTCGCCTGAGGTGTGGAGCCTGACCGAGGCTCGAGACCCGGACGTGGGCGCCGAGATCGCCGATGGGCCCTGACCCGGGCGCGAGCGGCTGCGTCCCGGGCGCTCCGGACGGTGCGCCGGTATCCTTGGCCGGGTGCCCGCTGTCGCCGACGATGCGGTTTCCGGCGCTGCCCGGCCCACCCCGGAATCTGAGGCGGAGCGGAGCCAGCTGATGGACGCGGCGCTCAAGGTCATGCGGCGGAACGGATTCCAGGGGGCCAGCGTCCAGGACATCCTCGACCGCGCCGGGCTGTCCACACGCGCCTTCTACCGGCAGTTCCAATCCAAGGACGACCTGTTGTTGGCCATGTTCCGAACCGCATCGGGAGCCGACGTGGACACGGTGGCGCGAAGGGTCGAGGAGGCCCCCACCTCCGTCGAGGCCGTCCGGGGGTGGATCGACGAGGTGCTGGCCATCGCCTACGACCGCAGGCGGATCCAGCGCCTGGTCATGTTCAACGGCGTGGCCCGCCAGGCTGTCGGCTACGAGGCCGAGGAGGCGTCCCTGCAGGACCGGCTGGTTTCACCCCTGCTGGAGGCCATCCGTCGAGGCTCGGCTGACGGATCTTTTCCCGAGACCGACCCGTTCCCCGACGCCTATTCGATCTTCGACCTCGTGTGGAGCGTGGCGGGACCTCACGTGCGCCAGCGCCGACCGATGGACAAGGAGCGGGCCCGGTCCCACATCCTCCGCTTCTGCCTGCCCGCGCTGGGAGCCGGCCCCGACGTCTGAACGACGACGGCCCGGTGCGGCGGGAGACGCCGCCCCTCCGAGCCGGTGTGCGTCTGTCCGGGGCCAGCTCGTCCCCGGCGCCTCCAACGGGGTCGGGGCCTAGGATGGGGCGGTGAGAATCGTGCTGGACACCGAACGGTGCACGGGCCACGGACGCTGCTACTCCCTGGCCTCCGACCTCTTCGACAGTGATGACCGCGGCTATGGCACGGTCATCCGTCCCGACGTGCCGGCCGGCCTCGAGGACGAGGCCCGCACGGCCGCAGCCAACTGCCCCGAGCGAGCCATTCTGCTCGAGGATGCGTGATCCAGAGCACTGAAAACGGGATTGTCGCGCCCGGTGGGAGTGGGGTAGCCTCGCACTCCGAGCAGGCACGGACGGCGTGCCGACCGGACGCCAACCAAGGGGGGCCATGGGCATCGACGGTTCACTAGCCCTGGCGCCCGACCCGGCCCCTGGGGATGGCCCCGACCCGGTGTCTCCCGGCCCGCAGCGCCACGACGAGTTGCGCCGCTCGTTGACCGACTGGCTCCGGGCCAATCTCACGCCGGAGGTGGTGGCTGCCGGCCAGGCCGGCATGGTCAGCACCGAGACGGTTGAGATCCTGCGGGCCTGGAACCGCGTGCTCGCCGATGCCGGTTGGGCGGCCATCTCGTGGCCGGCCGAGTACGGGGGGCGTGACGCCTCCGTGGCCGATCAGCTGGCATTCCACGAGGTGATGACCGCGTTCAAGGCACCGGGACCGGTGAATGTCATCGGGGTGGCCAATGTCGCGCCGGCCATCATGGCCGTGGGGACATCGGAGCAGAAGGGCCGCTACCTGGCCCCCATGCTCCGGGGCGACGAGATCTGGTGCCAGGGCATGTCCGAGCCCGACTCCGGTTCGGACCTGGCCTCCCTCCGGACCACGGCGCTGGCTGACGGCGAAGAGTTCGTGATCAACGGCCAGAAGACCTGGAACAGCCTGGGCCAGTATGCCGACTGGTGCCAGCTCTACGCCCGCACCGACCCCACGGCTCCCAAGCACAAGGGGATCAGCTGCCTGCTGGTCGACATGCGATCCGCCGGCGTCGAAGCCCGGCCGTTGCGCACCATGACCGGTGAGGCGGCGTTCTCGGAGCTCTTCTTCACTGACGTCCGGGTTCCGGCCACCGCGCTGCTCGGGCCGATCCATGAAGGATGGCGCGTGGCGATGACCACCCTGAGCCACGAGCGGGCCGGTGTGGCGCGTCTCCACCTCGGCCTGACCGCCCGGTTCAACGACCTGGTCGCCGAGGCGCGGCAGTCAGGCGTCGAAGCAACCTCGGTGGAGCGTGATCGGCTGGCCCAGCTCTATGCGTTCATCTCCTGCATGCGCTGGATGACCACCCGGGAGCTCGAGGCCGTTGGCCGCGGGGGCCAACCCTCTCCGGCCATGGGCAGCCTGGCCAAGCTCATGTGGGCCCGGGCGACCCAGGAACTGGCCGACCTGGCGGTGAGCCTGCTGGGCTCCGGTGGGCTGGCCGGCGCCTGGACGAGCAACTTCATCGCGGCGCCGGGCGTGTCCATCGCCGGAGGAACCAGCGACATCAACCGCAATATCGTGGCCGAGCACGGGCTCGGGTTGCCCCGGTGAGCCGCAGGAAGGGATCAGCATGACATCGGTGTGGAGCTACGAGGACAAGCGCGTCATCGTCAGCGGCGGTGGCGGTGCCGGCATGGGCGCGGCCACCGTCAGGGAACTGGACCAGCTGGGTGCCGAGGTCCACGTCCTCGATCTGAAGGAACCTCCGATCAAGGTAGCGAGCTACCACTCGGTCGACCTCCGCGACCCGGACGCCATTGCCGCCGCCGTCGAGGCCATCGGCGGGACCATCCACGGCCTGTTCAACTGCGCCGGCCTCCCCGGCGGCCGGTTCTCGGATGTCGACACCATGGTGGTGAACTTCGCATCCATGCGACACCTGACCGATCTGGTGGTGGGCCACATGGGCGAAGGCGGGGCCATTGCCAGCATCTCGTCGGGCGCCGGCGCCGGCTGGATGGGGAACATCGCCAAGTGGATGCCGCTGGTCACCTGCGATGGCTTCGCCGACACCGTGCAGTGGATCGAGGACCATCCCGAGGAGATCGCCAGCGGGTACGCCCCGTCCAAGGAGGCGATCATCGTCTGGACGATCTGGCGCTCCTTCGAGCTGGGCAAGTTGGGCATCCGGATCAACTGCACCAGCCCCGGCCCCACCGACACGCCGATGATGCCGGACTTCGAGGACCAAGTGGGCAAGGCGTTCATGGACAACTATCCGATCCCGCTCGGCCGCCGGGCCACGCCCGAGGAACAGGCCTATCCGATCATTTTCCTGAACTCCGCGGCCGCCTCGTCCATCACCGGCGAGAACATCCTCACCGACGGGGGCACCATGGGGGCCATGGCCGTCGGAACGCTGGACATCTCAGCGTTTGCCTTCCCCGAATAGACGACGGGCAAAGGAGCGCATCGTGAAGGGCATTATGAACGGGATCCGGGTGGTCGAGCTGGCGGCATGGACGTACGTGCCCATCGCCGGGTCCGTCCTGGCCGAGTGGGGGGCCGACGTCATCAAGATCGAGCACCCTGAGCAGGGCGATCCCCAGCGTGGCCTGGTGAACTCGGGACTGGTGCCCAGTGGCCCGGGCGGGGTCAACCACATGATCGAGCTCCCCAACCGCGGCAAGCGGAGTGTCGGCCTCGACCTCAAGAGCGAGGACGGCCACGAGATCCTCCTCAAACTGGCCGCCACCGCCGATGTGTTCCTGACCAACTTCCGTCCCCAGGCCCGCAAGAAGCTCAGGATCGACGTGGAGGACATCCGGGCCGCCAACCCCAACATCATCTACGTGCGAGGCTCGGCCCTGGGCCAGCGGGGTCCGGAGTCCGAACGCGGCGGCTACGACAACTCGACCTTCTGGGGGCGCGGCGGCGGGGCCGACATCATCACCGCCCCCGGCGAGTACCCCTCCAGCCAACCGGGGCCGGGGTTCGGGGACGTCATCGGCGGCCAGACCATCGCGGGTGGGATCGCCGCCGCCCTCTTCCACCGGGAGCGGACCGGGGAGGCGGTGATCGTCGACAACTCGCTGCTGGCCAACGGGATCTGGTCCATCGGGGCGACGGTGCTGGCGGCCGATCTGTTCGGCTTCAGCCGCATGCCCCGTGGGGACAGGACGAAGATGCCGAACCCGTTGATCAACAACTACAAGACCAAGGACGACCGCTTCCTGTCCCTCGTCATGCTCGAGTCCGACCGGTTCTGGGCCGACCTGGTCACGAAGATCGGCCGGCCGGAACTGGCCGACGATCCCCGCTATGTGGACTCGGTGGCAAGGGCGGAGAACTGCCAGGAGTGCTGTCGGACCCTGGACGAGATCTTCGCCAGCCGGACGCTGGAGGAGTGGAAGCCGGTCATGAACGAGGTGGAGGGGGTGTCGGCCCCGGTGCAGACGGCCGAGGAGCTGCTCGACGACCCCCAGGTGCTGGCCAACGGGTATCTGCGCGACGTCGAATCGGCATCGGGGACCACCTTCCGCATGGTGCCCTCTCCCATCCAGTTCGACGAGGAGCCCCCGGATCTCACCCGCGCCCCCGAGCACGGGGAGCACACCGATCAGGTCCTCGAGGAGTTGGGACTGGACATGGACGCCATCCTCGATCTCAAGATCAAAGGAGCCGTGCTCTGATCAGCTCAACGAAGTCGCCAATCGATCCGGTTTCCCGACGAGAAGCGCTCCTGGCCTTCAGCCAGGGAAGCGGCATTGGTGCCGATGTTGGTGAACAGGAAGGCGTGGTCGAGCGCCTGGCGGCGGGTGAGCTCCAGGCCCGTCCACAGGGCCCGCACCGTGCCTCCGACGGCCAGCGCCGGTTGGTCGGCGATGGCCTGCGCGGCCCACGCCGTGCGGGAATGCAGTTCGTCCAGGGGCACCACCTCGGAGACCAGGCCCACCTGATGGGCCCGTTGGGCCGACATCCGCTCGTGGGCACCCAGCAGGGACAGGCGCACGACCTCCTGGAAGGGCATCTTGTGGAGCAGGAAGATCGGTTCGAAGGCAGCCGGCATGCCGTAGGTGACATGGGGATCGAAGAAGGTGGCGTGATCGGCGGCGATGATGAAGTCGACCTCACCGAGGATGTAGAAGGCCCCACCGCAGGCCATGCCGTTGACGGCGGCGATGACAGGCTTCCACAGGTCGTTGGACTTCGGGCAGACGCTCTTGCCCGGGTCGTCGAAGTCCCACGGCGTGTTGTAGCCGGGGAGCTTGCCCTCGGGCAGCTCGTCGATGTCCTGGATCTCGCCCCGGTCCAGCCCGGTGCAGAATGCCTTGTCCCCGCTTCCGGTGAGGACCACGCATCGGACATCGTCGTTCTTGCGGAGCATCGACCACAGGTCGCGCAGCTCCGATTGCATGACCGAGTCGAAGGCGTTGTAGGCCGCGGGGCGGTTGAGGGTGACCCATGCCACGCCGTCTGATTCCTCGTAGAGAAGGGTCTGGGGATCTGACATGGCCGAGATGCTATCGGCGGACGGCCGAGCGGCTGTCTTCCCGACCTATGCAGAGAGCGCCGCGCTGGCGCGGGACGCCGATGGTGGTCGGGACGCGGGATGAATTTGCCGGGACGCGAGAGGAAGGGGAACGAGCATGAGCACAGAAGGTCGCGACGCCGTGGTCGTCGATGTCCTGCGGACGACGTTCGGTAAGCGGGGAGGGGCGCTGGAGCACTGGCATCCGGCCGATCTGCTCGGCTTCGCCCTCACCTCCCTCCTCGACCGGGCGGGAGTGGAACCGGGAAGGATCGACGACGTCATCGGTGGGTGCGTCGGCCAGGTCGGGGAGCAGAGCACCAACGTGACTCGGAACGCCTGGGTGTCGGCCGGGCTGCCCCAGCAGGTCCCGGCCACCACCGTCGACCGCCAGTGCGGGTCGTCGCAGCAGGCGGTCCACTTTGCCGCCGCCGGGGTGGTGGCCGGCCACTACGACCTGGTGGTGGCCTGTGGCGTCGAGTCGATGAGCCGGGTGCCGATGGCCAAGAACGCCCGCGGGGGGACGGGCCCGTTCCCCCCGTCGTTCCTCTCCGAGATCGACGGTCGGTTGTGGGCCCAGTTCCGCGTGGCCCAGGTGCTGGCCGATCGCTATGGGATCACCCGGGAGGAGATGGACGCCTACTCGCTCGAGAGCCACCGGCGGGCGGCGGAGGCGTGGGACGCCGGCGTCTTCGCCCGCGAAGCGGTGGCGGTCCCGATCAAGGCCGAAGACGGGTCGCTCACCGGCGAGGAGCTGACGTCCGACGAGGGCATCCGGCGAGGGGGTTCCATGACCACGTTGGGGGACCTGCCCCCGGCCCAGTCCTGGGAGCCCGAGACTGCGCCCGACATCACGGCGGGGAATTCCTCCCAGATGACCGACGGGGCGGCGGCGATGCTCATCGCCGAACGGTCCGTGGCCGAGCGGCTGGGGTTGCCGATCCGGGCCCGACTGGCCCATTTTGCCGTGGCCGCCGAGGACGCGGCCATCGTCCTGTCCGCCCCGGTACCGGTGACCCACCGCCTGCTCGAGCGCTCGGGGATGAAGGTCGGCGACTTCGACGCCATCGAGTGCAACGAGGCCTTCGCCGCCATCGCCCTCATGTGGGCCCATGCCTTCGGCCCCGACCCCGAGCGATTCAATCCACACGGCGGAGCCATCGCCATCGGCCATCCCCTGGGGGCGTCCGGTGTGCGTCTAGCCGGATCGCTGATCACCCGGTTGGAAGCGGTCGAGGGCCGCTACGGCTTCCAGACCATGTGCGAGGGTGGCGGCCAGGCCAACGCCATGGTCATCGAGCGCCTGACCTGACCTGGGCGGACCAACCGGCTTCAGTCCGGTGGCCGATCGCCCTCGATGAAGGCGGCCGCCTCGCGGGCCCGCTGGCGGAACACCTGGGCAGGATCGGCGCCGTCGTCGTTGAGTACGCCGGCCATGTGCTCCACGAAGACGCCGACCATCATGGCCCGGAGCATCCGCGCCGCGGCTGGACGTAACTCGGGGTCGCAGAGGCTCGGCCGGGCCTCGTCGAGCCATCGTTCCAACGATGTCTGGGTGGCCGCAAAGAGGTCGACACCCACGGCATGGGCGGTGGCGTCCCCGCGCATCACCTCACCGAGCATCAGGCGGACGAAGTCCTCGACCTCCAGCATCGACAGGAGGATGTCGGTCAGCAGGTCGGCGAGCCCCGTGGTGGGGTCGTGGGAGAGCGTAGGGGGCGCCGCCGAGGCCAGATTGTCCACGAACCCGTGCTCCTCGAGCACGGCCACCAGCAGGTCGCCCTTGGACGGGAAGTAGTGGTAGAGCGACGCCACGTTGAGCCCGGTGGCCGCGGCCAGGTCGCGCATGCTGGTGCCGTCCACGCCGTGTTGGGCCATCAGCGACAGGGCGACGGCCAGGATGTGCTGGCGCTGGCTCGACCCCGGGGGTCGCTTCGGCGTCTTGTCGAGGGAGGCAGACGAGGGCACGGCACCCATTGTCGGGCCAAACCGGTCTGGCGTCGAATGGGCCGCCAAAACGACGGTATGGATGACATTCCAACGAACGTTCGGTTAGGATGACCGGAGAGCGTGGCCCCTGACCCCCGGACGGTGGGCAGGCGGTGTCCGCGCCCGAGGAGGGCACTATGTCGACGATTACAGCCAACACCGGGGCTGACCAGGTGCCCGACCGGTTCGATCCGTTCGAGCTGCAGGACACGGTGTCCGGGAACATCCGGGATCCCTATCCCCGGATGCACGAGCTCCGCCGCCAGAGCCCCGTGCACGTGGGCCCGGTAGACCTCGGTGACGGGGCCACCCCGGCGGACCCCGAGCGCCCACCCCCGGTGACGGTGTTCGGATTCGACGAAGTGGTTCAGGTCCTGCGCGACAACGAGACCTTCTCCTCGACGGTCTACGAGGGCGTGATGGGGGCGGTGATGGGTCGCACCATCCTGCAGATGGACGAGCCCGACCACCGGGTGCACCGGGCCCTCGTTTCGCCCACCTTCCGATCGAAGGTCCTCCAGCGGTGGGAGGAGGATCTCGTCCAGTGCGTGGTCAATGAGCTCATCGACGGGTTCGCCGACAAGGGACAGGTCGACCTCGTGCAGGAGCTGACCTTCAACTTCCCCGTCCAGGTGATCGCCCGGATCCTCGGTCTGCCCCGTTCGGACTTCCCCGTGTTCCAGCGGTGGGCCATCGCCATCACCAG
>DASZGT010000277.1:0-5354 GCA_035938575.1 Acidimicrobiales bacterium
GGGCCCGGGCCACCTGGGTCGAGCGGAACAGCACCAACTGGGGCCCGTTGACGGACTTGACCTTGTCGAACACGGTGATGCCCTTGGCGTCGAGGGCCTTCTTGGCCTGGGACTCGACCTGGGAGAGGTCCAGGGTGACCTTGCCGTTGCTCGACTGGAGCGCACCCTGCTGCGACCCGGTCAGGAGGGCCACCAGCTGCTTGTGGGCCGACCGGTTGGCGGCGATCCAGAGCGTATGGAAGTGGGGGGACTGGACCAACTTGAGCGTGATCTGCTCCGTCACATTCTGTAGTCCCGTGGTGATCGGAGTGGCCAGAAATCCGGCCTTGGCGGGCAGGGCCTGCTTGACCTGTTGATTGACATTGGTCCGCTCGATCAAGCGCTGGCTGACCCGGTTGGCCACCGCAGACTGGATGGCCGGGTCGTCGGCCAAGGGGGCCACCGTGCTCACATAGGCATCGGTGCTCAGCAGCTCGTTGCGCACGAACACCACGAACACCGACACCACGGCGAGGATGCAGGCCAGCACGACGAGCAGCCACGAGGAAAGCAGCTTCCATCGGCGACCCCGCTGTTGCTTCCGGGTCAGTACCTCTGACTGGCCGAGCGCCGCGTTCTCCTCAGGAAGCTCATCGCCCCCCTCCGCGCCGGTCACACCCGTGCATCCCCTTCATCGAGACAGCGGACCGACGGTGGTGGTCGAGGGCAGCGGGAGTACCAGGGCCCGACCACGACGGGTGTTGATCGTGGAGCAGGGCGGGCCCGCCCCGTGCGGCGACCGCGCCGGTGGATGAGCCACTCCGGGACGACTGCGGGCCGGCCGACACGCCGGGTCTCTGCTGACACTCCCGCTCCGATTCGCTCAGGTGAGCAGCTTGGCCTTCTGCGCCTCGAACTCGGCATCGGTGAGGACGCCCTTGGCCTTGAGGTCGGCCAGCTTGGCCAGTTCATCGGCGCTGCCCCCCGACGACCCGGCGGTCTGCTTCACGTAGGCATCAAACGCCTTCTGCTGCTGTGCGGCGGCGGCGGCGGCGCGCTCGTGCATTTTTCCACCCCGGGCGATCAGGTAGATGAGGACTCCGAGGTACGGAACGATGATGACGAAGAGGACCCAGAGGGCCTTGGCCAACCCGCCCATATCGTGGCTCCGGAAGATGTCGCCGAAGATGACGATGAGGAGCCAGATCCAGAGGAAGAAGATGAAGAATTCCAACATCGTCCAAAAGATGCTCAGCAAGGGGTAGGTGTAGGCAAGCATGTTCACGCCGCTCCTTCGTTGTGGATGACGATCCACCCTACAGCGTCGATCTGATTCTTTGCGGGACTCTCCGCCCTCCGGCCAGGACTTACGCCTGGCCGAGACTCGCCGCCGCGCCCACGCCGTGACGGCCGGGAACCCCCCTCGCCGCGCCAAAGCCACCTAGTGTCCACGGAAGTGAGATCCACGGACGTCGGGGAATCGGTGCGTATCGCGGGCACATCAGACGTTCGCTGCCGGCCATCCGAGTCGACGCGCGCCGCTCCGCCCGATGGCCCCGGATGGACGGGCAGGGTCGGATCGCAGCCCTTGGCGGGATCGGTGCGCGGCCCGTCGCCTCTGGCGGCGTCCCGGGAATGACCTCGGCGGCCCCCGGGGGCGACCAAGGCGCCACCGGCGCACCTCCTGATCCGCTGGCCCTGCTGCGGAGCAGGAGCTACATCCAGCTGCTCGTGCTGGCCGCCGTCATCGGCGTCCCGGTCTCCGCCCTGGCCTACGGCTTCCTCAAGCTGGTCGCCGTGCTCCAGACATGGTTCTTCGGCACCCTGCCCAAGGAGCTCGGATTCCACGGGGTGCCGGCCTGGTGGCCGCTGCCGCTGCTGGCCGTGGCGGGCCTCCTGGTCAGTTCGGTCATCAGGTATCTCCCCGGGAGGGGTGGGCATTCCCCGGCCGACGGCTTCCACGCCGGCGGGACGCCCGATCCCATCGATCTGCCCGGTGTCCTGCTGGCCGCCCTGGCCACCCTCAGCCTGGGCGTGGTCCTCGGCCCCGAGGCCCCGTTGATCGCCATGGGAGGCGGGCTCGGCGTGCTGGCCGTGCACCTGGCCAAGCGCGATGCGCCACCCACCGCGGCGACAGTGATGGCCGCGGCCGGCAGCTTCGCCGCGATCAGCACGCTGTTCGGATCGCCGATCGCCGGTGCCTTCCTGTTGATGGAGGCGGCGGGCCTCGGAGGGCCGATGCTGGGGCTGGTCCTGGTTCCCGGCCTCCTGGCTGCCGGGGTGGGGACCCTCGTCTTCGTCGGCCTCGACTCGTTGACGGGCTTCGGGACCTTCTCCCTGGCCATTCCGGGCCTCCCTCCCTTCCAACACCCGACGGGAGCCATGTTCCTGTGGGCGCTGGCCTTCGGCCTGGTCGCCTCGGTGGCGGGCACCGGCATCCGCCTCCTGGCCCTGGCGGTGCGGCCCCTCGTGGAGCGCCGGATGATCCTGCTCACCCCGCTGGTCGGCCTGGCCGTGGCCGGGCTGGCCATCGGGTTCGCCGAGGCGACCGGGAGGAGCTCGTCGACCGTCCTGTTCTCCGGGCAGTCGGCCCTGCCCGGGCTGGTTCAGAACGCGGCGGGATGGACCGTCGGGGCCCTGCTGCTCCTCATCGTGTGCAAGTCGTTGGCCTACGGGATCTCGCTGTCCAGCTTCCGCGGGGGACCGGTCTTCCCGTCGCTGTTCATCGGGGCGGCCGGCGGGATTGCCGCCTCCCACCTCCCGGGCCTGTCCCTGGTGCCGGGCCTGGCCATGGGGATCGGGGCCATGTGCACGGTGATGCTCAAGCTCCCGCTGACATCGACGTTGTTGGCCACCCTGTTGCTGTACAGCGACGGTTTGGCCGTCATGCCCCTGGTCATCGTGGCCGTGGTGGTGGCCTACGCCGCCACTGCGTGGATGCCCCAAACAGTGGCCGAACTGCGGGGAAGGACGGCCGTCGAAGCGGACGAGGCCGACACCGGCACCGGACCGGCCCAAGCCCCCGCCGTCGCCGCTGCGGACACCGGCAATCCGACGGGATCGGCGGCCGATGGATGAGACGCCGCAGCACCTCTCGTCCCGCGCATCGTCCACGGCGTGCCGATGGTAGCGCTCGATCTGATCCTGATCGGCCTGGCGGTCACGCTCGAGCCCGTTCCCATCACGGTGTTCATCCTCCTGCTCGGAGCCGAGCGCGGCGTCATGAAGGGGCTCGCCTTCATCCTCGGTTGGTTGGCCTCGCTGGTGGTGGTCATCGCCGCCACCCTGCTTCTCACCGGGGGCAAGCCACCGGCGTCGAGCAGCGCTCCCTCGACCGCCCTGCTGGCGGCCAAGGCGGCCCTCGGCGTGGCGCTCATTGTGATCGGCGTCCGGCAACGGCGCCGGTCCGGGCAGCCTCGGAACCCGCCCACCTGGATGTCCAAGCTCGACCACCTGTCGGGATGGGCGGCCGCCGGCCTCGGGGTCTTCCTCCAGCCGTGGGCCCTGGTCGGGGCCGGCGCCGCCACCGTGGCCCAGCTCCATGTGTCCTCGATCGAGTCGTACGCCCTGCTGGTCGGGTTCTGCCTGCTGTCCACGGCCAGCCTGCTGGCCATGGAGCTGTTCGCCGTCTTCTCACCCGAGGAGGCCCGGCGGCGGTTGGACGCCCTCCGAACGTGGATCGACACCCATCGCGACCAGGCCATCGTCGTGCTCTCCCTGATCCTCGGGTTCTGGCTGCTGGGCGACAACCTCTATCTGATCGTGTCGAGATGACCGCTCCCGCCGCCACGCCCTCCCGCCGGGACCACACCCGGAGACGTCCGTGATCGTCGCCAAGATCGCGGCCGTCATCGTCGGCACCGTAGTGGTGATGTCCGTCCTCATCTCCGCGCTGGAGACAGTGGTCCTCCCCCGAGGCTTCACCCACATCGGCCGCTTCGCCTTCGCGGTGGCCGACCGGGTCCTCATCCACCGCTGGGGCAGCCGCGAGCGGGAGGACAACCTCCGCGCCCTCTACGCGCCCATCGCCCTGGTCAGTCTTCCCCTGATCTGGATGCTCACTGTCCTGCTGGGCTTCTCCCTCATCTTCTGGGGGATCAGCCACGACACCGCCCAACGGGCGTTCGAGATCAGCGGCTCCTCGCTGTTGACCCTGGGGTTCGCCGAACCACCAGGAACCGCCCGGATCGCGTTGTCCTTCGTGGAGGCCACCATCGGGCTCGGCCTGGTCGCCCTGCTCATCAGCTACTTGCCCACCATCTACGCCGCCCACCGCGGGAGGGGGAACGGGATCAGCCGGCTGCGCCCCTTTGCCGGGTCACCGGCCGCACCGGTCCCCCTGCTGTCCAACCTCCACCGCTCGAGTTCACTGGACAGTCCCGAGCTCTGGCAGGCCATGGTCACCTGGCTGCTCGAGCTGGAGCAGACCCACACGTCCTTTCCCGCCCTGGCCTATTTCCCCGAGTCGCAACCCGGCCAGTCGTGGGTGGCCTCCGTGGGGACCATGCTCGACGGGACGGCGCTGTTGCTCTCGGTGTCCGATTCCACCGACGAGGAGCACGCCGTCGAGGGTCTGAAGGGGTCGATGCTGGCCCTGGCCAACGGCATTCCGGCCGTGGTGCGCATCGGGAGGGCCGCCGGCCTGCCCATCGGACCGCCGGTGCTGCTGGCCGACCTCATGGGCTCGTGGTCCCAACCGGCACCGAGTGTGTCCGTCCGGCGCGAGGAGTACCTGGCCGCCCTCGACGAGCTCGGATCGGTGGTCGACGTGCCCGAGGGGGAGCGGGAACGGTGCTGGCAACGGTTCGCGTGGATCCGTTCCGGCTACGACCGCGCCCTCCGGGGCCTGGCCGGGCTCACCCGGGCGCACCCGTCGCCGTGGACCACCGACCGGCCGGCCGAGGTCGGCCGCCCCCGGATCCTGGTCCGCCGGCCCATCCGGGTCGACTGGACGGTCCACGACCCGGGATGACCGATCCCGGGATCGGCGGGGTCAGACCCCGCTGACGGCGTGGATCCGGCCGCCGGCGATGGCCCGGCCCAGGGCGGCGAAGTCCCGTTCGTTCTGATCGGCGTAGGACGAGGCGAAGCGGCACATGGCCTGATCGAACCGGTCACCGCGGCCGAGGTAGGAGCCCATGGCGATCGGATCCCCCGACCGGGCGTGGGCCCGGGCCAGGGTCCAGCCGCACATCTGGGCGTAGATGCCGAAGACCTCGGGCGCCACCTGCTCCACGTCGAAGGATGCCTTCCAGTCCCAGAGCTGGCGCACGTAGAAGTCGCGGGCGACGCCGTCCTCCCCGAGGAACCGGTCCCAGCCGAGGAAGATGTCGCTGGCGCCCTGCATGAGGCGCTGGCCCTCGACCACCCGCTGC
>DASZGT010000278.1:0-40445 GCA_035938575.1 Acidimicrobiales bacterium
TTGCTGGTCGTCGCCACCCGGCGTCCCGAGGGACCCACCCTCGGGACCGAGGAGATCCTGCGCCTCGGTCCCCTCGACCTCACCTCCGTGGCCGACCTGTTCGGTCGACAGCGGGCATCCGAGCTGCACGCCAGAAGCGGAGGTCATCCGCTCTTCCTCCACGAGCTGGCCAATGCCACCTCGGCCGAATTGCCGACCAGCCTCCGCCAGGCCGTCTCTGCGCGCGTGGACGGTCTCGGAGAGGCCGCCCCGACCCTCCGCGCCGCCGCCATCCTTGGCACCGAAGTCGACGTGGACCTGTTGGCCGGTGTGCTTCACCTCCCGGTGGCGACGCTTCTCGAGCATCTCGATGCCGGGTTGCGCTCGCTCATTGTCGAGGAGCGCGCCGCGACGCTCGCCTTTCGGCACGAGCTGGTCCGCGAGGCCCTGGCGGAGGACACCACCGCGGCGCGCCGTGCGTTCGCCCATCGAGAGGCGGCGCGGGTGTTGCACGGTCGCCCTGGTCACGATCCGATGGAGGTCGCATGGCACGCTCGCCTGGGCGGTGATGTGGCCACCGCCGTGGTGGCACTGGTGGATGCGGCGGCGACAGCGGGGAGCCGCTTCGACCTGCACCTGGCCGAGGAACTGCTGAGCGAAGCGATCTCGCTGCAGGACTCGGTGGAAGCGCGGGTGGCGCGGGCCCGGGTCCGGATCGCCCGCTTCGACCTCGACGGCGCCGAAGCCGACGCGACCTGTGCGCTCGAGCTCGGCGGCGGAGCAGCCTCGTTGGAGGTGGCCGGGTGGGCGGCCTACTACAAGCGGGACTACGAACTTGGTCTTCGGCGCGCCGAGGAGGCGGTCGAGCGCACCGAAGATCCGGCCGTTCGGGCCAGCTGCCGCACTCTGAGCGGCCGAATCCTGCATGCCAGCGGGCACCTGCTCGAGGCCGACCGACGCCTGAGCGATGCCGTGGCCGGTGCTCCCTCCGATGTGCGAGGTGTGGCGCAGGTATTCCTCGGCGGACTGCGGATACACCAGGGCAGGATCGAGCGGGGCTGCGAGCTGGTCGACCGGGCGCTCCTCGACCCCAGCAGGCTCGGGCACCCCTTCGCCTTGCACCACGGCTATCTGTTCCGGGCTCTGGGGCTCGGCATGCAGGGCCGGCCGGTGGAAGCGCTGGTGGCTGTGGAGGCGGGCCGGGCGCTCGCCATCCAGGCGGGGGAGCCAGGCGCCCGGTTTGTGGCAGTGCAGGAGAACCTGCGCTCCTGGGTACTGCGCAATCTGGGCCTGCTCGAACAGGCTGACGAATGTACCCAGCGGGCGCTCGCGCTCGCCGGTGGCCACAGGAGCTCGATGAGCGAGATGTACTATGCCGGCCGGTTGGACCTGATCGAGGGGCGGCTCCTGGCCGGTGATGCCGGCGCGGCGGGCACGGCGATCGAAGGAACAGCGGACCTGATGCAGTGGGACGGAGGGATGGCCTGGCACCATCATCAGCGGTTTCTGACCTTGTCGGCGCGGCACGCACTGGCCGCCGGGGATCTTGATCGGGCCATCTCCCTGGCCTCCACTGTGGTTGCCGACTGTGGCGACCGACGGACGTCGCGATACTCGCTGTTGGCGCGGATGACCCTGGCCCGGGCACGACTGGTCGCCGGCCACGCCATCGACCACGACGAGCTCGACGGCGCCCTGGGTGAGCTCGAGCGGAGCGCCGGGCTCGAGGCGTGGCGGGTGACGGCCGAGCTGGCCGCAATGGCGGGAGTCGATCGCTGGTGGAGAGACGCCGAGCGGAGGGCCGGAGCACTCGTGGCCCGCGCCGGCGAGCACCACGAGGCACTGCACCGATACGTGGCCGAGACGTTCGCCTCGCTCGGGCGCTGAGCACCTCAATGGGCGGCGCCAAGCTGTGCTCAGTCTGCCGGCGGCAACCGGGCCCCTCGGGGGCGGGGCGAGGGGGCGGCGGCCGCAGCCACGAAGATCACGCGGCGGACCAGGGACTCCGGGTCGGCACCGAGCAGATCGAGGGCCCGTCCGAAGACCCGGTGCCGGGCGGCGGGGTCGAGGGTCTCGACGAACCCGGCGGAATGGGGCATGCCCATCCGCCACGCCACCATGTCGCCGGGTGTGAGGTCAGGGAACCCAACGGCTCTGGGCTCCACCGCCAGGGGGCGCATCCCGCCGCGCTCCAGGGCTGCGGTCGTCCCCTCCACCGTGCCCAAGGCGGCCATGGCGGACTTGAGGGCCTCGTACCACGCCGGTCGCCTCCAACCCAGCTCGGACAGCGCCGTCTCGACGGCGGCCTTGGCCGGGTGGTCGTCGTCGGCGGCGTAGGTCGATGCCACGAGATGCCCACCGATCCGCCCGGCCTCGCGGACGCCCGCCGCCGGATCGTCCAGGTGGTTGAGCGAGAACGGAGCGAGCACGATGTCGAACGCGTCCCGCCCGAAGGGCAGGGCCAGGGCGTCCCCCACCGCGGCGGGCGGCCGCTCGTGCCGGCCGCTGAGCAGCATCCCGAGCGCCAGATCGGCGCCGATCACGCGGGCCCCGACCGACAGGGCGGCGCGCGACCCTGCGCCCGTGCCGCTGCCCAGGTCCAAGACGAGTCGACCGTCCAGCGGCACCGGGCTGAACTCCACGAGGAGACCGGCGAGCCGTTCGTACATCGGAGCCGGACCGGAGGACCAGGCCGAGGCACCGGCTGAGTACGCAGCGCCGAGCGAGCTCAAAGGAGGAGGGCCCCGAGGCGGGCCCGCTCGCACCACCAGTCCAGCTCGTCGTCGGGGCCGAGCGCCTTCTCCCAACCGAAGAGGACGAGCGTGCCCAGCAGGCAGAGGTCGAGCTGGCGCTCCCACCATCCGTCGGTCACGACACCGTTGGCCTCGAGGGCCGCTCGCAGGGCATCGATCGCATCCTCCTTGTGGCACGGTAGCCGCGCCGCGTTCAGCGCCAGATACCAGCCGAGTTCGAAGCACACCGGGCCCTCGCCGCAGTAGGTCCAGTCGATCAGCGCCACACGGCCCCGGTCATCGACCCCCAGGTTTCCGAGCTTCCAGTCTCCGTGAAGGAAGGTGAGCGGGGTGCTCGACACGGCGTCGACGAGCACCGTTGTGTCGTCACGCACGTCACGAACGACCGAGCCCACGTCGGCCGGTGCCCGGTCGAAGAAGCGCTCCCAGCCCTCGGCACTGATCTTGGGCACCGCATTGGGCCATCCCCGGCGGCGCTCAGCCTCGATGTCGGCGTCGCCGAAGGCGAGCCAGCGGTTGGCCAGCGGAAGCAACCCGACCGTGTCCTTCCAGCCCCACATGCGAGCGGAGAGGGCGGCGAGACCGTCGAGCAGCTGTCGATGGATGTCCACGGAGACAGGGTCTCCTCCGGCCGGCACCAGGGCGTCACCGAGGTCGCGCATGAGGAGGGCGGCGCCCAACCCGTCCCTGCCCTGGCCACCGGCGGCGCTCACCATCCCGTGGCTGATCCGGGCAGGCAGAACGTCCATGAGACCGGAGCGCCAGACCTCCAGCGGGATGCAGGTCGTCTCGTGGAAGAAGCGCATCGTCCAGTCGTCGTCGATGTGGACGTGCTTCAGGACATAGGACTCGCCGTCGATCGTCACCCGCTCGAGGCCCGCACCGGACTTCGAGTCGCTGTGCCGGAAGGGCTGTCGGTCGGTGGCGCTCGCGAGCAGCTCATCGATGGAGGAGGCGACCGGGCGGGGGTTGATGTCCGGTGTGTGCATCTCAGCCAGCATCGCTCCCCGCCTCCATCTCCGCCAACAGCGTCGCCGGCCACCGGCCGCCGCACCACATGTCGTGTCGGGCGATGTGGCCGTCCCGGTCGAGCTCGAGGACGTGGATCTGGCGGGCGGCATGGGGCACCCCGTCCTCCATCCAGCTCACGCTCAGCTCGACGACCTCCCCGGTGGAAATGGCATGACGGCGCAGTTCCTCCAGGGTGCCGGGATCGTGGAACCAGGCTTGGATCTGCCGGCGGATGGCGTCGTCACCGCGCACGGAGAAGCGCCAACCGGGCACGACGGCATCGAGGACCGCCCCACTGCCCCAGGGGCTCGGGCCGTCGTGGTCCCCGCGAACCCTGGCGAGGAAGTGATCGATGGCTGGACTGCTGGTGGCGGTGGTCATGACTGGATGTTCTCACCAGGGACTTGCAACGGCCTTGCACCCGCCCGCAAGGTCGCTGCAGGGGCCATGGGGGACAGTGCCCCTGACAGCAGATCCTCTGTCACGGATCAAAGGAGAATGGGATGGCAATCGACGAAGACAAGCTCAACGACCTCATCGGACGGTTCGTGTCCGACTTCGGGGCGGCCATGCACGCGGCGACGGTGGTGATTGGTGACAAGCTCGGCCTGTATGCCGCCCTGGCCGAACGGGGCCCCATCACGGGGTCTGACCTTGCTCAGGAGCTCGGGTTCGATACGAGGTTGGTGGAGGAGTGGCTCGCGGCCCAATTCGTGAGCGGCTACGCAGAGTACGACCCGACGGCCAGGACGTTCTGGCTGACCGAGGAGCAGACGGCGGTACTGGCGGACGATTCGACGCCTGCCTTCCTGGTGGGTGCCCAGACGATCACCGCGGCGATGTGGAAGGACGAAGCACGCATTCGGGACGCCTTCCGGTCCGGCAGCGGGGTCGGGTGGCACGAGCACAACCACGACCTGTTCCACGGGACCGAGAAGCTGTTCAAGCCCGGATATCTCGGCAATCTGGTGTCGACCTGGATTCCGGCCCTCGATGGTGTCGAGGCCAAGCTGCGCTCCGGCGCCAAGGTGGCCGACATCGGCTGCGGGCACGGCTCTTCGACCATCCTGCTCGCCAACGAGTACCCGAACAGTGAGATCGCCGGCTTCGACTACCACGCCGCGTCGATCGACGAAGCTCGCACACGCGCCGCCCAGGCGGGGATTGGCGACCGGGTCGACTTCCAGGTCGCCTCCGCTCAGGACTTCCCCGGAACGGGGTACGACCTGGTGTGCATCTTCGACGCACTCCACGACATGGGTGACCCGATCGGCGCCGCGGCCCACATCCGTGCGTCGCTCGCCGATGACGGCACGTGGCTCCTCGTCGAGCCGATGGCCGTCGCCGGACTCGAGAACAACGTGAACCCGGTGAGCAGGATCTTTTATGCCGGCTCGGTCGGCATCTGTACCCCGGCGGCGCAGGCCCAGAGCGGCGGCTACGCGCTGGGCAACCAGGTGTCCGACGCGGCATGGAGCGATTTGTTGGGCCACGTCGGCTTCAGCCGGTTTCGCCGGGCCGCCGAGAATCCGTTCAACCGGGTCTTCGAGGTGAGCCGATAGCCTCGATTGACACCTGATGGATGTCTTCGCAGGTTCAAATACGATACGTATTGATCTTGACCTGAGGACGAGGCCCGGTGGGCCGATAGGAGGGAATCGTGCCCAATCTCGAGCGCAAGTGGTGGACCCTCATCGCCGTGTGCACGGCCATCTTCATGCTGCTGCTGGACATCACGGTCGTCAACGTCGCCCTGCCGGACATCCAGCGGTCCCTCCACTCGTCGTTCAGCGACCTGCAATGGGTGATCGACGCCTATGCGCTGACCCTGGCCGCCTTTCTGCTCACCGCCGGTGTGGTCGGCGACATGTTCGGGCGCCGCGAGGTCTTCGCCATCGGCCTTGGCGTGTTCTCGCTGGCCTCACTGGTCTGCGGGCTCTCGACCACCGCGTTGATGCTGAATCTGTCCCGCGCCGTTCAGGGTGTGGGTGGGGCGATCATGTTCGCAACCTCCCTGGCCCTGATCGCCCAGGCGTTCAGCGGAAAGGACCGGGGAACGGCATTCGGGATCTTCGGTGCCGTCACCGGGGGCGCCGTCGCCATCGGCCCGCTCCTCGGCGGGGCCATCACCAGCGCCATCGGTTGGCGGTGGATCTTCTTCGTCAACGTCCCGATCGGAGTGGTGGCCATTTTCATCACCCTCACCCGCATTCAGGAGTCCCGCGATCCGCACTCGAGGAGGATCGACTGGATCGGATTCGTCACCTTCTCGGCGTCGCTGTTCATGCTGGTCTTCGCCCTGGTGCGCGGCAATGCGGCCGGCTGGGGAAGCTCCGAGATCGTGGGCCTGCTGATCGGTGCCGGTGCGCTCATGGTCGTCTTTCTGGTCGCCGAGGTTCGCCAGACGTCTCCCATGCTGGATCTCTCGCTCTTCCGACGCCCAGCCATGATCGGCATCTCCGGTGCAGCCTTCACGCTGTCGGCTTCGATCTTCGCCCTCTTCTTGTATCTGACCCTCTACGTTCAGGACGACCTCGGCTACGGCCCCTTCGCCGCCGGGCTGCGATTCCTCCCCATCACCCTGCTGTCGTTCATAGTGGCGCCCATCGCCGGCAAGCTCACCGTTCGGATCCACTCCCGCTACATGCTGGGGACGGGCCTGCTGTTGGTGGCTGGGGGATGCCTGTGGATGGCCACCATCCACGCCGATTCGCAGTGGACGGTGTTGCTGCCCGGGTTCATCGTGGCCGGCGCCGGCATCGGGATGGTCAACCCTGTGCTCGCTTCCTCCGCTGTCGCCGTGGTGCCGCCGGAGCACAGCGGCATGGCCTCGGGAATCAATTCGACCTTCCGTCAGGTCGGCATCGCAACAGGGATCGCAGGCCTGGGTGCGATCTTCCAGAGCGAGATCAAGACCAAGGTCACGGCCTCGCTGCTCAGCAGCCCCTCCGGGGCCGAAGTAGCCGCCCGGCACGGAGCCCAGCTGGGTCCGGCCTTGGCCACGGGCCAGGTGCAGAACGCCGTATCGTCTCTGCCTCCTGATCAGGCTCACGCGTTGACCACCGCCTATCACGCCGGCTTTGCCAGCTCCCTCAACGAGCTCCTGGTCATCGGCGCGGCCATTGCGCTGGCCGGCGCTCTCGGTTCCTTCATACTCGTTCGGCAGCGGGACTTCGTGCCCAGCTACAGCCCGGCCGCAGGAGCAGGCCAGGAGGCGGCGGAGCCGGCGCCGGCTGCGGCGTGACGTGGATCTGGGAGATCTGGTCGACCCCCGCACCGGTGACGGGCAGGAGACGTTTCCAGTTCAGCGCAACGCCAGGGCCATGGCCAGTCCGACGGGGAGGAGCGCCCATCCCCAGCGAGCGGCGGCGTTGACCACCGCCGAGCGGTATCCGTAGAGGACGGCCAATTGCACCGGGTTGAAGGCTGGGGCGCCGAAGGCCGAGAGGACGCTCACCACGGCGACCGAGGTGGATCTGGTGGCGATGGCGAGGGGGACGAGGTATCCCGCCCGCACCGTTGACAGCAGCATCCATCGCCGAATTCCGTCTGGGGACTGTCCGATCTCGAGGTTGTGGGGATGGAGCACCGACCCGGTGAACAGGGCGGCCCCCACGAAGGCCAGTACCGGAGCGGACACGATCAGCACCCAGCGCGAGGCGGCGGGCGCCGGTCCCACCAGGTGAAGGAGGCCCCCTCCGACCAGGGCCAGGAGTGCTGACTGGTCGACCCAGTTGGTGGAACGTCGCTGGGGGTGGGGCGCGTCGCGTCGCATCAGATGGATGACGACGGCATTGGGAATGGCGTACAGCGCATTGGAGATGGCGGCCACGGCACTCGCCGAGGTCCCGGCGACGGCGCCAGCGATCGGCAGCACCCAGAAGGCCCCGTTGGGGTAGGCAGCCCAGGTGTCGAGTGCCGCTTGACCGGCGGGAGTTCGGTCCCGCGTCGTCAGCGACACGATCAGCACCACGACCGCCACCGCGGTGATGGCGACAGGCGCCAGCGCCTGGAGAGGATTGGCGAGTCGCCAGGTCGAGACCAGACCCAGCAGGGCCGACGTGGCCAGCAGCTGGATCCGAAGGTAGATGGGCCAATCGCGCCTGATCCGCGGGCCACCCCGGTCGGCCGCCAGCCCCATGAGCGCGCCGGCCAGGTAGGCGGCGAACGTGTAGACCAGGGGCACCAGCATCAGGGCACGATAACGGACCACCTCCTCACCGAACCCAGCGTGGGCGGGGTTGCCGTTGCGAAGTCCTGGCCGTGGCTCCGCGGTCCTGACGAACCCGGGAGGACAGGTCAGCCCGGAAGGCTCAGGCGGTTGGTCCCGGACGCGGGACGGCGATCGTGGGCTCCGATTGAATTCGGGCTGCGCCCGGTGCTATCGATCGCGCCTCACGGCGCGGCCACGATGGCCGCATGCATCTCGTCCTCGAACTCGGCCCAGCGGTTGCCGCCGCGTTCCTTGGCCACGTACATGGCCAGATCGGCATTGCACAGGAGCTGGTCACTGGTGGTGCCGGGGCCGCCGAAGGTGAGGCCGATGCTCACGGTGGCCCGCACCCCTTCGGCACCGACGGTCAAGGGCCGGCGAGCGGACGTCATGATTCGCTCGGCCACCCCGATCGCCTCGTCATGGTTGGCGATCTCCTCGAGGAGGATTCCGAACTCGTCGCCCCCGAGTCGCGCCGCGGTGTCGCCCGCGCGCAGGCATCCCTTCAGGATGTCGGCCACGGTCTGAAGGAGCGCGTCACCGGCGGAGTGCCCGAGGCTGTCGTTGACGATCTTGAGGTTGTCCAGGTCCAGGAACAGGACGGCAAGGCGACCTCGGCTGCGCTCGAGGCGATCCACCGCGTGCCGAAGGCGATCCTGGAAGAGCGCCCGATTGCCGAGGCCGGTGAGTGAATCGTGAAATGCCTGAAAGGAGAGGCGCTCTTCGAGCTGGGTCCGGTCGGTGATGTCTCGAAAACTCCACACCCTTCCGACGATCGATCCGTCGACGCACTGGGGCTTCGAGACACGTTCGAACACTCGACCGTCCTTGAAGACGAGCACGTCATTGGTCTCACCCTCGAGGCCCTTGTAGTAGTGCTCCACCTTGGCCATGAACTCTTCTGGTGAGGCCAACTGGTCGCGGACGTATTCCGTCACGGCCCGGCCATCCCTGTTCGTGAGCAGCGACTCGGGTACCCGCCACATCTCGGTGAGTCGCTGGTTGAAGCTGACCATTAGTCCGGCGTTGTCGACCACCAGAATCCCGTCGGCGGTGGCGTCGAGGGTTGCCTTCTGGAGCGAGAGGGCCTTTCGCACCTCGAAATCGGCCAACTGCCTGTCGGTGATGTCATGACCGGTTACGACATACCCCCCTACCGTCGGGTCGTCGATCAAATTCACGAATGCCAGCTCGAACGGGAGCATTCCGATGTTCCCATGTCGGATCAATGAGAGGGAGACGGTCACCGGGCCTGCGACCGTGGCTCCCCGTGAGGCTCGCTCGAAGGCGCCCTGGAGGGCGGAACGGTCGGCCTCAGGAACGAGACTGGCCAGTGGCAGACCCTCCAGAAGTTCGGGATCGTGTCCAAGCAGGCGGGTCACCGCCCCGGAGACCGACTCGATACAGCCGTCCGGCGATACCAGCATGGTGACGGCGGCCGAGTTCTGCACGAGCGACCGCAGGCGGGCGTCATCCTGGTCGTGCACGATCTCGAATCGCCGTCGCTGGGTCAGATCCCGGAGCGACAGCACGATGGCACCATCCTGCACCCAACGTACCGGAGCGCCGATCAACTCCATGAGTCGCCATCCCGTCACGGTGCGCAACCGGATCTCGATGGGCGCACCGACGTCCTTTCCCTGAACGCTGGCCAGTGACCGGAGGGCGAACTCCAGATCGTCTGGATGGACGAGGTCGAGGCCCGACACGCCGACCGCGTCCGCAATCGATCGGCCCAACAGCGACTCGGCGGTGCGGTTGGCCCATTGCACGCAGCCTTCCGCGTCGATGACGATCACCGCATCGGGGAACTCGCCCAGCAGTCGGGCCAGGACTCGCTCATCGGCCGATGGCGGCGGATCGGTCTCCTCGAGGCCGCCTGAGTACATGGTGTCTTCATCGACCGGATTCGCAATCGACTTGAGGCGTCAGGGCACAGGGGCGCCGACCACAGAGGGATTTCGGAATGTCCCTTGAAGAAGGGCCAAGTGGGCGTCGGTAAAGAACGCTTTGGGTGTCGCCTACCGGCCCATTCGGGCGTGTGGATAAGTCCAAGCTGCTCGGGGCGTCACAATCGCAGTCCCCGTCGCTCAGCGGGCACCACTGTGTTCACTTTGGATTTTGTCGACATCACGAGTCGGCAGGGCGAGACATACGGTCGATCCGCAGGCGTCCCCGAGGCCCAGCTCGACTGGGGGGAGGAGCGCATCGGGGCTGTACCGGTTCGATGGCCGCCCGGCTCACCGACCTGAACCACCGGATGAGTGGCAATCCCGATCGGGCTCGGCCGCATGACCGGAGGCGGTCGCCATCAATCAAGTAGCTTCATAAAAGACCACAGATGTCCTTCGCTGTCACGGGCGCCGTACTCCCGGTACCCATAGGGCTGGTCGACTGGCTCATACTCGATGGGAGCCCCCTGTTCTGAAGCGTGACGGAAGTGGGCATCGACATCGTCGACCATCACAGCCATGCACGCCGTCGTCGCCCCCACAGCTTTGGGAGATGACAAACCCATGCTTGGAAGCTCAGGGTGCAACCAGATGACGCCGTCTCCTGCCTGCAGCTCCCCGTGCACGATTCGCCCCTCCTCGTCACGGGCGAGCTGACCCGGTCCCAACCCGAAGACCCGAATCAGGTAGTCGTAAGAAGCTTCGAGATCTCGGTAGACGAGTAGCGCGATGCGGCGTTGGACGGTGGTGTCAAGCATGGTCATCTCCTCCAGGATGGTGAGCAACTCGTCAGTGAGCGGACTGTGCGAAGCACCGTGTGAGGCCACCAGACCGGCTATTCGAGCCCTAAGCCGAGCCATGGCCTCGAGCCGGCTGTCGAGGTCACCCATGTGTGAAACCATGGCCGAGCGGAGATTCCATGCTGGGTCGTCGAGCGCGCATGCGATCTCGCCCAACTGCAACCCGAGGCGGCGTAGGAGGCAGATGCGGTACAGCCGTTCGACATCGGCTTCGGAGTAAATGCGGTGCCCCGCCTGCGTGCGACCGGAGGCAGGAAGGAGACCGATCTCCTCGTAGTAGTGAAGGGTCCGGACCGTGAGACCGGTTGCCGCCGCTACCTCTCCTACCCTGTGCCCGTCAACCTGGCCACGAGCCTTCATGTTGATGACCTTATGACCTCACGTAGCGTGAGGCGCAAGACCATTTCTCGACATTTCTCAGCTCGCTGCGTCGACCGCCCGAGGCCACAGCTGCGACCGGGCGGATTCTGGGTATCCCCGATGGCCGGGTAGGTGAGCCACCCCGACGCCGCTTCCTGGGCCCGAAACGGTCAGCTCGCCCCACTACTCCGTGGTGTCATCCGACCAGGTGGACCGCATTCCCGCTTGCCTGTCCGACCCCGGGCTCGACGCCCGCACCACCCGCACGGCGAAGGTCCTGGCCCCATGGGTCCGATCGGGGAAGGGCCCAGTCCCGAGACCGCGTCCACCGAGCGGCGGGGCGGCCGCCGTAGCCGGCTGGCTCATCGAACGACGAAGTCGGCCAGGTCGGGTTGTTTGGTCCAGCTCCAGTAGTCGACGAGGCGCCAGGGGCTGAGTACGTGGATCTCCCCGTGTGCGTTCTTGAAGAATGAGTGCTTGACCGACGGCTGGGACCACACGAGCTTCTTGATCTCGCGCTGCGACCGGTCGTGCCATTCGTCGTACTTGGATTGACGGGGCTCCATCGAGCGGTGGCCACCGACGACGAGCTCGTCCAGGCACTGGGCGATGTAGCGCATCTGGCACTCGGAGTGGAAGATGAGGCTTCCTCCATGAGCCAGGTTGGTGCCGGGTCCGTACATGCAGAACAGGTTGGGGAACCCGGGCACCGTGATGCCCAGGTAGGCGGCCGGACGCTCGCCCCACATCGAGCGGAGGTCAACTCCCTCGCGCCCGGTGATCTCCATCGGCCACAGCACCCGGTTGGCGTGGAAGCCCGTGGCATAGATGATCACGTCAGCCGGGTGCCGCTCGCCGTCCACGGTGACAATCGCCTCGGTCTCGATATGGTCGATGGCGGTGCGGACCAGGTCGACATTGTCGCGAGTCAGCGTGCGCAGCCAACTTCCGTTGTCCTGGAGGGTGCGCTTGCCGGTGGCGGGATAGTCAGGGATGACCTTGGCGATGAGGTCGGGATCGTCGCCCACCTGGCTGACGATCCAATCGGTGAACATCTGGCGAGTGAGCTCGTTCATCTCGCTGACGGCGCGTTGCTGGTCGGGGTAGTCAGGATCGACCCTGGCCGCTGCCAGCCCCTTGTCGCACCCGGGCCAGAGGATCAGGAACCGGTACCAGCGCCCGTAGAACGGCAGGTGGCGAAGCGCCCATTTCACTCCAGGTCCCACCGCGGCGTGGTAGTTCGG
Organism: Acidimicrobiales bacterium; assembly: GCA_035938575.1. Classification (GTDB taxonomy): domain Bacteria; phylum Actinomycetota; class Acidimicrobiia; order Acidimicrobiales; family RAAP-2; genus Bog-756. Next base: position 12,313 of record DASZGT010000278.1, read on the forward strand.
GTTCGGGAACATCCACTGTGCCGTCCGTTGGAAGACGGTCAGGTGTTCCACGTCGGCGGCGATGGTCGGAGCGATCTGGAATCCGCTGGCCCCGGCGCCGATCATGGCCACCCGCCTTCCGGTGAGATCCACGGTGTGATCCCAACGCGCCGAATGGAAGGTGGGCCCGGCGAACGTTGCTGCGCCGGGGATCTCAGGGGTGTGCGGACGATTCAACTGACCGACGGCAGAGATCACCGCCCGGGCCACCAGGGTCTCCTGACCGCCGTCCTTGGTCCGCACCCGGACGGACCAGGTGGCACTGCCTTCGTCCCAGGCGGCCCCGAGAACTTCGGTCTCCCAGCGCACATGCCGCTCGATGCCATGTCTGCGCATCACCGACTCGAAGTAGGCCTGGAGCTCAGGCTGCCGGGCGAAGTACTCGGTCCACCCGTCGCTCGGCTCGAAGCTGTAGCAGTAGAAGTGGTTGCCGACGTCGACCCGCGCCCCGGGGTAGGAGTTCTCCCACCAGGTGCCGCCGACCCCAGCGTTCTTCTCGACGATGGTGAAGGGGATGCCGGCCTCCTTCAACCGGACGCCGGCCAGCAATCCTGATTGTCCGCAGCCGATGACCACGACCGGGAACGCCGCTCGGGCAGCCTCGTCTCCCGGCGCACCGAGTCGCCGGGCGTCGGACCCGTCGAGCTCCATCTCCTCCATGAGCATGGGCACGTACTCGGCCGGTACGTCCTCGCAGACCAGCCAGCCCATCATCTCGTGCAGCAGTTGGGCGGCAATAGGTTCGGGCTCTGGGCAGCCGCGGTCCCGATAGTCGCGGATGGTCTCCAGGGCGATGCCGCGTGCCTCCTCCTTGTCGTCCTCGGTCATGTACCCCTGCACTTCATTCAGGAAGAGCCCGGATGGCTTGAGCCGGCCGCGGATCAGTTCGGGATCCCCAGACATGTGGACCAGCGAGAGCATCAAGGTCGGAATGCTGAGGTCGAGAAGTGCGCCGGCGATCTCCTCGTCGGACGTGTCGAACGGCTCGCCCGCGTGCGGGTTGCGCATGTCCCGGTCCCTTCTCGCGGGGGAGGCCTCGGGGCCGCGAGGAGTGTCATGGTACACAACATCGGGATGGCCCCAACTGGGCCGCCCCGGGGGAGTCATGGCTCCTTCCGCTCAGCGGAAGGCACTACTCGAGAGTCGGCAGGATGGCGACGTCGTGCCCCGCGATCGAACCGCGCCCGTGACGCGCCCGGCCTCGAGCTTCGACAGGTCCCTCCCCCGGAGATCATGTGCATACGGACCAGACCCCGAGCCAGGGAGACAGTCCGGCTCCGGCCTCCGGAACGGTCGATCAGATCAGGACCGTGAGGCGATGGAGAGGAGGTCGACCGATCGGGTACCCCTCTTCTCGATGCTGTCGCGGATCCTCGATTGGATCGAGATGTCGCGTCCCTCGGCCTTCTTCCTGAGGGCACCGACCGTGCAGTTCTCCTTGCCTCCCAGCGCCGTGAAGGGATCGTAGTGAAAGTGGTTCATGGCGTTGAGGTGGGTGATGCGATCGATGTCGTGATCGGAGAGTCCGCCGAGACTCTTGGTGAGGGCCTCCGGCGCCGTCGGCCAGGTCGAGTCGGAGTGGGGATAGTCGCATTCCCACATCACGTTGTCCATGTCGAGATACTGACGGCTGGCCACGCCGAACTTGTCGTCGATGAAGCAGGTGAGCACATGGCGATTGAAGACCTCGCTCGGGAGCACGTCACCGAAGTCCTGCCCCGTCCAGGCGTGGTGACGGTCGTAGTTGTAGTCGATGCGCTCGAGGAAGTAGGGCACCCAACCGATTCCGCCCTCCGACAGCGCCACTTTGAGGTCCGGGAACTTTCGGAGCACCGGAGACCAGACGAGATCAGCGGCAGCCTGCACGATGTTCATGGGGGTCAAGGTGATCAGGCAGTCGATGGGCGCGTCAGGTGAGGTGATGACGATCTCGGACGACGAGCCGATGTGCATGCACACCACGACGGCCTCATCGCTGCATGCTTTCCAGAAGGGATCCCAATAGTCGGAGTGGATGCTCGGCCAGCCGAGCTTGGAGGGGTTCTCCGAGAACGTGACCGCATGTGCTCCCTTGGCGGCAGTCCGGCGGACTTCGCCGGCGAGGACCTGAGGATCCCAGATGGCAGGGAGGGGACATGGGATGAACCGTCCGTCGTGGGTGCCGCACCATTCGTCGATGTGCCAGTCGTTGTAGGCCTGCACCATGGCCAGGGCGACATCCTTGTCCTCTGTCCGGGCGAAGAGCTGGCCGCAGAACTGGGGAAACGATGGGAAACACAGCGACCCGACGACGCCGTTCGCATCCATGTCCTTCACCCGTTCGTCGATGTCGTAACAGCCGGGTCGCAGCTGATCGAACGAAGTGGGCTCGAGGCCGTACTCCTCACGGGGCCGCCCGGCGACGGCATTCAGTGCCACGTTGGCGAGCACCTGGCCCTCGTAGAGCCACGCGTTCGTACCGTCCTCGTTGGTGATGAACTTCGGGGCCAGATCTGCGTACTTGGCGGGAAGGCGACCCGAGAACAGGTCCGGAGGCTCCACCACATGGTCGTCGACGCTGACCATGACCATCTCATTGATGTCCATCTGGCATCCCTCTCTCCCTCTCCGAATCCCTGTCAAGAGCGTACTGAACCGGCCGGTGCTATGCGGTCGCGGGCCACATCGCTCCTGGTCGACCAGTTGGGGTGGACTCAGCCGGGATGCACCGGAGGGCCACCCGTCCTCGGGTGCACCGACCCGAAATCGGGCCAGCGAGGCGCTGAGCGGCTCGACAGCTGCGGGGAGACGTTGGCTACGGTGGCCACCGGATGAGTGAACCGCAAACGGGACCCGGGGCCGAAGAGCCGCCTTCCCGCCTGCCACCGGGTGACGGCCAGACAACGCAGTCGAGGGACGATCTGGTGGCGTGGGGCGTGGCATCGACCGTCGAGCACCGATGGCCGGCGACTGGCGCGACTCTCGTGGCGATCGCATTGCAGATCATTCTCCCGGACCGGGTCATCCAGGGGCTTGGCCCTCGCTGGCTGATCCCCGCCCTCGAGGGCGCACTGGTCGTGGCGCTGGTCATCGCCAATCCTGGCCGCATCACCCGTGAATCGACTGCGCTGCGCAGGTTGTCCATGACCCTGATCGGGGTGATCTCCCTGGCGAACGTGGTGGCGCTGGGTGAACTCGTGAACGCCCTGTTGAACCACAGCAACGCCGGAGGACGATCCCTCGTATTCGCGTCCGTGCCCATCTGGCTGACCAATGTCATCGTGTTCGGCCTGTGGTATTGGGAGCTCGACCGCGGTGGGCCTGCCACTCGACTGCGGGCCACGCATCGTCGTCCGGATTTCCTCTTCCCGCAAATGTCGGTGCCCGGATCGGCACCCGACTGGACTCCGGACTTCTTTGACTATCTCTATACGTCCTTCACCAATGCCACCGCCTTCAGCCCGACCGACACCATGCCGCTCACCTCATGGGCCAAGCTGCTGATGATGCTGCAGTCGCTGGCGTCCCTCTTGACCGTGGCCTTGGTGATCTCGCGCGCCGTCAACATCCTCAACTGACGGCGTGGTGACGCCGCCACGAGAGGGGACCGGCGATCGACAGCACGTTCGCCGGTACGACCTGTTCGCCTCTGGTCAGCGCGCACTCCGCCCCGGAGTCCTAGCCTGTGGCTCTGGCACGAGGGGACCGTGCCCAGCGATGGGCAGTGCCGAGCGGCAAGGAGGTCGCGGGTGACCGGGTCGACGCGGAAACGGAGACGCCGTGGTCTGGCCACGGCCCTTGCGGTCCTGGTCCTGGCATCGGGCATCGTCGCCACCCCTTCGACGTCGGCGGCATCTCGTCCGGCGATTGACCCGCAGGATGCCGCCCTCACCCTGACAGTCGACCCCAGCGCAGCCCAGACGATGGACGGCTTCGGCGCATCAGGGGCGTGGTGGCCGAACGACCTCAAGAGCTTTCCCAGGGCGGTCCAGGACAAGGTGGCAGACCTCCTCTTCTCGCCCACCGGAATTGCGCTCAGCTCCTACCGCTACAACATCGGGGGAGGGGGAGTGGGCGTCACCGACCCGATCAGGGCGCCCCAGACGTTCCTGAAGCGTCCCGGGGTTTACGACTGGTCCGCCGACGCCGGCGGCATACTCTTCCTCCGCCTGGCTCGAGACCGGGGCGTGCCCACGCTGGTGGGGTTCGTGAACAGCGCCCCCACCGCGTGGACGACGAACCACAAGAGCTGCGGCGGCCAACTCATCCCCGGCGCCGAACGGGCCTTTGCTTCCTACCTGGCCCGTGTGGTGAGACACCTGCGCTCGGCCGACGGCATCACGCTGTCGTACATCAGCCCCATGAACGAGCCCGACAACAACTTTGGCGCGTGCGGGCAGGAGGGGATGGCGGTGCCCGTCGGCCAGCGGGCCACGGTGGTCCGGGACCTCGGAGAGGCGCTGGCTCAACGAGCGCCGTACGCCCGGGTGATTGCCGACGAGTCGAGTCTCGCCGCCTTCCAGTTCCTGCCCGAGGTCCCACAGTGGTTGTCGACCCCGGGGACCTCCACGTGGTTGGCTGCGCTCGCCCACCATACCTACGAGTTCCCGACCGATGCGCAGGCCGCGCCCGTGGCGGCGCTCGCCTCCCGCTTCGGAAAGCCGCTGTGGATGACGGAGATCTGCTGCTATGACGGCAAGGGACCGCTGGTCGGCTTCGGCCCGCAGTATGACCCCACCATGACCAGCGGACTGTGGCTGGCCGACACGGTCTACCAGGACATCGCGGTGATCGGGGACTCACAATTCGACTGGTGGACGGCTCTCTCGAGCCAACTCGGTTGCGACCCCGTCGCCAGCCCGACGTGTGTGGCCGCCCTGAACGGCTCGGGATGGAACGACGGCCTGCTGTACTACGACCCCAATTACCGGACCGACGGCAACTACTCCATCTATCCGACCAAGCGTTACTCGGTTCTGGGCAACTTCAGCCGGTACGTGCGCCCCGGGGCCGTGCGTCACCAGGTGACCGGGGTTCCCCCCGGTGTCGACGTGTTGGCGTTCAAGGATCGTGGGGGCTGGACGGTGGTCGTGGTCGACAACAATGGCCCGGCGGTCGCCCCCGTCCGACTTCGCATGGCCTTCCCCGGGGGGTCCGGTGCCCGCCTTACCGGGGCCATCCGGACGAGCGCGACCGAGGATCTTGCGCCGATGAAGCGGCATCCCGGCCAGGGTGGCCGCAGTGCGGCCCTCCAGGTTCCGTCCCAGAGCGTGACCACCTACACCTTCAAGGACGCATGAAGGCCGAGGCGATCGGATGAGCCGCCCCAGGTGCCGCCGGGCAGGCCGGCAGGCACTGCCGGGCACTACGTGTGTCGTGCGAGTGGGCACCACTCCAGTAGCTGAGGGGCGAGGAGGGGCCAGTGGGCGAAGAGCCCCGCCCCCCCTGATTGGGCCGCCTCGACCCGGTCGTTCCACTCGGTGTCGGGCCACGGAGGCTCGACCTGCCGTGCGTCAGCCAGCAACGCCGCCAGCCGCTCTGACGTCGCCCTGGTGTGGTGGGGATCACTGGCACCGCTGCGGAAGACCAGTGCCGGGATGCGCAGACCCCGGGCGCTGGCATCGGGCAACCCGGGGACCAGTTCGTCGGAACGGGGGCAGTAGGCAAGCATCCAGTGCTCGAGCGTGGCGATGAACTGGCCCCGGTCCTGCTTCAAGAACTCCTGGCGGTTGGCGGGGTTCCGTTCCAGGACCTCGGCCCAGGCCGGCAGTTCGACCACGGCATCCATCCCGCCCCGCCAGGCGGCGGCGATCGAGTCCCCGCAGTAGTGGACGCCGAGGCTTAGCAGGCCGAAAGGCCCCCCGCTGATCCACCAGACCGCCACCCCGGCCGCCACATTGGGGTGCCGGGCGGCGGCGAGCAACGAGACCCTTGAGCCTCCAGAGCCGCCGGCGATGACGGCGGGAGCCATGTCCAGTCGACGGAGGAGGCCAGCCAGCACATCGGCCTGCATCTCGGACTCCGAGGTCCCCGAGAAGCACACCTGAGATGCGCCGGTATTGGGCCGGTCCCAGATGAGGACCTGCTTGCCGCCCGCCGCCAACTCCTGGGCCAGCTCGCTCACACCAGGAGCGTCCTTGCTGAACCGGCCCCCCGGCGTGAGCACCCAGGGCGGCCCGGCTCCGATGATCTCGTACTCGACAGCCAGACCGTTGATCTCGGCAGCCGGCATCGCCGTCCCTCCCTCCGCCGTTACATTTGGCGACAAGCTACTACTGGGGCATCGTCACGGCTCTCGCACTGGACGGCTGAGGGTGGTGTCTACGCCACCTTCTCGCCAGGCAGCCAACCGGGCAGGTGCGCCCTGCCCCCCGTGCGCCCTGGAAGGCCCGAACGGGTTGAGAACCTCCGGTGAAGGCACCGGCACCAACGGCCGGCCTGGGATTCCGATCTCCGCAGTCTCACCGGCCTCGAGCTGAGCCGTGGTCAAATCGGCCCCCCAGGGCGAGGTCAGCTCGGTTCGATTCGCCCATGACCAGTCCCCAGTACTCTTGATCCTGGATCACCAAGGTTCGTGGTTGGCGCGGCCGACGGACGGCCGGTCGATCGCGTGGGCCCTGGCCACGAGCGATCGCGGCCCGCGGGTTGGAGATGACCGATGGGTTCTGGCCCATCATCATGTCCTACCTTCCGAGGGCCAAGTGCGGGAGGTTGAGATGCATGATCCACAGGGGGTGTCGAGCGATCGACCACTGGGCACAATCACCAGAGTCCCTAGCAAATGAGAAGGAGTCCGGATGGCGGCAGGACGCACTCGATGCTGAACGTCGCACGCTACTGGTAGTCGACGTCCGACCCCACTAGCCCCGCCCAAATCCCATGGTCTACATCCTTGCTTTGTCATCCGCGCTGGCGAATGCGCTGACCAGCATCCTCCAGCGCATGGGGGTCGAGGATGCACCGGAGGAGTCGACGCTCCGACTGAGTCTGCTGACCCACGCCATCAAGCGTGGCGTGTGGTTGCTCGGGTTCGCATTCATGGTGTCCTCGTTCCTCATGCAGGCGGTGGCACTGCACCTCGGGGACCTCAGCCAGGTCCAACCCATTCTGACCACCGAGCTGCCGTTCCTCGTCCTGTTGTTGGCCACCTGGTTCCGGTTCCACATCGGAGGGCGGGAGTGGATCGGGTGTCTGGCCGCCACCGGAGGCCTGGCCGGATTCCTGATCTTCGCCCAGCCCAGCGGGGGCGACGACGTGCCGACCCGTGTGGGGTGGATCGTCGTGGGGTCCATCTGCGGGGGAGCGGTGGTGCTGACGGTGCTGTTGGCCCTGCGCGGTCCCCGCTGGTGGCGGGCGGCAATGTTCGGGGCGGCCGGTGCCATCGGCTTCGCCTTCACCGCTTCCCTCATCAAGTCGGTAGGCGACTATGTGGCCGCCGACTGGACACAGATCTTCCTCCATTGGCAGACCTATGCCTTGGCCCTCTGCGGCGTTGCCTCCCTGTTCCTGGCCCAGAACGCCTTTCATGCCGGTCCGATCGCCGCCTCGCAGACTGCGTTGGTCCTAGTCGACCCCTTGGCCAGCCTGGCCATCGGCATCGGGCTCTATGGGGACAATCTACGGACGGCGGGCATCTTCGGACCGCTCGAAGCCCTGTCGCTCGTCATCATGTTCGCAGGCGCCGTCTCGATCTCCTATTCGCCGCTCGTCTCCGGGATGAAGGGGGACGAGCAGCAGTACTCGGAGATGCTTTCGCTTCGTTCGCGCTCGAAGCGGCTGGCGGAGGCGGTGCAGGATCAGATCCCTCCGGAGCTGGTCCAGAGCCTGCCACCCGAGGTGCGGGAGAACCTGCATCAGCCATGACGGTGTGATTCGGGCGACGACTGGCCGGAGGCCCCCGGCCAGGACCTCACCGGAGCCGGGGATGCCTGGGCCTACGCTGGCGGGGATGCTCACCGGCTTCGCCCATACGGCCATCTGCGTTTCCGACGTCGCGGAGGCGACCCGGTGGTACTCGGACGTACTCGGGCTTCGCGTCCTCTCGCCGCCCTATGAGATGGCCGGCGGGGCGATCGAGCGCGACATGGCTGAGTTGGTCCCCAGTCCCGTCGTGCTGCGCGCCGCCATCATGGGAGTCGGTGCTGACGACCGGGTCCTCGAGTTGATCGAATACCCAGAGGTGGCCAACCGGGACGTCGACAGGGGGCGCCCGGATGTCACGCGGCCGGGCCTCACCCATGTGGGCTTGGTCTGTGACGACATCGTCGGAACTCGAGCCGAGCTCGAAGTGCGGGGCGTCTCCTTCCTCACGTCGGGGATCGCCGATGTGGCCGGTCTGAGGACCACGTGGTTCCACGACCCCTGGGGGACGGTGTTCATCCTGATGGAGAAGCGGCGAGAGGATCATCCCTACTGGTCCCAGTTGGTGCCCTGAGGACCGGGCGGGACGGACCGGATTGGCCTCTCCCGTGGCTACGAAGGGCGGCCTGTACTCGGCCCGTTGACCCGTTCGAGTTCGTGGCCGCGCCACCCGTACCCATCCGTGCCCACGGTCTGCCCCGGTAGGGTGCGGACATGGAGCAGTGCCGTGAGTGCGGCTTTGCCTACGTTCTCGAGGCGGCGCCCGACTCCGGGCCCGCCATTGTCCAAGGAGCCGCCGCGCTGGCCGCCATCCTGACGGATGGAGGCGAATCACGGAGGAGGCCGGAGCCGCGAACCTGGTCACCCCTCGAATACGGCTGTCACGTCCGCGACGTGTTGCTCGTCCAGCGTGAGCGCGTGCTGGCCGCCCGGCGCCTCGACCGCCCCTCGTTTGACCCCATGGGCAGAGACGAGCGCGTCGAGCACGACGGATACGCCCAACAAGAGCCCGGCGATGTGGCCCGTCAGCTGACCGACGCTGCGGAGTTGTTCGCCAACGTGATTGCGCGTCTTGGCCCCCTCGACTGGGAGCGGACAGCGATCTACGGCTATCCCGAGCGCCGTGAGCGGTCGTTGCGATGGGTGGCCGTCCACACCGAGCACGAGGTGCGCCACCACCTCCTCGACGTCCGCCACAACCTGGGGTAGGTCGTTCCGGCGTCTCTCAGGTGCCCGAGAGCTTCGAGACCACGGGCCCCAGCGCTTCCCAGGTGTCGGCCTCGATCGACCAGTAGGAGATGCCGTACTCCTCACGGCGCCACTGGAGCTCCTCGATCATCTCGTCGAGCGTCCCGAGCAGGGCCAAGGGTATGTGGAGGGCATCGTCAGCGCTGATTCCGAAGTGAGGTGCCATGGCCTCGGCCACTCCGGCCGCGTCGTCGGTGATCATGACGAAGCCGATCAGGGCGTTGAGCTCGAGGTCATCGAAGCGGTCGCCCGCCGCATCCTTCACCCACGCCACTTTTTCGCGAGTGCGCTCCGGCGACGCGTTGGGCGCCGCCTCGGCACCCCCGGTTCCTTCGCGCAGGTTGACATTGATGCTGACGATGTCGGCATGGCGGGCGGCGAAGGAGAGCACCCGTTTGCCGCCCCCTCCGATGATCAGGGGCGGCCCCGGTTGCTGAACCGGACGAGGGAGGAGCGAGTGCTCACGGACCTGGTAGTACGTCCCGTCGAAGGAGAATGGTCCGTCAGTGCGCAGGAGCCCTTGGAGGACCAGGATCGCCTCTTCGAACCGTTCGACCCGGACCCTCGGGGTGTCGTAGGTGATCCCGGCCTCTTGGTAGTCGGTGCGCATCCAGCCGGCACCGAGGCTGAGCTCGAATCTGCCTTCGCTGAGCACATCGAGGGTGGCGGCCTCCTTGGCCAGGACGAGCGGATGTCGATAGTCATTCCCGAACACGAGAGACCCCATGCGAAGCGTGGTAGTGGCGGCGGCGACCGCCGCCAGCGCCGGCACCGGGGCCAATTGATCGCCAAAGTGATCGGGCATCAGCAGGGTGGTGTAGCCGAGACCTTCGGCGCGTCGGGCTTGATCCGCCCAGGACTTGGCCGTTCCGTCGGGCGGCTTGCTCAGTTGCGCGGCGAAACGGAACGTGCGGGGGTGTGCCATGGCCCCATCCTGCCTCATCGGCCGGTTCGGGGAAATTGGATCGCCCCTAGGTTTGGCGCCGATGGCGCTCTGGTCACCGCCGCCGCCACTGCCCGATATCGTGATGGCGTGGCAGCCAAGGACGTGCGAGCCGTCGAGGTTTTGGGTCGAACGGTCGAGATCTCGAGCCCGGACAAGGTCTACTTCCCCGAGCTGGGTGCAACGAAATTCGATCTCGTCTCCTATTACGTCGAGATCGCCGACGCGCTGGCGAACACAGCGGCGGGGAGGCCGGCTCTCCTCGAGCGGTTTCCCGGGGGTGCCGGGGGGAAGTCCTTCTTCCAAAAGCGGGTTCCTGCGGGTGCCCCCAGCTGGCTGCGGACCACGATCGTCAGCACCCCGAACGGGACGACGTCGAATGCGCTCGTGGTCGAGGACATCGCCCACGTGCTGTGGGCCGTCAATCTCGGGTGCTTGGGCCTGCACCTGTGGCCCTACCGGGCCGATGACCCGGACCACGCCGACGAGCTGCGCATCGATCTGGATCCCCAGCCTGGCACCTCGTTCGACGACGTCAGAGTGGCCGCCGCCCACGTGCGCTCCCTGCTGGGCGAGCTGAGCATGGTCGGCTACCCCAAGACCAGCGGTAATCGTGGCCTTCACGTCTACGTCCGGCTCGAGGCGCGCTGGGACAGCTTCGCAGTCCGTGCCGGCGCCATCGCCTTGGCACGCGAGCTCGAGCGCAGGCATCCGGACCTGATCACCTCCAACTGGTGGAAGGAAGAACGCGGGCAACGGGTTTTCGTCGACTTCAATCAGAACGCTCCGCACAAGACGGTCTTCGGCGCGTGGTTCGCACGGCCCCGCATCGGCGGTCAGGTCTCGACGCCCCTCCTGTGGGAAGAGATCGATTCCGTTGATCCGGAGGAGTTGACCATCCAGTCCGTTCCTGAGCTGGTTCGGAGGCGAGGCGATCCGTGGTCGGACATTGCCGACCAGCCCCAATCCCTTCAGCCTCTCTTGGATATGGCCGAACAGGACCGGGCCAGAGGGTTGCGCGACGCACCGTGGCCGCCCGAGTACCCCAAGCAGCCTGACGAGCCGACCCGGGTAGCCCCCAGTCGCGCCAAGAGGGATTGAGCTGAATGGATCCGGTGGTAGCGCTGCGTCGCATCGCCTACCTGTTGGAGCGAGACGGCGCAGAGTCCTACAAGGTCCGAGCCTTCCGGAACGCGGCCGCGGCCATCGCCGATCGTCCGGTCGACGAGTTGGCCGCCATGGCATCGGCCCGACTGCAGGAGATCCCTCAGGTGGGCAAGACCAGCGCCCAGGTGATCACCGAGAGCCTGCGTGGGGCGACACCCGCATATCTGGAGAAGCTCGAAGCGGAGCAACCTCCGGCGATGAGCGACGGGGCCGCCAGGATGTTCGAGCAGTTGCAGGGCGACTGCCACAGTCACTCGGACTGGTCGGACGGAGGCAGCCCCATCCGGGAGATGGCCGAGGCGGCTGCGGAGCTTGGGCACCGCTATTGGGCGCTCACCGACCACAGTCCCCGGTTGACCATCGCCCACGGGCTCGACCCTGAACGGCTGCGCCAACAGCTCGAGGTCGTCAGCGAGTTGAATGCCGAGCTCTCGCCGTTTCGCATCCTCAAAGGCATCGAAGTCGACATCCTCGAGGACGGGTCGCTCGACCAGGAAGACGAGTTGCTCTCGCAGCTCGACGTGGTCGTCGCCAGCGTGCACTCGAAGCTCCGGATGGATGCAGTGGCAATGACAGAACGGATGCTGCGCGCCGTCCACAGTCCGCACACCGACATCCTGGGGCACTGCACCGGCCGCATTCTGGTGGGACGTGGTCGACCCCAGTCGACGTTCGACGCCGAGGCCGTCTTCACCGCCTGCGCCGAGACCGGCACGGCGGTGGAGATCAACTCGCGGCCCGAGCGGCTCGACCCGCCCGAAGACCTCCTGTCCCTTGCGCTCTCGCTCGACTGTGTCGTGGTGGTGGACACCGACGCCCACGCGCCAGGCCAGCTCGAGTGGCAGCGGCACGGGTGCGAGCAGGCCGCGCTGGTCGGCGTCCCCGTAGATCGGGTCATGAACGCCCTCCCGCTGGACGCGTTCCTGGCCTGGACGGCCAGTCACGCGGCCTAGGGCCAGCGGTCCTTCTGACCAACACGGGTACCATTGGCCGGTGGCCCTCCCCGTGGTACCTCCGGTATCCCCGATGCTGGCCAAGCTGGCCCGGGAGCTCCCCGAGCGTGACGGCCTCTTCTACGAGCCCAAGTGGGACGGCTTCCGTTGCATCGTGTTCCGTGACGGTGACGACGTCGTGCTCGGCAGCCGCAACGAGAAGCCGCTCACCAGGTACTTCCCCGAGCTGATCGAGTCGCTGCGGGCCAATGTCCCGGATCGCTGCGTGCTCGATGGCGAGATCGTCATCGCCGGGCCGTCCGGTCTGGATTTCGACGCCTTGTCCCAGCGGATCCATCCCGCCGCCTCCAGGGTCGAGCTCCTGTCGCGGTCCACGCCGGCCTCCTTCGTCGCTTTCGATCTGCTGGCCCTGGGCGACGCGGACCTGCAGACCGAGCCCTACGCCAAGCGGCGCCACGCCCTCGAACGGGCACTCAAGAAGTCCAGGCCCCCGATCCACCTGACACCGGTGACGACCAGCCCTGAGGTTGCACGCGACTGGTTCTCACGATTCGAAGGGGCCGGTCTGGACGGGGTTGTGGTCAAAGCGGGTGATCTGCAGTACCAACCCGACAAGCGAGCGATGATCAAGGTGAAGCACGAGCGGACCGCGGACTGCGTAGTCGGAGGATTCCGATGGCACAAGGAGGGCGGGGTGGTGGGGTCTCTCCTCCTCGGACTGTTCGATGCCGAAGGGGTGCTCCATCACGTCGGGGTGGCCTCAGGATTCAGCGTCGCTCGGAGGAAGGAGTTCGTCGACACGCTCGAGCCCTATCGGAAGAGCGCCTTGAAGCACCACCCGTGGCACGTCGAGGGGGGGCCTGACGGGCGCGTCCCCGGGGGCCAGAGCCGCTGGAATGCGGGCAAGGACCTGACCTGGGAGCCCGTGCGGCCCGAATTGATCGCCGAGGTGTCGTACGACCACCTGCAGCAGGACCGATTCCGGCACGCCACGTCGTTCATCCGGTGGCGTCCCGACCGGAGCCCGGCGTCGTGCACCTACGCACAGCTCGACACCCCGGTGCCGATGGAGCTCGAAGTCGTCTTCGGCACCACCAGCTGACACGGCGATCAGCGGTCGAGAATCGCCGCCGTGCGCTCGGCCAGGGCCGGGTCTCGGAAGTGCCGGCAGATCTCCTCGAAGTCCTTGGTCGGCCCCTTCCACTGCAGCGACGTCACGTTGTCGAGCAGCGTCGGTTCCACACGCAGGGTGGCCAGGACCTTGAAGAGCTCGGCGTTCGCGCGCTCGCCGGCCAGTCGTTCGGCGAGCTTGGCTGCGCCGCGTACCGCGCTGCGCACGTCGGGGTCCCAATCGGCCACGCGGTCGGGGATGTCCTCGATCGTCGTGTAGTGGGCGAGGACCGCCGAGGCTGAGCGTCGGCCCCACCCCGCCAGTCCGGGGAACCCGTCAGCCGAGTCCCCCACGAGGGCCAGCCAGTCAGGGATCGAACGGGGCGACACCCCGAACTTGTCCCACACGCCGTCCTCGTCCGTCTGCGTGCCGCTCCTCCGGTCGAGTTGGACGACCCGCTTGTCCACCACGCACTGGGCCAGGTCCTTGTCCGGTGTGCAGATGACGACTTGCTCCACCGTCGGGTCCATGGCCGCAACCGATGCGGCCGAGGCCAGGGCATCGTCCGCCTCGAGCTCGACCATCGGCCACACGGCAACGCCGAGCGCCTCCAGCGCGGTCTCGAGGATCTGGAACTGGGAGCGCAGTTCGGGATCCACGCCGGCCCCGGTCTTGTAGCCCGGCCACAGCTCATTGCGGAATGACTCGATCACGTGGTCGGTTGCCACCCCGACGTGGGTGGCGCCGTCCGACAGCATGCCCACGACCGACAGGATGACGCCGCGGGCCCCGCCGATCTCCGCCCCGTCGTCCGCGGCGCGTGGTGGCTGACCGAAGAAGTGCCGGAAGAGCTCATAGGTTCCGTCGACCAGGTGGACGAGCATGGCGCCAGTCTGGCAGCCGAGGCTCGGCCGTCAAGCAGCCCCGCGGATCGACACGGTCACCGTGGGCATGTCGGGCGGCGGCCCCGCAGCCGGGAACACGAGCTGTGGGCCAGGGGCGGGAGGCCCGATGACCACGGAGAAGGTGAGCTGGCCGGCGTGGTTCGCCCGAGTGGTCAGATCCACGCGGCCCGCGTGGACCCGCTGAAGTGAACCGGCGGCGTAGGAACCTCTGGGCGTGGTGATGCGGATCGTCCCGTGGCCGGCCGCCGAAAATCCGTCGCGCGAGAGGTTCTGCAGGTAGACGAACTCCTCGGCCGTGTTCACATTGGGTACGGCGAGTCCAGAGTCATGGTGGAAGGACCAGCCCCACGCCGTGGAAGCGGCCCGCGCGGTGCGGAACGAGAAGGAGGGTGGCGGGGCCAGGGGTCTGTCGAGTTGTGGTTGGAGCCAGCGAAGGAACGACGCCAGGTCGGCCCGCCAGTAGGACCAGGCGTGGATGCCTTTGCCGTAGAAGTCTGTCCGGACATTGGCCCCGAACCCCGCCGACCGCACGGCGGCGACGAAGTGATGGCTCATGTCGTCCACGACCGATTCGGTGAATCCAAGATAGGCCCGGACCGCGGGGTTGGTCGGCCCGTCGGCGCTCGTCGGGGTCCCGTTGCCCGATGCTACGAACAGCCTCACGCCCTTGAGGTTGCCGGCCTCATACGTGGGGTCGTTGTCGTGCCAGTAGTAGGCCTGGTTGGCCGGGTCGGCGGTGAGGGGATCTCCGTATCGGCAGTGCTGGTCCGGGGGTCCGGGACCGTCGAGATAGTTGGCGTCGGCGTACCAGTTGGTGGACGAGTCCACCAGGTCGGTGTCGAGCGCCCCCGAGAACATCCCGACGAATCCGAACAGGCCCGGATGGGCGACGGCGTACTTGGCGGCTCCGGCTCCTCCTGACGACAGCCCGGCGATGGCCCGACCGGCGGCGCCGGCCTGTGTGTGAAAGTTCGAATCGACCCAAGGGATGAGCTCGTTGATGTCATAGGTCTCCCAGCTGGGGGTGGCGGGTACCGGATCCGTGCCGGCGTCGTGGGCCGACACCCCGTACCAGTCCGAGTAGGCACCCTCGGGACTGTCGTCGGGCATCACGACGATTACCGGCAGCCGGCCCACCACTGACTGGACTGCTCCGCCCTGGGGCACCCCGTTGGCCACCGCTGTGCTGGCCCAGTCGGCGTAGTTGCTCAACGCGCCGTGGAGGAGGTACAGGACCGGGTACCGCCTGGGGGACGAGTGGCTGTAGCCCACCGGAAGAAGCACGTTGACGTGGGTCAGTCCCACGGCCGGGGACGTGACGGTGTAGGTGTGGAGCCGCCCGTGGACCGCGTCGGACACCCCGCTCAGTTTGGTGTCCGAGGGGAGAGGGTCCGGTCGCGGGACGCAGACCGTGGCGAAGGACGCGGCACCCGCAGCAGTTGCGACCGCGGTTCCGACCACCGGTGTGGCGGCGGCGCCCAGAGTGAGGAGCATGACAGTCAGCGCCGCCCGGCTCAGACCCGACCGGAGCCGACCCCGACCGCCCTCGCCGGTCGCCGGCTCGCCAACGGGTTGCGCCCGAGCCCATGGATTTGCATCAGGCAACCGGGCGACCACCCTGCAGGATGCGGAACTGGCGGTCGGGTGCGTCGGCACGTGCACGCCCGGATCCCTTCGAGGCACCAACCGTCACCACTTCCGCGCCGTCGGGCGCGTACTGGACGATGTAGGACTTTCTCACATCGTCGGTGCGGTTCGGCCCCGTGCAGTGCGGGGTCAGGGAGGAGAAGACCACGATCCCGCCCGCGTCTACCGGCACCGCCACCGGATCAGACGGGTCCTGGAGGCAGACGAGCCCGGTCTCGGTGAGGTCATGGCGCAAGGTTCCCATCTTGTGCAGGCCCGGCACCACCCACGGACAACCGTTGTCCTCGGTGGCGTCGGTCAATGCGATCCAACAGGTGAGGTACTGCTGGGGCTCGACGAATGCATACCCGTTGTCCTGGTGCCAGGGGAACGATGCGCCGGTATGGGGCTTCTTGTAGACAGCCTGATCCCAGTACAAGCGGACATCCGGTCCGATGAGGTCGGTGCAGAGGTCGACGAGGATCGACGTCGCCACGAATGACCGGAGCAGATCGGAACGGGTGACCAGATGGGTGGTGAAGGTGATCTCGTCAGCCCGGGCGATGAATGACTTGCCGCCGTGGGACAGCCGCAGCCACTCCTCGAGCTCCTGTTCGAAGGGATCGATCGCGGCCGCCACCCCGGCCACGGAATCGGCATCGAACGCGCCCTCGACGACGAAGTACCCGTTGTCGTCGTAGCTGGCCGCCTGAACGTCGTCGATGCCTACGAACGGTGGCAGGGGCGACGCCCAGTCGAATTCGGAATTGAGTGGATGTCGAGTTACGCCACCGCTGCCGATCGGAGCTGTCTCCATCCGGCGATGGTAACGGCCGATCCGCTCAGAATCAACACAGTGTTGACTTCTATCGTCAGTCTGTTTACGGTGGTTTCCGTCGGCATGGAGGGTCGGTGAGGGCCCTGGAGCCGACGGCAGGGCGTGGATCGAGAGCAACCGGGGAGCAGTGCATGGCGATGGCCGACCACCGGCTCGAGAGGGATGAGGCCCCAGGCGCGCCCGCGCCGCCAGGGGGGATTGAGAGCCCTTGACCACCGACGGACCTGGGGATCCGCTCCGGATCTCGCGTCGCCGCGTGCTGCTCGGAGCGGGAGCGCTCGCCGGGTCGGCCACCATCGGCCTGGCCAGTGCCGGCCAGGCGCACGCCGGCGGTCCCCCCACGGCATGGCCGCGACGCGCCCTCGCCCCTCGCGACGCCGCAACGGTGGATGCCTCTCAGTTCCTGCCGGTCGACCAGCTGAAGGCCTGGCACGAACAGCTGGACTCGATGGGGATGCGCGCCACTGGCGCACGCGTGCACGAGCAGTACGTGGACCAGCTGGTGAGCCGATTGAAGCAGGTGGGGGTGAAGCACGTCCATACCGAACCGGTTCCCCTCGACCGGTGGTCCGCCACGCACTGGTCGCTGGAAGTCACGGGGCCATCGGGTGCCGGCCCGATCGGCACTTCCTCCTACATCCCCTATTCCGGGGGCACAGCGCGGGGAGGCGTCGAGGGGCCTCTGGCCATCGTGCCGGTCGGCCAGACGCCGGCCCCGGGTTCATTGGCCGGGAAGGTCGCGGTGCTGAGGGTGCCGGCGACATCGACCCCTCACTCGACGATGGAGTTGATCGCCTACGGCACCTACGACCCGCAGCACCTCATCGACCCGGCCGGTCAGTACTCGCGACCTTGGACCGGCATCACCGGCCTCATCTCGCTCCTCGACGCCCTGCCGGCCAGCGGAGCCGTGGGTGCCGTGGCCGTGATCGATCTGCCCGCCGCGGGCGCTCACGGTTCCTACTACCCCTACGACGGCGTCATTCGGACCACTCCGGGCGTGTTCGTGGACGAGCCGACCGGCCGGCACCTCGAGGGGTTGGCGACCTCCCACGCATCGGTGCGCCTCACCCTCGACTCCGCCACCGAGCGCATGGTCAGCCGCAACGTAGTCGGCGTCATCGAGGGCCGCAGCCCTCAGACCGTGATCCTCAACTCGCACACGGACGGGCCCAACGCCGTCGAGGACAACGGGCCCAACACTATTGTCGCCATGTGTCAGTACCTGACCCGGCTGCCGAAGGCCTCGCTACCCCGCACGGTGGTGGTGTCGCTGACGACGGGCCACTTCTACGGGGGCATAGGCCAGAAGACCTTCGCGGCCCAGCATCGGGACTCCACCCTCCGCCAAGCTGTGTGCGGAGTCACCCTCGAACATCTGGGCGCCCTCGAGTGGGACAGCCAGCCCGACGGGACCATGGCCCTCACCGGCCGGCACGAGCTGGGCGTCATGTTCGTGCCGGAAAACAGGGCGCTGGTGGATGCGTCCCTGGCTGCCCTCCGCCGCGCTGGAGCCGGGCCAGCTCTGGTGCTGCGCCCCTATGTCCCTGCACCCGGCAGTCCCAACGGGTACGGATGGCCCGGCGAGGGAACCCAGCTGTGGACCGATGGCCACCTTCCGACGGTCAACTACATCACCGGGCCCACCTATCTGCTCAACTGGGGCATACCCACGACGAACAAGTGTGATTTCGTCCGCATGCGCCGCCAGGCCGTTTCCTTCACGCAGATGGCCCTCGACCTGTGCCGAGTCCCGAGTCAGTCGCTGGCCACGCTCGACCTTCCGGGGCTCTGAGTGGTCCGGAGCCAGCGCCGACCACCGGTGCCCGAGTGGCCGCCCACACCGGTGGGTCACCGGTGCGGAGTGGCCACGGAACCGATCGGGTGAAGGGGTCCACCATTCCGAACGCCCACCTCGCAAAGGAGCACGGCCCCCGGGGTTCCGGACGCCGGCGGGCGCAGAGCCGCGGCGACGTCAGGGAGGCGGCGATCTTGGCCTGCGCGTGGGAGCTGTTGGCGGTCAAGCCGATCGGGGAGATCACCATCGGTGAGCTTGCCGCCGGAGCCAACATTTCGCGCCCGACCTTCTATTTCTACTTCGACTCACGCGACGCAGTCGTCCGGGCGCTGGCCGAACGGGTCACCCAGGAGCTCTTCGACACCGCCGTGTCGTCGATCGACGACAACCAGGACGGGCCCGCGGCGGTGCTCCACCGCATCGCCAGCGCCTACATGCAGCGCTGGCGCCGAGAGGGCCCGCTGTTGCGTGCCATGGTCACACTGGGCGAGTCCGACCCGGAGCACCGCGCCTTCTGGAACGAGGTCACCGGGCGGATCGCAGACGCCTTTGCCGAGTCGATCGAAGGCGACCGCCGGGCCGGGCGTGCCCTACCGGGTCCTCCGAGCGCACGCGATCTCGCCGTCACCCTGATGAGCATGATGTGGCGCTGCGGCTACGACCTCTCCCTCTCGCCGCCTTCGGAAGAAGCGGACGCCCGGATGGCCGACACCTTGGCCGCAGTAAGCATGCGGGCCATCTACGGCCAGTCTCCGGCCCTCGGAGAGGACGAGCCGCAGCCAGGAGGTCGAGGAGACCAAGGGCCGGGGTGAGGCGTCGGTTGTCGTTCCCGACGGTTTGGTAGCTTCCGGATGATGAGGGAGCCGGCGGTCACCAGGCCCTACATGCCCGGCTACGGGATGCTGCCGGCCGAGGAGGGGACAGGACTCCTCCCGTGGTCATGGGTGGAGGAGCGCCTGGTCCGCTCCCACGACTACTGGTTGGCCACCGTGACTCCTTCGGGTCCTCCTCACCTGATGCCGGTCTGGGCGGTGTGGCATGAGGACAGACTCTGGTTCAGCAGTGCCAACGGGTCGCGCAAGGCGCGCACCCTGGCCCGGGAGCCCCGCTGCACCGTGTCGACCGAGGACCCGCTCGAGCCGGTGGTGGTGCAGGGTCGGGCCCAGCGGATCACCGACCAGGACGCCCTCGAGAGCATGCTGGCCGCGGAGAACGCCAAGTACGGAACCGCGTACGGCGTGGACATGGTCGATCCGGCGTCCAACAGCGTCTTCGCCGTGCGCCCAGCGTGGGTGTTCGCACTGGACTCCCACGACTTCACCGGCTCGCCGACCCGGTTCGTCTTCGACGCGCCGACACCCTGATCCGAACCGGAGCGGTCGGGGCAATTCTTCGGGCGCGGCCCCGAAGAATTGCCCCCTTGTCGGCGGTCGGGCAATTCGTTACCATGACGGAATCGAACATATGTTTGCCAAAAGGAGGTAGTGATCATGGCCGATGTGAAACCGATCCCGGACGGGTATCCCCGGGTGATGCCGTATCTGTCCATCGACGGAGCTGCAGCCGCAATCGACTTCTACCGGACCGTGTTCGGCGCCGAGGAACGGCTCCGCATGGGTGGGCCCGACGGCAAAGTGGGGCACGCCGAATTGGAGATCGGCGACTCCGTGCTGATGCTGGCGGATGAGTTCCCCGGCATGGGTGCGCCGAGCCCCAAGGCTCTGGGCGGGACGCCGGTCACCGTCATGGTCTACGTCGAGGATGTGGACAAGACGTTCGCCACCGCCCTCGGAGCCGGGGCCACCGAGACCAGCGCCGTGCAAAACCAGTTCTACGGCGATCGATCGGGGCAGTTCGAGGACCTGTTCGGGCACCGCTGGAACGTTGCCACCCACGTCGAGGACGTGCCGCCCGCAGAGATGGAGAAACGGGCTGCCGAGGCCATGTCCGGCGGCTGAGCCGGTGAGCGTCCCGGCACCGACGGCATCGTGTGGTGCAGGGATCGGTCGTGGTGGCGCGGCGTGGTCGGACATTCACGACCCGTCGGTTTGCCAACCGATGAGTTTCTCGTGGCCCCCTCGTCTTCACTGGAGGACGAGAGAGACGAGCGAATTGAGGGCCGAATGACCAGCACCCGCATCACCCAGGTGGGGACCGTGGGGGTCCCCGTCACCGATCAGGAGCGGGCGGTGGCCTTCTATGTCGACACGCTCGGTTTCGAGAAGCGCCTGGACGCTCCCTTCGGCGACGGCAATCGCTGGATCGAAGTGGCGCCGCCCGGGTCGGCGACGACCATTGCGCTTACTCCCCAGCAGCCCGGCGGACCCTCGGGGACCGACACCGGCATTCGCCTCACGACCGAGGATGCCGACGCCGACCATGCCGACCTGGGTGCACAAGGGGTCGACGCCGATCCCGAGGTACTGCGCTGGCCCGGTGTGCCGCCGATGTTCTCCTTCCGCGACCCGGACGGGAACACCCTCTACATCGTGGAGCGAGGCTGACGCTGCGAGGCCGTTGGGCTCCTCGGGCCACCATGGCGACAAGACCTGGGTACGCTCGCAGTCGTGCGCATCGGGGTCCTGACTGGCGGCGGCGACTGCCCGGGTCTGAACGCCGTCATCCGCGCCGTCGTCCGTAAGGGCGTCCAGGTCCACGGCGACGAGTTCGTCGGGTTCCGCGACGGCTGGCGTGGTCCCCTGGACGGGGACACCATGACGCTCGACGTGGCGACCGTTCGCGGCATCCTGCCCCGAGGAGGCACCATCCTCGGGTCCAGTCGGACCAACCCCTACTCGGCCGACGACGGTGAGCACCGGGTGCTCGACACGGTACGCCGGTTGGGTGTGGAGGCACTCGTGGTCGTCGGGGGGGAGGACACGCTCAGCGTCGCCACCAAGCTCGCCGCCACCGGACTGCCCGTGGTCGGGGTGCCCAAGACCATCGACAACGACCTTGACGCCACCGACTACACGTTCGGCTTCGACACGGCGGTGACCATCGCCACGGAGGCCATCGACCGGCTGCACACGACGGCGGAGAGTCACCACCGAGTTCTCATCGTCGAAGTCATGGGACGCCATGCCGGTTGGATCGCGTTGCATTCCGGCCTGGCCGGCGGGGCCAACGTAATCCTCATCCCTGAGCGTCCGTTCCACATCGACAGCGTGTGCGAGTTCATCGAGCATCGCTTCGCCAGCCACTACGCGCCCATCGTGGTGGTTGCCGAAGGAGCGCTTCCGGTGGAGGGGACGCTGCCGAGTCGGGGAGGCGAGGTGGACGCCTTCGGCCATGTGCGGCTGTCGGGCATCGGAAACCTGCTGGAGTCGGAGATCGCCAATCGGACCGGTCAGGAAGCGCGTGCCACCGTCCTCGGTCACGTGCAGCGAGGTGGAAGTCCGACCGCATTCGATCGGGTGCTCGCCACCCGGTTCGGACTGCACGCCGTGGACGCCCTGCACGACGGGAACGTCGGGCAGATGGTGGCGCTGCACGGGACCTCGATCGACCTCGTCCCGCTGGCCGAAGCCACCGCCGCCCTCAAGTTGGTGCCTCCCGAGCGCTTCGCCGAGGCCGAGGTCTTCTTCGGATGACGGCGATCCGTCCCTGACCGGTGCGGATCGGCTGATCGCCGGCCTGGTCGGCGGAGCTCCTGCCCCTACGGGGCGGCGCCCTCCAGGTAGGTCGGGTTGGCCACCAGCAGCTGGTCGCGGGCCGACGTGGCCAGGGCCACGCCGAGGTCGATCCAGTCGTCGTCGAAGGCCCCCGATCGAATGGCCGATGCCAGCGCGGCGTCGTCCTCGAACCCGAGAGAGGCCAGACGCCTGACATGCGCCTCAGCGATGGCCGCGCCCAGGTCCAGCTGACGCTCGACCGTCTGCAGGGCGTTGCGGGCCACCCGCGCTGTGAAGCGCGCCCCGCCGTCGCCGTAGGCCATCACGTCTCGCTCGAGGTACTCACGGACCGCCTCGACCAATTCGGCCGCCGTCGGACGGCCGAACGGTGCCACCACCGGCGACGGTGACGCCGGTCCTGCGGCCGGAGTGGGCTCGGGGACCGCCGCGGCCACTCCGAGCAGGACGAAGAGATCCCACTCGCTCTCGCACACCCGACGGCCGATGGCGGCCAGCTCGACGGATCGGCTGGCGCCGCTCAGGTGGGCCGAGGCCTGCAGCGCGCAGATGACCGCCCATTTGACCGCGGCGTAGGTCTCCCACCACGTGACCCGATGCGTGTCGATCGGGTCACCCCCGGCGGTGGCATAGCTCTCGAGCAGGGCGGGGAGGTCACCGAACCCGCCGACCCGGCCGGGCCCACCGAAGCGCCACGCCCGGGCGCAGAGCCACCCGACGTCCTCAGCCGGGTCGCCGGCATGGGCCAGCTCCCAGTCGAGGACGGCTCGGAGACCGTCGGGCCCGACCAGCAGATTGCCGTTGCGAAAGTCACCGTGGACGGTGACCCGTGGCACGGAGGGGCCACGGTGGGCCTCGAGCCAGCGCACGCCCAGCTCGAGCGCCGGGCGGACCTCGTCCAACCCGTCGAGGTAGGGGATGGGGTCGGCCAGCGGGTCCCGGGGAGGTAACCCGTCGACGGCCCCGGGGTCGATGGAATGGATGGCGGCCAGGGCCCGCCCGCACTGGGCGGTGAGGGCGACCCGGGCACCGGACCATTCGGGATCTCGCAGGATCTTGCGGGGAATGGTCTCCCCCTCGAGGCGATCGACGACCAGCCAGTCCGGGGGGAGGCCCGACGTGCCTCCGGCCGCCACCACGCGGGCGACGGGGACACCGGCGGCGCCGGCCTCGCGGAGCAGGGCCGCCTCGATCTGGACCCGGCCCCCCGGCACCAAGCGGTCTCCCCGGTCCTGCTGGAGGATGAGGGGTCGGACCGTTCCGTCGGCCACGGCGAGATCGAACGAGCTGGTGACACGCGAGGCACCCCCCGAGAGCCGCTGCAGCCCGACGACGGTCCCGCCGAGAGCAAGGCCGAGGACGGCGGCGACCTCGTCATGGCCATGTCCCACTAGTCGACGGCCACCTAGACGACGGCCACGATGGGCTTCCCGCTGTCGTCGAGCTGGTGTAGGTACTCGCAGATGCCGTAGCCGGTGCGGTCGTCTCCGTCGGGGTCCTCATACGTCCACCGGGCCAACCCCTCGTTGACCATGGTGCCCCCGGCCCGGCCGATGTCGGCCACCCGCAGGACGTCGCCCCGCAGGTCGTAGGCCCGGTCGTCCTTGTCGAGCACCCGGAGGTGCACGACCTTTTGGGTCACGCCATCGTCGGCCAGCTCGGTGCGCAGGCGCCACTCGGCCACGCTGGTGGCACGGCCGCCATCCCATACCCACCCCCGGTGGAGATCACCGGCGTCGGTGCCCAGCCGGATGCCACCGAGGTGCATGCTCTCGCCGACGTTGATGCTGAACCAGCGCCACATCTTGGGCCCGCCCCACCGGCGGGGCCCCCACGACCGGTCGCGGTTCCCATGGGCCGCGGTCCAGGCGTGGCGCCGGCCGTCGACGTCGAGCCAACCCGTCCAGCGACCGGCCTGCTCGAGGTGGCCCTTGCCCACGGTGCCGGCTGCGGCCGCGGCCGCGGCGGAGCGCGGTCCTCCACCGGGTCGCCCGTCGGTGCCGATGGCCGGGGTGACGGCCTCGAACCGCACGTCGAGGGCGACGGGCACGGGATGGGCCGTCCCGGACGCAGTGATCCCCGCTCCCGGGGTGCAGGGCCGGGTGCTGAGCTCGGCATCCACGGTGATGCGCCACGACTGCAGCGCTTCGAGCATCTCGTAGCGGACAGCCCCTACTTCGAGCACGGTGTCGACCATCTCGTGCTGCTCTCGGGCGGCGCGGTACTCGGCCAGATCGCCGCCCGGTAGCCATACCGACATGGCGGCATCCATCGTCCCCTCGTTGGGGCGGATCCCGATCCGGGTGAAGAACCCCGAGTCGGTGCCCGGGTCGTAGGCGTTGAAGTAGTACGACTCACTCCAGGCCGTGTCGCCCTCGACGGCGTGGGCCAGGTCGTGACGGGACTCCAGGATGGGCACGGCTACGCCATCGTCTGCCCGGCGCTGACATTCAACGCCTCACCGGTGACGCCCCGGGCATCGTCCGACAGCAGCCAACAGATTGCGGCGGCGATCTCCTCGGCGGTCTGCAGCCGGCCGAGCGGGATCTCCCGCTGGATGAAGGATGCCAGGCCCTCGGGACCACCCATGATGGTCTCGAACATGGAGTCCTTGTTGATCAGGTCGGTGTCCACCGTGCCGGGGCAGACGGCGTTGACGGAGATGCGGCTGGGCCCCAGCTCGGCGGCCAGTGCCTGGGTCAGCAGGATGACGCCGGCCTTGGCCGTGCAATAGGCACCGAGGAAGGGGAAGGCCCGCTTGCCGGCCTGGCTGGAGACGTTGCAGATCCGACCGGGCTCTCCCGCCGCGACCATCCGTCGAGCGCAGGCCTTGGAGACCAGCCAGGTGCCGACGACATTGACATCCAAGACGCGGCGGAACTCGGCCGCGGGCACGTCGAGCAGGGGCCCCAATCCGAACCCCGGGCCGCTGCCTCCGGCGACGTTGGCCACCACGGTGACGGTGCCCAGTTCCTCGCTGACCCGAGCCACCGCCCGCTCGACCTCCCCCTCGTCGGCGACATCGGCTTCCGCCGTGGCCACCTTGGCGCCGTGGGCCGACAGCTCCTGGGCCAGATCCGCCAGGTCGTCAGGGCTGGCGGTGCCGTGGACGGGGGCGTCCGGGTAGGGCCGGGCAATGTCGAGGCAGGCCACGTCCGCACCGTGGCGGGCCAACCGCACTGCGGTCGCCCTCCCGATGCTCCGGGGCCGGGCCGCCCCGGTCACCAGGGCCACCTTGCCCGCCAAAGGGCGCTTGTCTTCGGGTTGTGTGAAACTCACGGGGCAAACGTAGCGATGATCCGGACGGCGGTCGATCCGTTCGGCAGGGGGAAGCGATGCGCGCTGCCGTCACCCGGGGTGGAGAGCTGGTGGTGGGCGTGGTGGATGACCCGTCGGCCGGCTCGGGCCATGTGGTGGTGCGCTCACTGGCCGCCGGCATCTGCGGCTCCGACCTCCATGCCCTGGCGGACTTCGCCCATTTCACCGGGCTCATGGACCGGATCGGCGTGCCGTCGCTCGATCCGTCGCTCGACACGGTGTTCGGCCACGAGTTCTGCGCCGAGGTGGTCGAGCACGGCCCCGACACCGCCAAGACGCTCCCCGTGGGGACCAGGGTGTGCTCGGTGCCCGTCGTCATCGGATCGACCGGAGTGGAGCAGATCGGCTATTCAAACCGCTTTCCGGGGGCGTTGGCTGAGCACATGGTGCTCCAGGAGATGCTCCTGCTTCCGGTACCGGAGTCCCTGGACACCAACGTGGCCGCCCTGACCGAGCCGTTGGCGGTGGGCGAGCACGCCGTCGGCCTTTCCGGTCTCGTGCCGGGGCAGCCGTGCCTGGTGGTCGGGTGCGGGCCGGTGGGACTGGCGGTCATCGCCGCCCTCAAGGCCCGGGGGCACGGCCCCGTTCTGGCCGCCGACTTCTCGCCCGCCCGACGCCGGCTGGCGGAGGCCTTCGGCGCCGACGAAGTCGTCGACCCGGCCGTGGGGTCACCGCACGACCGCTGGAGCGACCTCGGAGTACCGGCGACGATCATGGAGCGGGCCGCGGCCTCGATGTTCGGCGGCGAGACCAAGGAACCGGTGATCTTCGAGGCGGTGGGGGTGCCCGGCATGCTGCAATCGCTGATTGCGGACGCGCCACCCCGCAGCCGCATCGTGGTGGTCGGGGTATGCATGCACAAGGACTCCATCGAACCGTTCATGGCGGTGACCAAGGAGATCGAGTTCCGGTTCTCCTTCGGCTACACCCCGGCCGAGTTCGCCGCCACCTTGGACCGGCTGGGAACCGGTGTGCCCGGCGCCGATCTGCTGGTCACGTCGTCGGTTGACCTGGGTGGCGCGCCCGGCGCCTTCCAGACCCTGCGCACCCCGGGCGACCATGGGAAAATTCTGGTGAAACCGTGAACGAGAGGACCATGTCTGTATGACCAGCCTGGACGCAGCCGACCACCTGAAATTCGGGATCTTCCTGGCCCCGTTCCATCCGGTGGGCCAAAACCCGACGCTGGCGCTGGAGCGCGATCTGCAGCTGATCGAGCACCTGGACCAACTGGGCTTCGACGAGGCATGGTTCGGTGAGCACCATTCGGCCGGCTACGAGATCATCGCCTCGCCCGAGGTCTTCATCGCCGCCGCCGCCCAGCGCACCCGGCACATCCGCCTGGGCACGGGGGTGTCGTCGTTGCCCTACCACCACCCGTTCATGCTGGCCGACCGTCTGGTCCTGCTCGACCACCTCACTCGCGGCAGGCTCATGGTCGGCGTCGGACCCGGGGCCCTGCCCTCGGACGCCTTCATGATGGGCATCGACCCGGCCAAGCAGCGGGACATGATGGAAGAGTCGCTGGAGGCGATCCTCCTCCTGTTCGCGGGTGACGAGCCGGTGAGCTACGAGACGGACTGGTTCAAGCTGGTCAAGGCCCGTTTGCAGATGCGGCCCTACCAGCGCCCCTTTCCCGAGGTGGCGGTGGCGGCCCAGATTTCGCCGGCCGGCCCGAGGGCCGCCGGGCGCTTCGGTTGCAGCCTCCTCTCCATCGGGGCGACCTCGGCCGGGGGGTTCGACATCCTCGGCGCCCACTGGGACGTCATGGAAGAGCGAGCGGCCGAGTTCGGGACGACCGTCGACCGCAGCAAGTGGCGCCTGGTCGGTCCGGTCCACATTGCCGACACCAAGGAGCAGGCCATCGAGGACGTGGGATTCGGCCTGGCCGAATGGGTCGACTACTTCCAACGCGTGGCGGCCCTGCCACTGGCTCCCGACACCACCAACCACGAATCGCTGGTCGACGCCCTCAACGCCTCGGGCTTCGCGGTCATCGGGACGGTCGACGACGCCGTCACCCAGGTCGAGCGGCTGCGCAAGCAGTCCAAGGGGTTCGGAACCTTCCTGCTCATGGGGCACGAGTGGGCCGACACGGCAGCCACGCGTCACTCCTATGAGCTGATTGCCCGCTACGTGGCGCCGGAGTTCCAAGGGTCATCCCGGACCCTAACGGCCAGCCGGGACTGGGCCGCCGACAACCGGCCCGAGTTCATCGGCGCCGCCGGTGCCGCGGTGATGTCCGCCATCGAGAAGCACCAGGAGGAGAAGGACCAGAAGGCGGCCAATGTCTGAGATCCTCCACCAGCAGATCCGGGCCAATGGAATCGACCTCCACGTCGCCTCCTCCGGGCCGGAAGACGGCCCACCCCTGGTCCTGTGCCACGGATTCCCGGAGCTCTGGTACTCCTGGCGCCACCAGCTCCCCGTGTTGGGCGAAGCCGGGTACCGCGCCCTGGCGCCCGATCTCCGGGGCTACGGCCGCAGCAGTCACCCCTCAGGTGACGTGGCCGCCTACGGGTCGGACAGGCTGACGGAGGACCTGTGCGGTCTGCTGGACCACTTCGGCTACGACCAGGCCGCCTTCGTGGGGCACGACTGGGGCGCCATGCTGGTCTGGGAGATGGGAAAGCTCCACCCCGACCGGGTGGCGTCGATCTACAACCTGAGTGTGCCCTTCAGCCAGTCGCCGGCCCGGCCCACCGAGATCTTCGAG
>DASZGT010000279.1:0-5610 GCA_035938575.1 Acidimicrobiales bacterium
CTCATTCCACCTCATGGTGGTCGACGCCACCCGTGACGGCGTGCTGATCCCGGTGCTCCGTCGCCGCTCCTTTCTCCACCTGGGCACCGAGGTGGCCCGGACCGGGGGGGTGCCGGCCGACCGGGCTGCCTCCGCCGTCCGGACCTGTCGCCGCCTCCGCGTGGCCGCCGACGATGCCGGGGCCGACGTGGTGGTGGCCCTGGCCACTGCCGCGCTGCGGGACGCGGCGAACGGCTCGCGGCTGATCGCCCGGCTCGAGCAGGTACTCGACAGCTCGATCACTCTCCTGACCGGTGAGGAAGAGGCCAGGCTGTGCTTCCTGGGGCAGCGCGCTGGCGTCTGGGTCGGAGCGGACCCGGTCCTCGGCCTCGACCTCGGAGGGGGCAGTCTCGAGGCGGGCATCGGCACCATCGATGAGATCTCGGCCGTCACCAGCGTGCCCCTGGGCACGGCCCGGCTCCGGGGAGAGCTGGGCACCGGCGAGATGCTGACTCGGTCGGACCGGGTGGCGGTCACCGAGACGGCGCTGGCCCGGGCGGAACCGATCCGCGCCATGCTGGCACGACATCCGCAGGCAGGGGCCAGGGTGATCGCCAGTGGTGGAACGGTGCGGGCCCTGGCCCGTCTGGCCATGGGACTGCATCGTCCCTTGACCGCATCGGGTTCCGTGTCGTCGCTGCAGGTCAATCAGGTCGAGCTTCCCGCCGGTCAACTGCACCAGCTGGCCGACCGCCTGGCCACGCTCGACCTCGACGCCCGACTGGCCCTGCCCGGCGTGCAGGCCCGGCGGGCACCGCTCCTGCCGATCGGGGCGGTGGTGCTCTCGACCCTGGTGGAGACCCTCGGGCTCCAGCGCCTCGTCGTGAGCGAGTGGGGACTCCGAGAGGGCGCCGTGATCGGCGCCCTCTCGCTTCCGGCCGACCGCCGATCCATACCGGACCAGCACCGGGTCCCACCTGGAGTGGGGGCCGCAGACCCGAGGTGACGGTCCCAGCGGTGTGCTCAGGCCTTCTTGCCGAGGATCCTGTTCATGCCGGTTCCGCAGGTCGGGCACTTGCCCTTGGCCGACCTGCGGCCGTTGGCCATCTCGACTTCCTCCCCCTCGAACTGCCGCTTCTCACGGCACTTCACGCAATATCCCTCATACGACGCCATGGTTCCTCCTCATGATTCGGATGGCCGGCGTCCGGTGATCGGGGTCGGCATCCGGTGATCGGATGGACCGAACGTATCGGTCCGGACGCCTGGAGGGGGGGATAGCACCCTCAAATGCTAACAATAGTTAGCACGAGACCGCAGGTTCGGGCCGGGCGCCGGCCAAGCTCAGCGGTCCCCGGGGGCCGTGGGACCGTGGGCCGAGGAGATGCCGGCCATCATCCTCTCGATGTCCTCGGCGGGCAGCGGCGGGCTGAAGAAGTACCCCTGCGCGGTATTGCAGCCTCGCTGCAGCAGCACCCGACTCTGCAGCGATGTCTCCACCCCTTCGGCCACGCAGTCCAGGCCGAGACGGTCGGCCATGGAGATGATGGCCGCCACCAGCGAGTTGTTGTCGCCGTCCGGTCCGAGGACCTGGACGAAGGACTGGTCGATCTTGAGGGTGCTGACGGGAAACGACCCGATCCGGCTCAGCGAGGAGTTGCCGGTGCCGAAGTCGTCGATCGTGAATCGCACCCCCAGGCGCCGGAGCCGCTCGATATTGGCCTTGGCCGGGCCCGTCTTGTCCAGGACCACACGCTCCGTGATCTCGAGCTCGAGCAGGGAGGGGTCGATGCCGGTCTCCTCGAGTGCCCGGTCGATGTTGGCGAACAGATCAGGGTTGGACAGGTCACGCGAGGCCAGGTTCACCGACAGGCGCAAGGGGGCCAGCCCGCGGTCGAGCCAGGCACGGGCCTGCCGGCAGGTCTCCTCGAGGACCCAGGTGTCGAGGGCGACGATGATGTCGCTCTTCTCCGCCATGGAGATGAAGGCGGCGGGTTCGAGGGTCCCGTGGGTGGGGTGATGCCAGCGCACCAGGGCCTCGACCCCGACCACCTCGGCCGTCCGGAGGTCGATGTACGGCTGGTAGAGGATGAAGAACTCGTCGTGTTCGATGGCGTGGACGAGATCGGTGTACAGCGTGCGCTCGTCGATGACCAAGCGGCCCTGGTCGGGGTCGACCATGGAGCCGGAGTACATCTGGAACGCGTTCCGACCCCGGGCCTTGGCCCGGTACATGGCCTCGTCGGCTCGGCTCAGGAGCTCGTCGTAGGTGTCGCCGTGGTCCGGGGCCATGGCGATGCCGATCGAGGCAGAGGTCTCGACCTCCTGGCCGAACACCAGGAATGGCGCGCTCATCGCCTCAAGTGAACGCTGCGCCAGCTGGTCGATGGCCAGCTGGTCGGACAGTCCGGGGAGCAGGATGGCGAACTCGTCCCCGCCCACCCGGGCCACCGTGTCCTGTTCTCGGACGGTGTCCACCAGCCGATCGCTGACCAGTTGGATGAGGTCGTCCCCGGCTGCGTGGCCGAGCGTGTCGTTGACCGACTTCAGGTGATCGAGGTCAACGAAGAACATGCACACCGGCTCCCCGACGCGGCGAGATCTGACCAGCTCCTGTTCGACGCGGTCCTTGAACAGGCGACGATTGGGGAGTCCGGTCAAGGCATCGTGCCAGGCCATATGCGAGACCTTTTCGATCAGCCCGAGGTTCTGGAGGGCAGTGGCGGCTTGATCGGCGAGCCCGGACAGGCGCTCATGGAGATCGGCGTCCCGGATCGAGGCGAGGGGCGTGTCCGTTCCGAAGTTGGCGGCGATGACCCCGAGGAATTCGCCGGCGGCGAACAGTGGCGCCACCACCGAGGCCGCCGTCTGTGACCGATCCATGAGACTGAGGAGCAGGGGGTCGTCCGTCGTCTCGTCGAGGACGATGACCTCCCGTTGATTGATCAGGCGATCGATGAGGGAGAGGTCGGCGGGGACGACCAGGGGATCGCTCGCCTCTCCGACCTGCCGGCGGTGGGAGGACTCCGCCGATGGGGAACCTGTCGAGCCGGAAAGGGTGTCCCCCGCCGGTCCCGGTCTTGGACTTTCGGATGTCTGGCCTGGTCTGAGCACCGGGACGATCGGTCCCACGTAGGCCTCAGGAGGTGACTCTGCGCCGACGGTCCGGGCCCGGGGGGTCAGTTGGCCGAGGTCGCTCTCCCACAGGTAGACGGTCGACTGGTCGCAGTCGGTCACCTCTGGAATGGTGTCCGCCAGCAACTGCACCAGCTCGGAGAGGGTGGTCACCCGGGAGAGGGCCTCGGAGAAGGACAGGAGGGTCCGAGCCGTCGCATCGCTGCGCTTGGACTCGGAGATGACGCCGAAGACGTCGAGGGCGGTGGCCGCGTACTCTGCGTACAGCCCCAGCAGCCTCGACTCCGACGGCGGGGGGACGGCTCCCGGAGGGAGGAACTCGACCAGCCGGCCGTAGCGGTGCCGGCGTGAGGCAATGTCCACGATCAGCCGCGAGCCGCCGGCGTCGTCCGCATGGTCCCGCCACAGCTCGACCGCCAGATCCTGGGCCTCGTCCGGCCCCAACCCCCGATTGTGGAGCTGCACCGGAGTCCCGGGTCGGACGCGGACCATCAGCAGGTACCGGTCGGCTGACACCACCGCGTCCGCTCGGGCCGCGATCTGGGTGAGCAGCGAGTCGACGTCGTCATCCAGGAGCTCGAGGGCCGTGGCCGACGCTCCCTCGACCAACACCTCCATCTTGTCCAGCTCGGCCCGTAGCTCGGCGACGGTGGCATCCACCGCATCCACCGCACCGCGCCCATCCACGGCGTCGGGCGCCTCCGCCGCCACCGCATCCACCGCATGCACCGCATCTACCGCACCGCGCCCATCCACGGCGTCGGGCGCCTCCGCCGCCACCGCGGGCGGGCCCTGGTCGGGGCGCCCCGTTGGCCGGGAACCCCGAACCCCGGGGCTCGGGCCACCGCCGGCGCCGTTGTGGCTGCCGTGCTGGAGCGCGGCCACGGGATGGTCCACGGATGACCCCGGTGGGGGCACCTCAGAAGACTCGGCCGGATCATCGTCCCAACTGAGGGCGTAGAGGCAGCGCCGGCCACCGCGTGCGCTGCACTCGGTCTCGGTGACCAGGGTCGGTCCGAGCCCCCACAGGGCAGGAACCCGCGAGAGCAGCCCTCGGGTCATCTCGCACAGATGGGCGTGTCGCGACGGCGCGCCGAGGGGGACGACCTGGACGAGCGCGTGGTCGTCGGCCACTTCGAGAGCCTCGGCCTCGGAGGTCGTCTCGAACTGCGCGACCAGCGGTTCGACATGCCTGAACACCTCGCCCGGGGACCCGAGGGCCTGGAGCCAGTCCACGAAGTCGTCACCACCGGGGGCCGAGAGGAGCAGATCGCCCACGTGCAGACCAATGGCCCCGTCCCCGATGACGAGCGCCGCCGCGTTGAACAGCGCCACCGTCTCGGCCAACGTGCTCCGGGTGGCCGGGTTGTTGAGCTCGAGGAACGAACGACCCTCGCCGGCCAGAGCGAGCGCCTGGGCTACCCCGACGTCCCCACCGTGGGCATGGACCAGGCCCATGAGGACCTTGACCACGGGACCAGACACGGCGCGGCCGTCCCCCGGGTGGTGGCTGGCCCTCTCAACCTCGACGGTCATCGTTCGTCATCCAACCCCTGGGCATACACACCGCCCTTGAATACTGCGCATACTCGCCCCGTATCATCGACCAACCAGCAGGATTTCTTTACCAGGCACGGTGGGGGCCGGCGAGGCTGGATGGACCCATCGGCCGCCGGACCAGCTCCTGGCCGCCAAGGAGGGCCCGTCCCGGAACCGGCCGGCGCGGGACGGTCGCTGGCGAGCCGATCTGCATTTGGCCCGCCCGATCTACACTTGCCCCTATGAGCATCTACGACCCCACTCTTCACTCCCTCAAGGGCGATCCGGCCTCGGTCGGCGACTACCAAGGACAGACGCTTCTGATGGTCAACGTGGCCTCCAAGTGCGGGCTCACACCCCAGTACGAGGGGCTCGAGCGGCTCCAGAAGACCTACGGCGACAAAGGGTTCACCGTGCTCGGGTTCCCGTGCAATCAGTTCGGTGGGCAAGAGCCCGGGTCCTCCGAGGAGATCGCCAGCTTCTGCTCCACCACCTATGGCGTGACCTTCCCCTTGTTCGAGAAGGTCGAGGTCAACGGGGACAACCGTCACCCGATCTACGAAGAGCTGGTGGCGTTTCCCGATGCGGAGGGTGAGGCCGGGGACATCCAGTGGAACTTCGAGAAGTTCCTCGTGTCACCGACTGGGGAGATCGTGCAGCGGTTCAGGCCCATGGTGGACCCCGAGGCTCCCGAGGTGATCGACGCCATCGAGGCCAACCTCCCGGGGTGACCGAGGGCTCCACTGCAGGAGCGAACTGTGGGACCCGCCGCCAGACGGGCGATCGAAGGAGGGGTGCCCATGCCAACTCGAGCAGCACGCAGCGAGCCCGTCGTCGATCGGTTGGCCCAGGTGTGGGCCTCGGTGGTGACGGCGTGCGAGCAACTCGACGCCGACCAGTGGGAGCGTCCGACGGACTGCCCGGGCTGGACCGTCAAGGACCACCTGTCCCATCTCA
>DASZGT010000280.1:0-6943 GCA_035938575.1 Acidimicrobiales bacterium
CGACGGGTTCGCCGACAAGGGACAGGTCGACCTCGTGCAGGAGCTGACCTTCAACTTCCCCGTCCAGGTGATCGCCCGGATCCTCGGTCTGCCCCGTTCGGACTTCCCCGTGTTCCAGCGGTGGGCCATCGCCATCACCAGTGTGGCCGCCAACTGGGAGCGCGGTATGGCTGCCTCCGAGGCCCTTCGTGACTACTTCGCCGGCATCCTCCAGCAACGCAGGCAGGAGCCGGCCGACGACCTGATCAGCGAGCTCGTCGTAGCCGAGGTGGACGGGCGCAAGCTCACCGACGAGGAGATCTACTCCTTCCTGCGGCTGCTCCTGCCGGCTGGGGTGGAGACGACGTACCGGGCGTCGGGCAGTCTGCTCTACGGGCTGTTGACCAATCCCGACCAGTTGCAGGCCGTGGTTGCCGATCGGGAGCTGATGACACCGGCGTTCGAGGAAGTCATCCGCTGGGAGCCGCCGGTCACCGTGATCCTGCGCAGGGCCGCGCGCGCCACCGAGCTCGCCGGGGTGCCGATCGAAGAGGGAGCGGACATCGCGCTCCTGCTCGGTGCGGCCAACCGCGACGAGCGCAAGTACGCCGAACCCGATCGGTACAACCTGTTCCGGGAGTCCCGCCAGAATGTGGGGTTCGGCTTCGGCATCCATGTGTGCCTGGGGATGCATCTGGCCCGGATGGAGACCCGGGTGGCGATGAACACATTGTTCGACCGCCTGCCCGACCTCCGGCTCGACCCCGCCCCCGACCAGGACCTGCACATCCACGGCATGGCGTTTCGGTCGCCCATCTCGCTGCCGGTGGCGTTCACCCCGGCCTGAGCCGTCCACCGGCGCCTGGCGGTCTGTCCGACTGAAGTCGACAGGGCCCCAGGTGTTGCCCACACCGGGAACGCCCGGCCCCAAATCGCAGTGCGAGACGCTCGACCCTCGCTGATCCGGTCTCGTCGCGTGTGACCTCGGCAAAAGACAAGGGCTCAGGGGTCGGAACCGGGTCCAGCGCCGTCGCCGACATCCAGTTCGGTGATCCGCCCTCCTCCGATGGTCACCTCGGCGAGGGGACCATCGTCCAGGCTCCAGACGGTATAGGTGCCCTCGCGCAGTTCCGGATAGACGCCGGCGATGAACTCGCTGTCCACTGACCGTCGGCGGCGAATCATGGTGTGGGTCTGGTGGCTCCGCGGTCGACCAACCGGAGTGAGGTCGATCTCCCGGCCCAGGCAGGACTCATCGGCATACAGAATGAGGGCACCAACATCATCGCCGATGTCGAGCACGAGCGACTCCGGGGACTCACTGCTGCGGTCATCGACAAAGGGCTCCTCGTTGGAAGTAGAGGTGAGCGGCATTATGCCTCCGTCAGTCCATACATCGAAGCGCTCATGGGCTGGTGTTGTGATTGCTCGAAGGGGTTGTCGCCGGGTTGGAGAACCCGGGGTAGGGATCGGCCAGATACGGGAAGGTGGACTGATAGGCCGCGGCGTTGGAGGTGACACCTTGGCTGACCGCGGTGACCGCGGCATCGGGTGTGAAGGTGTGGTCCACCAACGGGATGGTGGCTCCGGCCACCGCCTTCAGCTCGATGGTAACCACATCGTCGGTCACCCGCCGCCCGTTCGGGAACCCAGCCAGGTCGTTGCCCAGCAGGCCCAGGGTGCTCGTTCCCGCACCGCCGGGGCCGGTGGGGGTGATGGCCATGTTGAGCCGCAACATCTCGGCAATCACGTTCCCCCCTTGGAAGGTGCCGACTCCGAACGACGGACCGATGACCGATCCAGGGATGCCGGTGGCGAAGATGGCGACCAGGTCTGCTCTCGGCTTGGTGTACGCATGCAGGTTGGGGAACGCACCCGGGTACAACGCCGGCAGTAGGTTTTGCAACTCCGGATGCTGGACGGCGGCGGCGAACTGCGAGTCATTGACGGGGGGTTGGCTGTTCCAGAAGTCCTTTAGGTTCATCGGCACCACGACTTCATTGACCAACGGGCTGCCCAGACGCGACACCTGAGTGAATGGCCCGGAATTGGTGTGGGTTCCGGTCCCTGGATTGATGGCCGTGACCGTCTGACGGCTGGCGGTGGTGTACACGCCGATGACGGCGTGGGGGTCGTTGGGCCCTGTCGGAGTCTGCTGATTACTGGTGAGAGAGCTGATGGGTACCTGAATGGTGATCGAGTGGACGTTCTTGTCAGCAATGGTGTCGATCCCGGCTGCCGCCAAGCCGGGTATGAGCTGGTCGGGGGAGAGCGGACGGAGGTCCCCTAGGTCGAAGATGGAACCGAGGTCCACAAAGAATCCCTCGGCCCGTTGGCCCGCGAAGACCATCTCCCCACTCGACAGGCGGTAGATGGCGTCCCCGGAGAGCGCGGCGTAGTTGGGAGTGGATCGCGGACCGATGTTGCAAGGCGGACAGGACAACGGGTTGGGCCCACCCATCGGAGTCAGCAGCGTGGACACGCCACCCTGGACCTTCGTGACGGTGTAGGTCTGGCGCCGGTTCCAGTTCGGATCGGTCAGAGATGCGATCGGTCCGGTGGCGTACAGGAACGTGCCGGGGTCGGTGATGGTGGTGGTGAATCGGAACTGATAGGTGATGGCCGGAGTGCCCGAGCCCGTGTTGTCGACGTGGATCTCGTACAGGACGTCGTCCCCGAACTCGAAGAAGTTCGGCCCGCCGGCCGGCTCCTGCAGCGGCACGTAGTTGGCGATGATGGTGACGGTGCTTTGGGCGTCCGGGCTGACGAAGGCGTAGACGTCGGTGCTGTCGGCCACTGGATCCTTGGAAATGGCCGGTGCTTCTCTGTGGGAGGACATGGGCTCAGCTCACCTCGTGGAGTGTCGATGTTGCGGCGGTCATGGAACGGGCGGTCACCGAGCTGCCTGGAGCAGCGTTTGGGCCAGGGTCTGATCGGTGTAGTCGACCGACCTCTCCCCGACGAATATCTTGATGTGGCCCGCCTTGGCATCGATCACGCGGGCGAATACGTCCGAGCCCTCCTGGGCATTCGGCCCCTGGGTGGGGGGCACGGCGCTGGGGGAGCCGCCCACCGTTGCTTCGACGGCACTGAGAATTCCCGGGCCCCCGACAGCCAGGACCCCGGCGGCCGCGGCTCCGATCGATGCGTTTCGAATGAATTGACGGCGGGTGACTTCAGGCATTCAAGGCTCCTTACTCAAGGGGGACGACGCAGTGGGACGGCTATTCGAGGTCATCAGAAGAAGGCCATGCCGACGACCGGCTGGTTGAGCCGGAGGGATCCTGCCGAGCCGCAAAAGCTCGAGTCGCCGAAATTGAAGACGCCTCCGTCGGACGCCGAAAGCGTGTATCCGTTGCCGAAGAAGGTCCCACCGATGCCGACGACAGGGCGGTTGAGGTGGAGGCCGCCGGTGGATCCGTAGAAGTTGGCGTCACCGAAGCTGAACACCCCACCGTCGCTAGCGGTCAGTTCGTAGCCGTTGGCGTTCCGGGTGGCGGCGATGCTCACCACCGGCTGATTGAGGCGGGTGCCACCCAGTGATCCGTGGAAGAGGGCATTGCCGAAGGTGAACACCCCACCGTCCGACGCCACCATCCAGTACCCCCTGCCGTCCTTGGTACCGGCAATGCCGACTACCGGCTTGTTGAGGGATATGCCACCCAATGAGCCGTAGAAGGTGGCGTCACCGAAGCTGAACACACCGCCATCCTGCGCCACCAGCCAATAGCCCTGGCCGTCCACCGTCGGAATCATGCCCACCACCGGAGCATTCAAGGGCATCGAACCGGTCGATCCTCGGAATGGCGCGTCACCGAAGGTGAACACACCACCGTCGGAAGCCACCAGCCAATAGCCTCGACCGTCGACGCTCGGAGCCATGCCGACGACCGGCTGGTTGAGGTGGATACTTCCAGTCGAGCCGTAGAACTTGGCGGTGCCGTAAGCAAAGACCCCGCCGTCCGCAGCCACCTGCCAGTAGCCCAAGCCGTCCGGTCCCGAACAGGTGCTCGTCGTTGTGGCGCCTGCAGGGATGGCTACTCCTTGCAGCACGACCAACGCGCTCGACGCTCCGAAGAGGCTGCTCGTGGCGAGCACCGCCGCCACCTTCGCCCGCCACCTGTCATGGACCCGGCGCAGTCTCATGGCCCTCCCTGTCATCTCGCTGCCAGGTGG
This sequence comes from Acidimicrobiales bacterium, assembly GCA_035938575.1. GTDB lineage: Bacteria > Actinomycetota > Acidimicrobiia > Acidimicrobiales > RAAP-2 > Bog-756. Next base: position 4,156 of record DASZGT010000280.1, read on the forward strand.
TTCTTCGGAGCCGTGGAGGTGGTGGATGAAATTTTCTCAGCGGCAGCGTGGGGGTGTGCTCATCTGCTCGCAGGAGGCGCAGGGGACCGGGAGCCTCAACTCTTGACGTCGTTGCTCAACTTCTGCAGGGCCACCTGCGCACTGAGGATCTCCGTGTCGAGCTCGGACAGGTACCGCGGCCCGGGAGTTGACGCAGTCAGGGCTTGGAGATGCCGCAAGGATGTGACCAGCGTCTTCTCGTCATGCTGGAGTGGGCCCGTCCAGGTGACGTCGGCCAACTCGTTCGTGGACACCGACGTGGCCGTGTTGAGTGGCCGGGAGGCGGCAAACAGTTGCGTGTTGGTAGCGCCCGGCGGCACGGATCCAACCAGCGTGATGCCATTCTGCAATGTCGGCGCTACCCAGCCGAGAACCTGGGCGTGGGTGAAAGGCGGCGTCGTCGTTGACGAGGGAAGGCCAGCTACCTTGCCGGTGGAACAGCCAGCGAGAAATAGCACAGACAATGTGCCTACCGTCAGCAGTTGCACGGCCCGGTTCGCGAGTCCGGATTCGAGGCCCACAATCACGACAATGAGGGTATCGCTGCCCAATGTCGGCGCCTTCCCATCCCTCGTCGCGTCGGGCTGGAAGGGGGCGCGGCATAACCATGACCATGCAACTCATTGACCTCAAGAACCTGCTGACAGCGGTTCGAGATAGCCCGGTGTGATCGGAATGATCACTCGGCTGGCAACGACATCCGGACCCATCGCCCTTCCAATACTTCGGGATTGACGACGTGGAGCGGTCGGGCACCGGCCAGCAGTCGACACACGTCCTCGGCGATGATCCGGGTGTGGTTGGTCTCGGTGTCATAGGTGGCCCCTCCGATGTGGGGGGCCAGAACCACTGAGTCGAACCCGGTCAGCGGGTGGTCGGTGGCGAGCGACTCCCCCTCGAAATGGTCGAGTCCGGCGGCGCCGACCTTTCGCGATGCCAGCGCGTCCACCAGGGCGTCGGTGTCGTGCAGGGCGGCCCGGGCGGTGTTGAGGAAGACGACGCCGTCCCGCATGGCGGCGAACTGGTCCTTCCCGATCATGCCGGTGGTCTCGGGGGTCACCGGTGCATGCAGGGAGACCACGTCAGATCGCTCCAACAGCTCCTCGAGCGGCACGGTGGGCTCGTCGGCATAGGGGTCGTAGGCGATGACCTCCATCCCGAGGCCGCGGAGCCGCCACCGCAGGGCCCGTCCCACCGCTCCGAGCCCGACCAGCCCGGCGGTGCGCCCGGCAATTTCCCAGGCACGGAAACGCTGGTAGGGAATGGTGCCGTTCTTGTAGATGTCCCCGCGGCGCACGTCGGCGTCGGCGGCCACCACCCCCCGAGAGGCGGCAAAGAGCAGGGCCACCGCCAGCTCGGCCACTCCGTCGGCATTCCGGCCCGGGGCCCGCAGGACGGGGATCCCGGCCTCGGTGGCGGCCGGGACGTCGACGTTGGTGGGGTCCCCACGACAGCTGCACACCGCCACCAGCGGGAGCTCGAAGAGGGGACCCGCGCACCGGTCGCTCTCGACCACGACGATGGAGGCACCCTGGTCCGCCACCCGCTCGGCCAGCTGCTCCGCGTTGTAGATGCGGAGGGTCGGTTGGTCGAGCCAGGAGTCAAGGGTGAGATCGGTGAGTTCCGACAGGAGCTCCAGTCCCGGGCCGCGCACGGCTGCGGTCACGAGTGCCTTCGGTCGTGGTGACGCCATCGGTGTCAGTGCTCCTTGGTCAGCGTGATGCTCATAGAGATTCTCATGGTCATGCCCCGGAGGATCAGACCGGTCCCGGATTCGTGCTCCGGGCGACGGCCTCCTCATCGAGCCGGCCCTCGGCCATGGCCAGCATGCCCGCCATGAAGCCGTCGAAGTCGGCTGTCTTCATCTCGACCACGGCCCGCATGTCGGGCAGGTAGTGCTCGAAGGACGGGCTGGCGATGCAGGCCACGATGCCCGCCGCCACCTCGTCGGCCGGGACCAACGGTCCGGTGTAGAGGGGCGGGTCGTTTCCGGGCTGGTCCCAGATCTCGGTGTCGATCGCCCCGGGCAGCACCAGCCGGACCGACACGCCGGTGCCGGCCAGGTCGGCGACCATCGCCTCACTCCATCCGGCCAGGGCGAACTTCGACCCGCAGTAGGCCGCCTCGGTGGCGATGCCCAGTCGTCCGCCCAGGCTCGACACGTTGACGATGGTGCCCGAACCGCGCTCGAGCATGCCGGGGAGCACGGCCAGAGTGATGGCGACGGGGGACAGGTAATTGACCCTCATGGTCCGCTGCACCTCGTCCATGGTCAGGCGCTGGACCGGGCGTCGCATCGGAGTCCCGGCGTTGTTGATGACGATATCGATGCCCCCGTGGCTGTCCCAGATGGACCGGGCCAGCGCGGCGGCGCCCTCAGGGTCGGAAAGGTCCGCCGGCCACGACCGGGAGTCAGGGGCGGTGCTCTGGCAGTCGGCCAGTACTTCCTCGAGTCGGTCGGCCCGGCGCGCCACCAAGGCCACGGTGACGCCCCGGGCCGCCAGCTGGCGAGCGGTGGCCGCGCCGATCCCCGACGAGGCCCCGGTCACCATGGCCACCGTTCCGACCCCGGGTTCCGGCTGTTTCGCCGCCGCGCTCACCAGGACGCACCCGGCACGGTGACCGTGTCGGTGTCGCGCCCCGAGCGCAACAGGGTCCCGGGCACGGCGCCGGTGAACGCCCCGTGCTCGGCCACTTCGATCCCATTCACGAGCACGTGCTCGATGCCATCGGCCTCGGCATAGAGGCG
>DASZGT010000281.1:0-4505 GCA_035938575.1 Acidimicrobiales bacterium
GTCAACTCCTCGATCGTCTGGGAATCGATGGGCGCCCGGTCGCTGTTCGGCCGGGACGGCGTCCAGGGCCTGGCCAACGTGGACATCAGCCCCGAGCTGGCCGTCCGCCTGTCCATGGCCTGGGCGTCGACCTTCGAAAAAGGGGCCACGGTGACGGCCTCTCGGGACACCAGCCGTGCCGCCCGCGTGCTGAAGCGGGCCATCATGGTCGGCTGCAACGCTGCCGGGGTCAATGTCGACGACCTCGAGGCCGCCACCGTGCCGGTCACCAGGTTCCAGATCACCTCGTCGACCAGCATGGCCGGGATCACCGTCCGCCTGGCCCCCGACGACCCGCAGTCGGTCGTCCTGCGCTTCTTCGACAAAGAGGGCATCGACGTCGACGAGACCACCCAGCGCAAGATCGAGCGGCTGTACCACCGGGAGGATTTCCGCCGGGTGCTGGCCCGCGAGATCGGCGACATCGGGTTCCCCCCTCGGGCCCTCGAGTACTACACCGCGGCGCTGATCGACTCGTTCGACCTGTCGAAGGCCCGGGACGCCGGACTCAAGCTGGTGCTCGACTACTCGTTCGGGACCACCAGCTTCGTGATGCCCAACCTGCTGGCCAAGCTCGAGGCCGAGGTCTTGGTGGTCAACCCGTACGCCAATACGGCCAGCGTGCTGACGTTCGACCGCCATGCCAGCGCGGCCCGGGTCTCGGAGTTGGTGCGGGCGTCCGGGGCTCACCTCGGGGCGGTGCTCGACCCCGGGGGCGAGCACCTGTCCATCGTCGACGACCTGGGACACCCGCTGTCGGACGACGAGGCACTGCTGGTCCTCCTGACGCTGGTCACCGAGGCGCATCCCGGTGCGCGGGTGGCCCTTCCGGTGGCCGTCAGCAGGGCGGCCGAGGACATCTGCCGCAAGGCCGGCGCCGAAGTGGTGTGGACCAAGCTCTCCGCATCCCACCTCATGGAGGTGGCACGGTCGGAACGGGTCACGCTGGCCGCCAGCCAGTCCGGGGGGTTCATCTTCCCCGACTTCCTGCCCGCCTTCGACGCCGCCGCCACCCTGGTCAGCCTGTTGGCCATGCTGACGGCCACGGGCGCCAAGTTGTCCGAACTGGTGGCCGGGCTTCCCACCGTGCACATCGCCCACCAGGCCGTGCACACGCCGTGGGACCAGAAGGGCATGGTCATGCGCACCCTGGTCGAGCGATCGCAGGGCCGTGACCTGGTGCTGGTCGACGGCGTCAAGGTGATCGAGGATGACGGCTGGGCGCTCGTGCTGCCCGATCCCGAAGAGCCCGTCACCCACGTGTGGGCGGAGGCACCCACCGACTCCCAGGCCGAAGCCAGGGTGAACGAGTACGCAGTCCGCCTCGAACAACTCCTGCGCTGAGGACCTCGATCTCGAGGTGGCCGAGTTCCTCGAGATGACCGGGGTGACCGGGTGAACGCGGGCGCCCCGGGCTGGGAAGGTCAGGAGTCGGGGCCACGAGTGGGCGCCCGCCGGCCCCGTTGGCAATACCTCGGCGGGCGTGGTTTGGGGCCGCTCAGGCATGAGCAGCGCTCCTCTGTGTCAGGTATCGTCCGCAGCTATGAACGTGCCCGAAGACCTGCGCTACTCGACCGACCACGAGTGGGCCCGCACGGTCGGGGATCGGGTTCGGGTGGGCATCACCGACTACGCGCAGGACGCGCTGGGGGACGTGGTGTTCGTCGAGCTGCCGAGCCCGGGGGCAACGGTGGAGACGGGAGGCATGCTCGGCGAGGTCGAGTCGACCAAGTCGGTGTCCGAGATCTACGCGCCCGTGGCCGGCGAGGTGGTGGCTGTCAATTCGGCACTGGCCGAAGCCCCGGAGAAACTCAACGCCGATCCCTATGGGGACGGTTGGATCTGCGAGATCGTCCCCACAGACCCTGCCTCGGTGGATGGACTGCTCGATTCGGGCGCCTACCGCCAACTCATCGACAGTTGATCGCCGTCGGCGGGCTGGTGGGGCCAGGGAGCGGCGAGGTGGGAGCGACTACCGTGGTGGGCGTGTTCTGCCACAACTGCGGTCACCGCAACCCGGCCGGTGTCAACTTCTGCTCGTCGTGCGGCGCCGCGCTGGTGACCGTTGCTCCCGACACGTCCGTGTCGAACGTTCCGGTGGACGACCTCAGCGATGGCGGCCAAGACGACGCCTTGGTCGGCATGCTCGAACTTCCCCGGGGAGTGGGGCTTCTGGTGGTGAAGCGGGGCTCGGACGTCGGAGTCCGATTTGCCCTCGAGGCGGCCTTGACCCAAGCTGGCCGGCATCCGGAGAGCGACATCTTCCTCGATGACATCACGGTGTCGCGGCGTCACGCAGAATTTCTGACCAGGGATCACATCACCACGGTCAGGGACGTGGGCTCGTTGAATGGCACCTATGTGAACCGCGAGCGCATCGAAGAGGCCCAGCTGTCCAGCGGCGACGAAGTGCAGATCGGAAAGTTCAAGCTCTTGTATCTGGTGGCGACCGGCGAATGAAGACAGCAATCCTTCGGCCCGTTGGCGGCTCGGACCGGTGAGCGCCAAGTCCTACCTCTCGATCGGTGACGTCTTGACGCTGCTGCGCCAGGAGTTTCCCGACGTCACCATCTCGAAGATCCGATTCCTCGAGAGTCAGGGTCTGGTCAATCCCGAGCGGACGCCGTCGGGCTACCGGAAGTTCTACGAGCAGGATGTGGAGCGCCTGCGCTGGGTGCTCCGCCAGCAGCGGGAGCACTTCCTGCCGCTCAAGGTCATCAAGGACCGCCTGGAGGACGATCCGAGCGAAGCCGAGGCGGCCGAGGTCGAGGCGGGGTCGGGGGCGGGCTCTCCTGCTCCGGTCGGAGCCGCCGAAAGTCGCGCCAAGGGCCGCGTCCCGAGCCGGGGCGAAGCGGGTGTCGAAGACCGCGACGCGGACTCCACCGCAGACCGCGCCGAAGACCGCGCCGACGACCGTCGAATGGATACGCCGACCGACGACCGTCGCACCGAGGAACCCGTGCTGGTCGGTCACCGGGTGTCAACGGAGCACCGTTCCGGAGCAGAGGAATCCCGCAGCGGGCGCCACGCGCCGTCCAACTTGATCGGCAGTGGGTCGACGCTGCCCGGGATCGAAACAGCCGGCGGCACCTCCCCTGGCGGTGGAGGCTCGAACGCGGCCGCGGCGGGAAGTTCGGTGATCGGTCCGACCGCCTCCTCGCCCGGAGCATCGGTGTCCCATGGTCCTCGCAGTGTCGACAATCCGACGGAGCGTTCATCGGCACGGGGAGTCATGGACGACGGCGATCCCTCGGGCCGGGCCGCCGCCAAGTCGGAGGCCGCGGAGCCAACCGGCGCCGCATCGGGCTCCGGGTCTCGCCGGTCCCGGGCAACTCCGTCCGCCCCCAACCCGGGTTCGAGGTCGAGCACGGGCAAATCCCGCACGTCGTCCGCAGCTGAGCCGCAGGCCTCCGCGCCGGGGGCTCCGTTGGCGACCAATGGGGCCACCGAGGGTCCCGACTCATCGAGGACCAAGGGGGGCTCCGGCTCGGGCCAGATCGACCTGAACGGGGCCAGCCTGTCCCTCGATGAGCTGGCGGCGGCCTGTGGGCTCGATGTCTCCATGCTGCGAGAACTGCAGGAGTACGGCCTCCTGACCTCGGCGAGCATCGCCGGCGTCGAGTATTTCGACGAGGAGGCCCTGGCCGTGGCCAACCTGTCCGCACGCTTCGCTCGCTTTGGAATCGAGCCCCGTCATCTCCGGCTCTACAAGAACGCGGCCGAGCGCGAAGCCGGATTCGTGGAGCAGATCGTGCTCCCACTGGTCAGGCAGCGGAACCCTGAGGCCCGCGCTCGCGCCCACGAAACGGCTGACGAGCTCACCCAGTTGGGCCAGCAGCTCCGCGGCTCCCTCCTGCGCACCGCCTTAGGGAACCTCCTCAACGGCTGATCCGCGCGGGCCGGGGGAGAAGCCCCTGGCAGCGATCTCTGTGATCGCATGTCACGTCCTCGGCGAGTAAGTTGGCGCCATGGTCGAAGTCCGGCTTCGGGCGGTGCGTGTGGACCTTCAGTCCAACACGCCCGTGCTGCTCCTACAAGAGTCGGAGGGGCTGGGCCGGACCCTGCCGATCTTCATCGGCGCCCCCGAGGCAACCGCCATCGCCTTCGCCCTCCAGGGGATGGACACCCCTCGGCCGATGACCCACGATCTGATCCGGGACCTCATGGACGCCCTGGGTGCCGATGTGATCCGGGTGGTGATCACGGAGCTCAAGACGGCCACGTACTTCGCCGAGATCGTCCTGCGCCAGTCCGAGCGCGAGATCCCGGTGTCGTCCCGACCGTCCGATGCCGTGGCGGTGGCCGTGCGCACCGGTGCGCCGCTGTTCGTGGCCGACGACCTCATGGAGAGCGAAGGCATCATGTTGGCGGTGGACGAGGAGGACGACGGGGACGCGGACGGCGATGATGACGGGGCGAACCCCGACGAGTTGGTCGGCGAGTTCCGGAATTTCCTCGACTCGATC
>DASZGT010000282.1:0-4836 GCA_035938575.1 Acidimicrobiales bacterium
GCGTTCCAGTTGATGCCGTCGTCGTAGAGGGGTCCGATCGGCTTGAAGGTCACCGCCTTCCATCCTTCGTGATAGAGGGCGCGGCTCCCGAACATCTCGAAGTACTGGGTGGAGCGGGGCCCGGGGGCCTCGGCGCCCTCGGGGCCGAGCAACGGGGCCAAGCTGATGCCGTCGATGGGGGTCTGGGGCACATACTCGATGGTGGCCGGTGCCTCGACGCCGGCCAGTTCCAACACGGTGGGCAGGATGTCGACGGCGTGGGCGAACTGACGCCTGACGCCACCGCCCGAGCCCAGTCGCGCCGGCCAGCTCACAATGCAGGGATCGGCCACCCCGCCCTCGTGGACCTCGCGCTTCCATCGCTTGAAGGGAGTGTTGCCCGCCATGGTCCAGCCCCAGGGGTAGTTATTGTGGGCGGTCGGGCCCCCCAGCTCCTCGATGCGCCGGGACAGTTCGGCGGGCCCGGCCGGGTCGAAGTTCTGGAGCCGGTTGTCGTTGATCGAGCCGGAGGCGCCCCCCTCCGAGCTGGCCCCGTTGTCGGACACCAGGATCACCAGGGTGTCCTGCCGGTCGCCCGTCTGGTCGAGGAATTCGAGGACCCGGCCCAGCTGGGCGTCGGTGTAGGAGAGGAAGGCGGCGAAGCACTCCATGAAGCGGGCCGCCACCCGGCGCTCCTCGGTGGGCAGGTCCTCCCAGGCCGGGACCCACGGCGGGCGCGGCGACATCTCGGTGTCGGGAGCGAGCAGGCCGGTGTCGAGCTGGCGGGCGAAGGTCTCCTCGCGCCACCGGTCCCAACCCTTGTCGAATTGGCCGCGGTAGCGCTCGATCCACGAACGGGGGGCGTGATGGGGGGAGTGGCAGGCGCCGGTGCAGAGGTAGAGGAAAAAGCGCCGGTCCACGTCGACCGCCCGCAGGTCGGCCAGGTGGGCGATGGCCCGGTCGGCCAGGTCCGCGCTCAGGTGGTAGCCCTCGTCGATGGACCGGGGTGGGGCGACCGAGTGGTTGTCGTGATAGAGGGCGGGGACGAACTGATGGGTCTCCCCCCCGTGGAAGCCGTACCAGCGGTCGAAGCCCCGGGCCAGCGGCCACGAGTGACGGGGGGCGGCCATGCTGGTCTCGTCGTCGGGGGTGAGGTGCCACTTGCCCACGGCGTAGGTGGCGTAGCCCCGTTGGCGGAGGATCTCGGAGAGGAAGCCGTTCTCCTTGGGGATCTCCCCGTTGTAGCCCGGGTACCCGACGGCCAGGTCGGCGACGCGTCCGAGGCCGTTGCGGTGGTGGTTGCGCCCCGTCAGCAGGCAGGCGCGGGTGGGCGAGCACAGGGCCGTGGTGTGGAAGTTGGTGAAGCGCAGGCCCCGGGTGGCCAGGGCGTCGATGGTCGGGGTCGAGATGTCCGACCCGTAGCAACCGAGCTGGGCGAACCCGACATCGTCGAGGACGACCAGCATCACGTTGGGCGCCCCGGCCGGCGGGACGGGGACCTCCGGCCACCACGGCGTGGACTCCCGCCAGTCGTCGCCGATCACACCTTGGAAGGGCGGAGTCTCCATTGCGACCTCCAGTCAGCGTACGAGAGCTCGAGCCGCGCCCTCCGGCGTCGGGGCGGGTGACCCCACGGCCGGGCCGCCCCGCTCCCGGCCCTCGGTTGACCGTTGCTCCCCACCGCACGGGTTGGGGGTCACGATATCCCACGAGGCCCTCGGGGCCACCGTCTGCCCGGCCGACGGCGCAGGGAGTCGTGAGAACCGGTATCCGACGTCGGACCAACGAGGGACACTCGCACCAGTGGCCCGAAGGCGTCGTCACGCACCTCGCCATCGGCGGTCAGGCCAGACGAACCAGGACCCCTTCGCCGGGGCCGAGCGTGAGTCGTCCCTCCACGTGCTCACCGTCGCGCCCGCGGTCGGTGCCCAGGGCGACCGAGCCGGTCAGGCCGCCGACGGCGCAGGCCTCCTCCCCGAGGTTGAGGGCGGTGGCGAAGCCATGTCCGCGCTGCCACACCCACGTGCCGGCCGGGGACGCCAGACTGCGGGAGGCACCGCGGTGCAGGTCGGGGTTCGACCGGCGCAGCGCCATGAGGTCCCGGGTGAATGTGAGCACCGAGCGTGGGTCGTCCCGCTGGGCCGCCACGTTGCACTCGGGCGGGGTGCCCATGGGCAACCACGGGCCCGGCCGCTCCGAGGCACTGAACCCGCGGCCGGGACCATCGTCCCAAGGCATGGGGGAGCGCTCGGGATCGCGGCCGGTGGTGTGAGGCCAGTAGCGCACGCCGATGGGGTCGCGCAGGGCCTCTCTGGTCATCTCGCCGTCGGGAAGGCCGATCTCGTCGCCCTGGTAGATCACGGGCGTGCCGCGCAGTGTGAGGAGCGCCAACAATATGCAGCGGGTGGCGCCCGGGTGTCCCTTCGCCCATCTGGTGGCCAGCCTCGAGGTGTCGAGGTTGGAGCCGGTCCACACCGGCCACGCCCCCTCCGGCAGGATCCGCTCGGTCTCCTCTACCACCGAGCGCAGGGCCTCGGCGGTGAAGTCGGCGTGCAGCCACGGCAGGTTGAAGGCCAGGTGCAGTTCGTCGGCGCCGTTGCCGTAGAAGGGGGCGAGCATCGACAGATGGTGCACGTCCGTCTCGCCCAGGAGGACGCGGGGAGGGTCGTAGGTGTCGGCCAAGGCTCGCCAGCCCTGCAGGAGCCCGTGCACCTCGGGCCGGTTGGCGTTGTAGGCATACCGTTGCCCCACGAGCTGTTCGATGAGCGAGTCCTCGTCCGTGGCGGTCGGGTTGTCCCGTAGCTCGACGTCCTTGACCATCATGTTGCAGACATCGATGCGGAATCCGGAGACCCCGCGGTCCCACCAGAACGTGATGATCTCTTCGAACGCCCGGTGGACGGCCGGGTTCCACCAGTTGAGGTCGGGTTGCTCGCGGGTGAAGTTGTGCAGGTAGTACTGACCCGTTGCCTGGTCGAGGGTCCAGGCCGGCCCGCCGAACTGGGCCGTCCAATTGTTGGGTGTCGAGCCGTCCGGGCCCGGGTCGGCCCAGACATACCAGTCGCGGTGCTCCGAGCTTCGTGACGATCGAGAGTCGACGAACCACGGGTGCTGCTCACTGGTGTGGTTGGGCACCAGGTCGAGCAGGATGCGGATGCCCCTGCGGTTGGCCTCGGCCACCAGCGCGTCCAGTGTCTCGAGGGTGCCGTAGTCGGGGTCCACGGCGCAGTAGTCGGCCACGTCGTAGCCCCAGTCGGCGTTGGGGGAGGGCGAGACCGGCGAGAGCCAGATGCCGTCCACGCCGAGCCACTCGAGATGGTCGAGGCGGTCGATGAGGCCGCCGAGATCGCCGATGCCGTCACCGTCCGAGTCGGCGAACGAGCGCGGATAGACCTCGTAGAGCACGCCTGACCGCCACCAGGGGTCCTTCGCAGAGGAGTCCATGGGCCCGTCAGCCCGCCGCCGGTAGGTCGGTCATCGGTGCCGCGGACCGGAGACGGATCTCGGCCTCGTCCGGCGCTCCGAGGGCGTCGAGGCCCAGCAGGGCAGCGCCGAGGACCGGTGGGGCTTCGAGACGACGGAAGCGGGCACCCGGAGCCACCACCAGGACACCGTGCTCGACCCGGGCGGCAAAGTCCGCATAGGTGCTCTCGAACACCCCACCCCCGAGGACGACCTCCACCTCGTCGCCGGCCACACCGAGCCGTCCGATGATGGCGCCGGCCATGGCCACCACCTCGTCGGCCAGCAGCGCCACCGCCTCCGCGGCCGGGGCGTCGCCGGCGGCAGCCGCATCGAGGCAGACCCGAGCCAGTTCGAACAGGCGGCCGTAGTCGAGCGTCCCGGTGTAGACGGCGGTGAGCACGGCCTCCGGATCGGGCAGGCCGAAGTGCGCCGGCACCAGTTCGGCCAGGGCGGTGGGCCCGCCCCGGCCGTCGCGGGAGCGCAGCGCCAGCCCCAGGGCTCGCACCCCCAGCCACGACCCGCCGGGGGTGAAGTCGCCCGACAGCTCGGCCAGCGACGGGAACCGCTCGATCGATCCGTCCGGACCCAGCCCCACGCAGTTGAGACCCGAGCCGCACACCACCCCGACCCCCCAACCCGACCGGGCCCCGGCCCGCAGCACGGCCACGGTGTCATTGCGAATGAGGTCGACCGGGCTCCAACCGTGCGCGGCGATGGCCTCACTCAGCCGCTCCTCGTCGACAGGGAGGTCCACCCCGGCCAGGCAGTACACGCCCACGCCCACCGGGGGGCGCGACCCAGGGTCGACGACGGCCGCACCGAGCGCGGCCTTGATGGTCGACCCGAGTGCGTCCATGGCCCCGTCCAGCCCGAAGAACTGGTGGTTCGACCCACTGCCGCGGGCGGTGCCGAGGATCGAGCCGTCAGCCCCCACGACCCAGACGTCGGTCTTCGATGCCCCGCCGTCGACGGCCAGGACGGCCGCGGCCCCACCCGTCGGCTCCGTCACTGGTCCCCCCGGTCGATGACCACCCGCTGATGTTACGTTCGATGCGTGGGAACAAAAGTGGCCGTGGTGGGAGGTGGCAGCACCTACACGCCGGAGCTGGTCGACTGCCTGTGCGCCCACGAGGACCGGTTGGTGGTCGACGAGCTCGTCCTCCTTGACCCCGACTCCGATCGCCTGGAGGCCGTCGGCGGGCTGGCCGACCGCATCCTGCGCCACCGGGGCTGGGCCGGGGAGCTGGTCACCACCGACGATCGGACCCGGGCCATCGACGGGGCCGACTTCGTCATCATCCAGCTGCGGGTGGGTGGCCAGGCGGCCCGGCACACCGACGAGACCCTTCCCATCGGGTACGGCTGCCTGGGTCAGGAGACGACCGGCCCGGG
>DASZGT010000283.1:0-20129 GCA_035938575.1 Acidimicrobiales bacterium
GGCGGCCGGGAGACATTCGGCGAGCCCAAGAAGCTCGGGTCGGTCGACCTGCTCCGTCACGGTGACCGGGTGACCGGCACATTCGCCCGCATGGGGACCGAGATCGTCACCATCGACGGCACGGTCGGCCGCCAGCTCGACTTGCCGGACAGCGAGACCAGGACCGACTTCTATTTCAAGTTCCTCCCTTCCCCCGACGGCAAGGGGTTCGACAGTGACCCGGCCCTGGTCTACTGCCACCGGACCGAGCAGACCCGGAAGCTCGAGGAGGTCACCGGCCAGGTCATCCTGCGCGAGTCCCGCTTCGACCCGGTGGCCGATCTCCCCGTGCGCCAGCTGCTCGACATCACGCTGGCCGAGCGCAGCAGCATCCAACGAGGCGAGATCCACGGCACGGTGCCCGGGGAATGGATCCGACCCTACGTCCATCAGCGGTACGACGACCTCTCGCCGGTGGGCGAGGGGTGATGAGGGACCTGACCGGCCGGGTGGCAGTGGTCACCGGCGGTGCCGGGGGCATCGGTCGAGCCATGGGCGAGCGCTTCGCCCGCGAGGGGATGAAGGTGGTCCTGGCCGATGTCGAAGAGGGGGCGCTGGTCACGGCGACCGAGAAGCTCCGGGCCGAAGGTCTTGAGGCCACCGGGGTGGTCTGCGACGTCGCCGACTATGCGTCGGTGGAGCGGCTGCGCCACGCGGCCGTGGAGCGCTACGGCGCCGTCCACCTCCTCTGCAACAACGCCGGCATCGGTGCCGGGGCCGAGGGAGCGCTCTGGGAGCACGAGCTCAATGATTGGCGGTGGGCGTTCAACGTCAACGTCTACGGGGTGATCCACGGCATCAACGCCTTCGTGCCCACCATGATCTCCTCCGGCGCCGAGGGTCACATCGTGAACACCTCGTCGGGCAACGGTGGCGTGTCGCCCCTCCGGGGGACCCCGCAGTACGCGGTGACCAAGGCGGCCGTGGTGACCCTCACCGAGTGCCTCTACGCCCAGCTCCAGGACGCCGGGTCGGCGATCGGGGCATCGGTGCTCTTCCCCGGTCCCAACATGCTGCGGACCGGGATCTTCAGCTCGTGGCGGGTGCGCCCCCCAGAGCTGGCCAAGGAACGACCGAGGCAGTCCCCCTACCCGACCATCGAGGACATCGAGGCCCAGATGTCGGCGGCAGGCATCGAGGTCAACTACACCGAGCCGGCCGAGGTGGCCGACCAGGTGGTGCGCGCGGTGCAGGCGGGCGACTTCTGGATCTCGGCACCGAGTGCATCGATCGACGCCCAGATCCGCGCCCGGGCGGACTCCATGCTCAATCGAACCAATCCCACGTACCTGCGGGAGGTCCCGGGTTGACCGCCCCATCGAGAGAGGCCGCACCCCAATGAACAACTACCTGGTGATCTCCGCCGATTGCCATGCCGGATTGCCCAACGAGCAGTACCGCCAGTGGTTGGACCCAGCCTTCCGGGACGCCTTCGACGAATTCCAGGCGGCCCGGGCGGCCATGGAGGCCGAGCTGGCCGAGCGCGGGCTCCGCAATGAGGAATTCGCCGAGGAGTGGGAGCACGAGAACGCCGAGGGCCTGCAGGGCGGTTGGGATGCCCACCGCCGCGATCAGGAGCTCGACGCCGACGGCGTGGTCGGCGAAGTCATCTTCCCGGACGCCGACGCCGTGACGGCGGGAGCGTCAGCGCCGTTCGGCGCGGGCCTGGGGGCCACCGCCGACGTTCCCATCGATCTGTTGATGGCGGGGGCACGGGCGCACAACCGGTGGCTGGCCGAGCTCTGCAGCGAGAGCCCGCACCGTCGTGCCGGCGTGGCCATCGTGCCCATCTTCGACGTCGACGCCGCCGTGGCCGAGATCAAGCGGGCCCGGGAGTCCGGCCTACGCGGCGGGATCCTCATTCCCTCGATGTGGCAGCCGTACGAGCCCTATCACGATGCCAGGTACGACCCCGTCTGGGCGGTGTGCTCCGAGCTCGAGATGCCGGTCCATGTCCACTCGGGTGCCGCGGATCGAGCGTCCTACGGTGAGTACGTCGGCATGTACGTAGCCGAGGTCCGGTGGTGGTCGACCCGGCCGTTGTGGTTCCTGCTGTGGTCGGGAACGTTCGAACGGTTCCCCGAGCTGGCATTCGTCACCACCGAATGCGGCGCCTTCTGGGCACCCGATCTGCTGTGGACCTCGGACATCGTCTACGACCGCGAGCATGCGGCGAAGAAGCTCGGAAAGCAGCTCACCGAGCACCTCACCATGCGACCGAGCGAGTACTTCGACCGCAATTGCTTCATCGGGGCATCGAACACCAGGCGGCGCGAGCTGGCCCGCCGCTACGAGATCGGCATCGGCAACCTCATGTGGGGCAACGACTTCCCCCATCCCGAGGGGACCTGGCCCCACACCAAAGAGTGGCTCAAGAACGCCTTCTCCGACATCCCGGTGGACGAGACCCAACGGATTCTCGGATCCAATGCCGCGGAGTGCTACCACTTCGATACCGCAGCCCTCGAACCCCTGGCGGCGCGGGTCGGGCCCACCCCGGCCGAACTGGGGCAGACCGGTGAGGGCCTCGACAAGTGGGCCGACCTGGCCGCCGCCGGCCGGCCCTGGCTCAGCGGCAAGGAGGCCCTCGAAATGCCCGTGGGCGACTGAGCGGAGCGGGGACGCTCGTACGCACCCGCGGGTAGAGGACGCTCGAAGAATCCCGGCGGCGAGGATCGGGCCCACCCGACGGCATTTCGGCGGCGATTGGTGCCGGAATGGCCTCGGACAACGCTCGACCGCCAACCGTGGGTCCCCACCTGGCCGGTGCCCTCCCAGGCCCGCCTCGGCGAGCACCTGGTCGGCCCTGCATCCCACCGTGTCCCCGTCGTTTGTCGTGGCTCTGGCTCTCGTCCCCGCCGGCAGGCGAGACCGACACGTTCAAGCCCGAGGCCAATTCGGTCGATACCCGTCATGACCGAAGAGGTTCCTGGGCCGCAGGGCCACGCATGGTCACCGAGTGCATCCAGAGGCGCCGGCCGAGCGGTTCGAGGTCGAGGGGTACGAGGGGCTCCCGACCACGGCCACTCCCGGCGCCGGATCGACACGGGTGGACGGCCCTCGGCCCAGGGGCTCCTTCGGAACGGCTCACTCCGGACATCGGCCTGGCGCCCAACGCCTACCGATGTCGTCGGCTCACGCCGCCTTGACCACCCACGGTGGGCCGGAGATCCGCCCGGCACCGGGCTCCGGCCAGAGGGGTCCGATCACCAGGGCCTCCCGTTCGGACGCCCACATCAACTCCCGCTCCAGGGCCGCCCATGCTGCGTCGGCGTCGATGTGCTGGCCAGGCATCACGCCGGCACCGACCTGAAGGGGATTGATGGCCAGGTGGCCGATGAAGACCGCTCCCTCCCCCACCCGGAGGACACCGTGACCCGGTGAGTGCCCTCCTGTCAGCTCGAACGTCACTCCGGGGGCCATGACCAAAGGAGGGATCACACCGTCAACCACTCCCTGGTCCACGAGGCAGCCGAGGGCCGCCGAACCCCCGACGCCCGGGTGCGACTTGATGTAGTCCAACTCGTCCCGGCTCAGCACCACCCGGGCGTTCTGGAACAGTGGCGCCCACGCCCCGTCGTCGTCAAGGGCTGCGGTCATGCCGATGCCGTCGAGGTGGCTCAGCACCACGGTGTCGATCGACTCGACAGGCACGCCGGCATCGGACATGGCGGCGGCCACTGCCGCCTGGTGCCCGATCGCCTCGAGCCCGGAGCGGAGGAAGGCGTCGGCCGCGCCACAGGGGTCGACGACCACGGCCTGCTCCTCCGACTGGATGACCCACACCGCCTGTCCCACCAGCACCTGGCCCTCGGCCGTGGCCCAGTCAGGCACAGCCCAGGGCACGGCGCCGGCCTGTGCGCCGGAGAAGCCGATGACATCGGCGCTGAGGGCCACATCGAAGTACGGCACACGGGTGAGCCGGATACCGTCGACGTCGAAGGTCGTCACCGGTCCAGTATGCCCAAGCGCCTCCGATGCCGCTCAGTCGTGCCTGGAGATCTGCGTCACCCGTTCATCTGGCCCCGAGCGGAGGCCAGGCAGCAAGCGGGCGGTAAAGGAGCGCTCCACCTCGGCCGATACCCCCAGGGTGAACTTCGATGTGACCCGTCTCACGCCACGTGAGGCCCGAGACGGCACCACCACCGGGTTGATGGCGGCGTCGATCGCCGTGCCCGTCCTCGCCGCCGTCATCCTTCTCGACCACTCCCACACCCGTTGGTGGTATCTGGCCGGGGCCATGGCCTGTGCCCTGATGGCTGTGGTCTCGGTGGCGCTCTTCATGGTCCTCTCCAAAGGCAGAGCCAGCACCGCCGCCCACACCGCCATCGCCTTCGCAGTCACCTGCCTGGCGCTCGCAGCCCTCGGGCTCCTCGCCGCGGGGACGTCCGACAGCTACGGGATCTTCGCCCCGGCAGTCATCGTCGCGGTCATCTTCGTGGGCATCATCGGCAACCGAGCGATGCGGGTGGCCGTCTGCCTCTACGCCATCGCGCTGGTCGCCGTCCTGGCGTGGACATCCGGCCTTCGCGGCGGCAGCCTCGCCGCCACCATCGTGGTCTCTGCATCGACCATCGCGATTGTCACCGCCATCACCGCGCGGACGGTCGGACCCCTGAACGAACGCAGCCACATTCGCCGCTCCATCGGGGCACTGCGGGCCGCCATCGACGAAGTGGGATCCGATGACGCCGGTGCACCCGCCGACTCGATCCAAGCCGCGTTGGGTCGGGGCCTTCCCCTGGTGCCCGACATCATTCCGGCTGACCGCGTGGCCGTGTTCGCCCGCAGTGTGGAAGCCAGGCGGTTCGTCCTCCTCGCCGCGTGGCCGAGCAGTGAGGCGGACATGTCCGCAGTGGCCGAAGGCCCGGAGCTGCACCAGGCCCTCGATTCCGACTGCCCAGTGCTCACGCCGACGCTCTGTGCCCTTCCGATCGGGTACTGTCCCGAGGGAGAGCTGGTCATGGTGGTGCGTCGCCCGGCCCCCGACACCGGCCCCGATCCGCAGGTGGCCGATGCCGAGGCGGTCGCCGCCGCCTTCCTGCGGGTCACCAGCCGGGCGACCTTCGCCAGAGGGCCCGTCGTCGAGAGCCGGACCGACGCCCTCACCGGCCTGGCCAATCGGCGCATCCTCTTCGAACGGATCCAGATCGAGATGGATCACGCCATTCGGTCCGAGTCGCCGTTGAGCGTGGCCATGATCGACCTCGACCACTTCAAGCAGTACAACGAGCGCCACGGGCAGGTGGCCGGTGACACCGTCCTCCGGTCCATCGCCGCGGTCATGGTCTCGAACCTCCGGCACCAGGATCTCGTCGTGCGGTACGGGGGCGAGGAATTCTTTCTGGTCATGCCCGATACGGACATCCTCGGTGGCCACCACCTCCTCGACAAGCTCCGGGAGGGAGGACGCGACGCCACCTCCGACTTCGGTGTCACCCTCTCCGCCGGCCTGACCAGTTGGGACGGTATCGAGGACACTGCCTCGTTGATCGAGCGGGCCGACCAGGCGCTCTATCGGGCCAAGGAGTCCGGCCGCGACCGGGTCGTCTCCATCCAGTCGTTCACCGAGTTCTGATCCGCCGGAAGCCTGTCCGGCGTGCAGGTCCGCCACCGCCGGAGGTGCAGGAGGGGCCCGGAGCACCCGACGGGCTCATCCCACCTTTCGCAGCACCAGGTAGACGTTGTCATCGACCGTGAAGGAGTCGACCAGTTCGAATCCGTCTGCCGCAGCGGCATCGAGCTCGGACTCGAGATCGAGGCGTCTCTCGGCGACCACCAACCGACCCCCGTGCACGCGCAGCACCCGATGGTCCGCGGTCAAGGCTGCGCCCTACCTCCGAGCCTCGCGGCCCCACCGTCCTCGCTCACGGATCCGGCGCCCACCATGAGCCCGGTCTCGCGGGTGCCGTCGGCTGAGCCGTTGACCTCGGGCTTCACCCGGATGTACCACTCCTGGCCGAACACCATGGAGAAGACATCGTCGGGCATGGACAGGAAGAAGCTCGTTTCCCAGATCTGGCTGGCGTGGACCCGCATGGCCTGGCGCTTGGTCTCGATCCACGGGGTGACATCCACTTCGGTCGTCAACCGGCTGGCCGGCTCGCCCATGGTCTCCATCCTGTCGGGCGTCCCTTCCGGGAGCTCCCAGTCCGAGCTCTCGGCCAGGGCGGCGAAGGAACGGAAGAAGTCACGGTTCATGGTCGCCATGTAGACCACCGGCGTGGCCGCCAGCTCGGCGGCCCGCATGCCCACCCGGTGGACCTGCACGTGGTCGGGATGGCCATAGCCGCCGTGCTCGTCGTAGATGACCAGCACGTCAGAGGCCTCGTCGTCGAGGACGGCCGCCAGTGCGGCAGCCGCCTCGGTCACATCGGCAGCGGCGAAGCTCCCGGGCTCGTCGTTGGTCGCCTCGCCGGCCATGCCCGAATCGCGGTAGTCGAGAAAGGTCTGCCGGCCCACCCCCAACAGTCGGCTGGCTTCGGCCAGCTCGGACATCCTGCGCTCCGTCAGCGACTCACCCGGACCGAGCAGGCCGTCAGGAATCTCGCCGAGCTCGCCCCGGGTGGCGGTCACCAGGACGACCCGGTGGCCCTCGTCGGCGAGGCTCGCCATGGTGCCACCGGTGGCGATGGCCTCATCGTCGGGATGGGCGTGGAAGAAGGTGATCGTGGCCATTGCCGGCACCCTACCGGTGTGGACGGCCGGGCGATTCGATCGATTCCGACCGACGCGATCATTCGACGGCGACAGGCGCGACGCCGGCCCGGTCAGCCGAAGGGCAAGCGAGGTGCTTCGGCCAGAGACGGCTGGCCGGCGATCGCCCGTTCGGGATTGCCCCGGCTCCCCTTCGCACCCATTGCCGCGAAGATCCGGTCCGGGCCGAACGACCGGATCTTCCGATCGCCCGGTCTGCCCCCGACCACCTCGATCGATTCAGTTCCGTTGTGCCGGTTGAGGACGTGGGCCCGGAACTCCCAGTCGGCGCCCCTCATGTGGAGGCCGGCCACGATCACCCGGTCCCCCGCTCGGAGGCCGTTCCACGATGCCGACCGCTCCAGGTGCTGGGACGCCTCGACGGCGGCCCGCCGGGCCGAGGGACGGCGAGCCCCGCTCACCGCACGCCATCCTGCGGCAATCCGCCTCTGCACCGTCGGCGAGCAGCACCCAGTGCGCCGGCCATGCTTCAGCGACGCTCCTCGCGCAGCTGGCGGAACCGGTGGAAGAAGAGGGCGGCCACGGCGATGACCACCAGGACGGCGGCGATGTAACCGGCATAGCTGAACGCCTGCAGCACGTGATGGTAGGTGCTGCCCAAGCTGTACCCCAGGCTGACCAACGCTGTGCACCAGATGGCGCACCCGATCACCGTGAAGATGAGGAACTTCGCCATGGCCATCTCGGCCAGGCCGGCAGCAAAGGAGACGAACGAGCGCAGCAGCGGGATGAACCGGCCGAACAGGACGACCGGCTCGCCCCGGCGCGCGAACCATGCCTCCGCCCGGTCGAGGTCCTTGTGGGTCAGCAGCACGTACTTTCCCACCCGGTCCACGAGGGGCCGACCTCCGAAGTACCCGATGAGGTAGCCGGCCACCGATCCCAGCACCTCGGCCAGGGTCGCCACCACGATGACGAGAGCCAGATTCAGCGGATGGACGCCGGCCACTTGGCCGCTGGCCAGCACGCCACCGTAGATGATGGCCACCTCAGCACCCACCGGGAGTCCCATCGACGAGATGAAGCTCAGAACGAACACCGCCAGGTATCCCCACGTAGCCAGAAAGTGCTCCATAAGCCAACAATGTCTAGTCGGTCCGGACGGGGGATGGGTGACAGGGAGCCGGGCCGCCGCCTGTCTGCCTCTCGGCTACCGTGCCCATGGTGAGCTCGCTCATTCACGAGCACCGTCCGAGACAGGATCGGTGCATCACTCCCGACGGCCTCGGTATCGCCGTCTACGACTTCGGGGGTCTGGGCCCCGACATGCTGTTGGTCCACGCCACCGGGTTCTGCGCCGAGGTGCTCAGCCCGCTGGCTGCGAACCTCGGCGACCGCTACCACTGTTGGGGACTGGACCTACGGGCCCACGGTCAGTCAGACAGGCCGGTCGACGGGGACTTCGCCTGGTCCGGATTCTGCATCGACGTGCTGGCGGCCATCGACCACCTCGGATTGCGTCAACCGGCTGCCTTCGGCCATTCGTGCGGCGGTGCCGCCGTCCTCCTGGCCGAGGAGGCCCGACCAGGGACCTTCTCCACGCTGTACTGCTTCGAACCGGTTGTGTTCCCGGAGGGGCCCGACGGCGTCACCGCAGGCCTGGCCGCCAACAATCCCCTGTCGGCCGGGGCCCGGCGCCGACGCGAGACGTTCCCGTCGGCAGAAGACGCCTTCCTCAACTTCTCCTCGAAACCGCCGTTCGGAGATCTCGACCCGGATGCACTCCGTTGCTATGTCGAGGCGGGGTTCGAACTGGTTCCCGCCGCCGCCGGCGGGGACGGGCGTTCGATTCGCCTGTTGTGCCGGCGGGAGGACGAGGCCGAGATCTATGCCCACGGCGCGTCCCATGGCGCCTTCGGCCACCTCAAGGAGATCGCCTGTCGAGTGGCGCTGGCGTGCGGGGAGCGGACCGACGCCTTCGGCCCGTCCTTCATCCGGGCAGACGCAGCCGAGCTCGCCCACGCCACGGTGGAGGTCATCCCCGGTGTCGGGCATTTCGGGCCGATGCAGCAGCCGGCGTTGGTGGCCGCCTCGCTGGCCCGGGCGAGGGACACCGTCGGCGGCACACCCCCGTCGTAGTCTGTCCACGTGCCTTTCGAATTGCCACGATCGCTCTCGCCCTCCAAGGTCACCTCCTTCCGTGACTGCGCCCTGGCCTTCCGGTTCAACTCGATCGAGCACCTTCCTGAGGAGCCGACCATCTGGACGGTGAAGGGAACGCTCGTGCACCGGGTGCTCGAGGGGTTGTTCTGGCGCTATCCGCAGGGGCTGCGCTCGCCCCGGGCCGCCGTCGCCGAACTGGACCTCGCCTGGTCCGAACTGCAGGACGACCCGGAGTACCTGGCCCTCGCCCTGGCGGCCGGCGATGCGGACGTCCTGCGGTCAGAGGCCGAATCCCTGGTCACCAATTATTTCGCCCTGGAGGACCCCAACGAGGTCGCCCCGGTCGGAATCGAGCTCATGCTGGAGGCCCGGGTGGGTGCGATGCGGCTTCGAGGGATCCTCGACCGCCTCGATCGGACCCCTGACGGTGAGCTGGTCGTCATCGACTACAAGACGGGACGTGCCCCGTCGGAGGCCTTCGAGCAGTCGAAGCTGATCGGTGTCCACATCTACGCCCTCCTGTGTCAGGAGGTATTGGGCCAGAAGCCCGTGCAGGTCAAGCTGCTCCACCTCAAGGAGCCCGTGGTCATCATCGCCGAACCGTCCGACCAGGCGGTGCGCGGGCAACGGATCAAGACCACGGCCGTCTGGTCGGCCATCGAACGGGCGTGCCACGACGAGGACTTCCGACCCCGGACCTCCTCCTTGTGCAACTACTGCCGCTTCCGGGACTTCTGCCCCGCCTACGGCGGTGACCCGGACCAGGCGTCGGTGGTGTTGGGAGCCACCGTCGGTGGTGCTGCATGACCGAGCTGGACGTCGCTTCGCCCGCAATCCGGGTCCGGGACGATCCGGGCCGGGACCATCCGGGCCAGGACGGTCCGGCCCGTCGATCCGGGTGGGATAACGAGGCCGGCCGGCCGGAAGGGTTCGCCGGCGTGGTGCAAGCCTTCGACGAACGGGTCGACCGCTGGTTCGAGCCGCTCCGGGGGGCGCCGTCGCTCGACGGCCTGGCCAAGCTCATCACCGGCCTCGGCGACCACGGGCTCATGTGGACTGCGACCACGGTCTGGCGGGCTCGACACAGCGGGCCCGAGCGGGCCCGGGCCGTCCGGGCCTTGGCCATCGCCGGCGTCGAATCGAGCATCGTCAACCGCACGCTCAAGTCGGTGGTCGGGCGCTCGCGCCCCGATCGTGCCGGACTGCAGCTGACCCCGGGCGGTATCCCGGTGCGGGAGCCGACGACCAGTAGCTTTCCCAGCGGCCACACCCTGGCGGCGTTCTGCGCCGCCACCGTCATGAGCCAGCGCCACGACCGTGCCGGCAACGCGCTCTTGTTCACCAGCGCCGCACTCGTCGGAGTCAGCCGGCTCCATCTACGGGCCCACCATGCCTCGGATGTGCTCGGTGGGGCTGCGATCGGCGCGGCCTTGGGGCTGATCGGGCGTCGCCTGGTCTGACCGGAACCGGACTGGTGCAGCGCGCCGTCATCGAATCGGGACGCCTCGTCGAACGCGGCCGGCATCCCGAACCCGGAGTGGCCCACGGGAGCCCGGACGGCAGCGTCCGAACCGCACAACCCGAAAAGTCGATCCCGCAGGAATGGATCGTCTTTCGACGGGGTTTGACAGCTATGCCAAAACGTCTGCCCTTCGCTGTGACCTGGGACTATCGGTGTCCGTTCGCACGGAACGCCCACGAGCACGTCCTGGACGGCCTCGAGGCCGGTGCCCCCTGGGATGTGACGTTCGTCCCGTTCTTCCTCAATCAAGCCCACGTGCGCGAGGGAGGCACCCCCGCCTGGGAGGATCCGGCACAGCAGCCGGACCTGCTGTCCCTCGCCGCCGGTGTGGTGCTCAGGGACCGGTTTCCGGACCATTTCCTGTCCGTCCATCGTTCGCTATTCACCGCCCGCCACGACGACGGTGGGGACCTCCGGGATCGTGACGTCGTCCGCAACGCCATTGCCCGCGCCGGCGCCGATGCCGAGGCGGTGTTGGCCGAAGTGGATGCGGGTTGGCCAGCCAAGACGATCAGGGACGAGCACGAACGGTACGTGAGCGACCTCGAGGTGTTCGGGGTTCCCACCTTCGTCGTCGGGGACAGGGCCGTATTCGTCCGGCTGATGAGCCGCCCCGGGGGCGACGCCGGTGTGGCCCGTGCCACGGTCGATCACGTTCTCGAGCTGATCAGCGGGCACCCGGACCTCAACGAGTTCAAGTACACCCGCGTCACCCGCTAGCGAGCGGCATCCATCACGACGGCATCCCAGGTCGTGAGAACGCCGGCAGAAGCGGGTTCGAATTCGGCGTGCTTCAACGGATCGTCTCGATGATCTGGATGAGTTCGTCATGTCGGTAGCCCTGGCGCCGCGAGAACTGCACGAGATCCCGAGCCCGCGCGATGACGGCGCTCCGAGCCGGGGCCTGTCCCGACACGGTGACTCCCCGTCCTCTTCGGAACTCGAGGAGGCCCTCGTCGCGCAGCTGGCGTAGGGCCCGAAGCACTGTGTTGGAATTGACACCCAACACTGCGGCGAGATCTTTGGCCGGGGGAAGGCGTTCGCCGGGCCGAGCTTCGCCCTCGGCAATGGCGCGCCGGAGCTCGGCGGCCACCTGCTCGAAGAGCAACACCGAACTCTGCGAATCGATCTTGACCGGCAGCATTGTGCTATTCATACTATCACTATGATCTGCAGGCGGGGGCGAGGATGAGGTGAAGGTCCTCGAAAGACCGGCACCCGAGTGGGCCGCCGATCCTGCCGAAGCGCTCATCAGAGAGGCGCACCGCCGCAAACGTCGCCGGCGTCTCCTGATCGTCGCCATCACGATGGTGGTCGTCGCCATCGCGCTTGGGGGAATGGTCCTGGCCCGGGCGGGCAGAGGATCACCGACTCCCGTGGCCAACAGCCGGCCCGGGGGACCGCCGGGACCGGTGGTCGACCAAGCGGCATTCGCCGGACACGGCCAGCTGGCCTTCGTCTCCCGGGGCACCCTGTGGGTGGTGGACGGCGCCTCCGCGTCCACCGCGCTGCGCCAGGTCCGAACGCCGGGCCTCGTGCCCCGTAGTCCCTCCTTCTCCCCTGACGGCAAGTGGCTGGCCTTCGTTGCCTCGAAGGAGGCCAGCCAAGACTTTGGTGGCGATGTGATCTCGACGGTGCTGTCCTCCGGACTGTGGTTGGCGCGATCGGACGGGAGCCACGCCCATCCGCTGCGGGGAGTGGCCATCCAGGCGGCCTTCGGCTGGGGTCCCCACTCGGACCTCTTCGCCATCTCGGTGGGAAAGGCCGCCACGGTTCCCTTCGGTGACGCCACCGGCGTGGACCTCGTGAGTCCGGCTGGTGCGGTCCGGCAGCTCGTAGCGAACACCCACGTCACGGGAGCGGTGTGGTCGCCCGACGGCTCGGCCATCGCTCTCTCCACTCAGACCGGGCCATCGGGGCCCGACCCCTGGACCGCCACATTGGCGAGCTACCCGGTGGACGGCGGCCCGTCAACACTGTGGCAGTCCCTCACTGAGAGCTACATCGTCCCGGCCGGGTGGTGGCCGGTATGGGGCATCGGCTACACGACCGTCGGAAGCGGCGGCGTGCCGGGAGGGGACGCAACTGCCGACGGGTCCCCCTTCTTCGCCGTGGCCCGACCGGAGGCAACGCCGCGACCCCTCGGGACCACGCTCGAGAACGGAAGCGCCGGCGTACCCTCGTCCTCGGTGACCGGCTGGCTCGCATTCGTCGACGCGACGAGCGGTGGCGGTGTGGGACGAACGATCTGGCAAGGCAAGCAGGTGGTCGTCTGCTCGCCCGTCACCACCGAGTGCACCGCAGTTCCACACCCGGCGGGCACGGTCACCGTCGATCCGGTCTGGTCGCCGAACGGTGCCACGTTGGCCTACGCCCAGGGCCCGGTCGGTCCGGAGTGGTATTCCCAACAGGCCGTGGCAACCTGGTACGACGCTCACGAGTTGCAGGTGTTCGACCCGGCGTCGGGCTCCACCAGGCAGGCGCCGCGAGACCCAGGCGCAACGGTTCCGCTGTGGTCGAACGACATGAAGAATCTGCTCTACGCGAGCGACAACGGCCTGTGGCTGGGCACCACTACCGCAATGGCACCCGTGGAGATTGCCCAGCCGCTGTTTGGGGGGGCCTGGCCTGCGTTCTACGGGCAGGTCGCCTTCGCGTCGCAGTTCTCCTGGACGTCGAACTCCGGATCCGCCGGAACCTCCGGTGGATGACGACGGCAAGGCATCAGACGGACCGTCGAGCCACTGAATTCTAACCCTTTACTTGACGGTTAGATCAGGGTGGCCAGGGCAGCCACAGAAGCGGTCATCTGATCAGCCGAGCCAAACGGCGCCGCGCAGAAGTCCGTGACCCCGATGTCGGCCAGTCGTCGAATCTGGGCTTTGACCTCCGCCTCGGTACCGACGATGGCCACGTCGGCCGGACCCCCGGCCCCTTCCCGGTCGAGCATGGCGCGGTAGGACGGCAACTGCCCGTAGATGGCGAACACCGCCGAGGCCTTCTCCCTCGCCGCCTCCACGTCGTCGGTCACACAGACCGGAAGTCCCATCCCGATTCGGGGCTCGGGCCGGCCCGCGGCGGCGGCGGCCGCCCGGATGGTCGGTGCGATGTGCGACTCGATGGTGGCGGGGCCCGTCATCCACGTGACCGTTCCCGACGCCAGTTGGCCGGCGATCTTCAGCATCGTGTCGCCCAACGCTGCCACCAGCACCGGTGGCGCCGGTGCCGAGATCTGCAACGGTCCGAAGGTGGAGGCTCGTAGGGTCTCGCCGGCAAACGTGACCTGTTCCCCTTCGAGCAGCGGGACCAGTATCGATAGGTACTCGCGCATGTGCCGGGCGGGCCTCTCGAAGGACTGCCCGAAGACGTGTTCGATGACCACCTGGTGGGACAGTCCGATTCCCAGCGTCAGGCGCCCCGCGGTGGCCGCCTGCACGGTCAGGGCCTGGCCCGCCAGCATCACCGGATGGCGCGGATAGGTCGGAATGACGGCCGTGCCGAAGTCGATGCCGGGCACCTCCCGCCCGATGGCGGCGATGGCCGTGAGCGCGTCATAGGCGAAGATCTGCGAGGCCCACGCCGTCTGGATACCGGCCTCGCGCAGCGACGCGACCTCGTCGATCATCTGATCGAACGGAACCTCAGTGTTGAACATGGCGCCGATGCGCATCGTCACTCCCCCTCCGACCAGCCCATTCCGGCCGGTGTAAGACCGTCGTGGTCCACGACCGGGCCACGAACGAATTTTCGATCAACCGTACAGGTCCGCCTCTCGGTCTGCGGGGAATCGAGCGCGAAGGGTCGTCACATGGATGTGACCGGGGGCCACCGGTCGGGCAGAATGCGGGCATGTCCGTTGCCATCATCATGGGAAGCGCCTCTGACTCGTCGATCATGGACGACGCGGTCCAGACCCTCCGCTCGTTCGGGATCCCGGTGGAGGTGAGGGTGCTCTCGGCCCACCGGACCCCGGACGACACCATCGCGTTTGCTCGCGGGGCCGTCGACGCCGGCATCAAGGTCATCATCGCCGCCGCCGGCGGGGCCGCCCACCTGGCCGGCGTCGTCGCCGCGGCCACCCCGCTGCCGGTGATCGGCGTGCCGGTCGCACTGGCCAACCTGGGTGGGCTCGACTCGCTGCTGGCCATGGTCCAGATGCCGAAGGGCATTCCGGTGGCCACTGTGGCGGTCAACGGCGCACGCAATGCCGCGCTCCTGGCCATCAGGATCATGGCCCTGTCCGATCCGCGGTTGGCTGCCGAACTCAAGCGGTTCCACGAGGACCTGGCCGACCAGGTGCGCGACATGGACATCGAGATCGTCGCCCGCTACCGCGGGGACTGATCCGGCCAAAAAAGGGCGGTCACCGAACGGATGTCATCCGGCGGTCCACGGCGGCGCCAGTCCCCTGACGGCCTCCTCGAGCGAGATTCCAAGCGGGATCACTGCCATCACCGGGATCGTGACCCCGTTGGCCACATAGCGGCCCACGTGCGCCCGGCACTCGTCGTAGGACCCGTGCACAACCAGTGCGTCCACTACCGCATCGGGAATGGCAGCCAGCGCGCCCTTCCGATCACCGGACTGCCACGCCGTCCACATCGGCTCGAGCTCCGGGGCCCGCCCCAGCCAGCGGTGGAACGCGGCGTAGACACCGACGTTCAGGTACGCAGCGATCATCCGCCGACCCACCATCCGAACCGTGTCCGTATCCTCGGACGGGCAGACGAAAATACGGGCCGCGATCGGGATGTCCGCGCCGAGCTCCGGCTTGACCGTGGCCACGTCCTCGGCCGACAGCCAGTTGAGGATGGCCCCGTCGGCCTCCCGACCGGCCAGCCTCAGCATCCCGGGACGAAGGGCGGCCAAAAAGATCGGTGGCGGGTGCTCCACGGGGCGACTCAACCGAAATCCACGGACCGCGAATGTGTCGTACTCAGTGTCCACTTTCTCGCCCGCCAGAGCTGACCGCAGAAAACGGATGGTGTCCCGCACCCGCTTGTAGGGCTCGTCGAAGGCGAAGCCGTTCCACCGGCTCACGATCACGTCCGACGAGGTTCCGAGCCCCAGGTTGAACCGGCCAGGCGCAGCCTCGGCCAAGGCGGCCACGCTCTGCGCCAGAAGGGCTGGACCCCTGGTGTAGGCGGGAATGATGGCCACCCCGAGCCGCAGCTCGGGCGTCCAGGCCGAGGCCAACGCCAAGGGGGTGAAACCGTCCGAGCCGTCCGTCTCCGCCGACCAGGCATCGGTGTAGCCGAGACGGACCAATTCCTCGTACCACCAGCGATGATCAGCCAGCGGGACCCCGTCGAAGGGGATGGTGATCCCGTAGCGAGGCCCCGACGACGCATCAGTCTCATCAACCATGGGTAGTTGATACACCCTCCGGGCATAGTGATCCCATGACCACCGATGGACGGGGCGAATCCCAGAGCCTCCAACCGCAGCTCCCCCTGACCGAGGCATCTCCCCGCTCGGAGCGGACGGCGCGGAAGGAACCAGCTCAAGGTGCGCCGACCTCGACCCGCAGCCGGCGCCTCAATGAGCAGACCCGCCGCATCGGCCGACAGGGCGTCGCCGCCGCACGGGCCCAACTCGAAGGGACGGCGACGGCCACCCGGCAGGACCACCCCGAGGGTGACCCTCGGCCAACTGGGCGCGCCGCCTGACGGTCCTTGGCGCTACGGTCAGGTGGATGCCGACCGTTGCCGAGCGCCTGGGGCACCCGCCCGATGCCAAGTTGCTCATCCTCAACTGCGCCGACCTCGGGTTCTGCCACGCTTCCTCGGTCGGTGTCTATGACTCCCTCCGCGAAGGAATCGGCACCAGTGCGTCGCTGATCGTCCCCGCCCCATGGGCCCGGGAAGCAGCCTCGCGGTTCCGCGGTGAAGACATCGGCGTTCGCCTGACTCTCAATGCCGAGCACGATCTGTACCGCTGGGGGCCGATCACCAATGCCCCGTCGCTGTTGGACGGCGACGGGGGGTTCCCGCGCACGGTCGGCGATGTCTGGGACCACGCCGATCTCGACGAGGTCCGTCGGGAGTGCCGGGCCCAGCTCGAGCGGGCGGTCCTGTGGGGTTTCGATATCAGCCACCTCGACGCCCACCTGGACGCCCTCGTGCTCCGGCCCGAATTCTTCGACATCTACCTCGAACTGGCGGTTGATTTCAGCCTGCCTCTCCGCCTGCTCAGCGCCGAGGCCGAGCCGAACGTGGGATTTCCCGTGCGCCAGTTGGCTGCGGAAGAAGGGGTGCTGTTTGCCGATCGCTTTCCCACCCTGCCGGCCATGGAGAGTCGTCAGGCCTTCCTCGACCTGGTGGCCACCCTCGAGCCCGGGCTCACCGAGCTCACCCTCCACCCGGCCATCGACACCCCGGAACTCCGGGCCATCACCACTGACTGGAGGCAACGGGTGGCCGACCACGTGCTGCTGGTGGCCGATCGCGGTCTCGACCGTTTGATCGCCGAGGCGGGCGTCACGCTCATCGGGTACCGACCGCTTCACGACGCCATGCGCCGGAGCTGAGTGCGCCTCGGCTGAGCAGGCTCCTGCCGGACACCCCTCCTCATGGTCGCCCTCCTGGTCGCTTGTCGGCGAGCAGACGGCATCGTCTACGCCCTCCCCCGGTTTCAGGTTGCCAAAGGCCTCCCGGTCCCGAGCCGGTGCACCAATGGCAGCGCACGGCGTCGGTATCCTGGGGCCACGGATGGGAGTTGCGGTGGCCTACGGAGAGCAGTCGATAGGGAAGAGTCCCGGGGTGGCCGCAGCATCGGCCTCCCCGGCCGGGAGCCCGCTGCCGGCTCTCCGTCTCGAACGACTCCTACTCCTCGACTCCGCCGGCAACTATCCGGTGACCATCGAGGCCATCACCTTCGCCGACGACGGGATCGGCGTCACCAGATCGCCTGGCGGTCAACCGCGGGTTCTGCCCTGGTCATCGGTCTCGGCCCATGTGGTCGAGCATTGGCCGGGAGGGACCGTCCCCGAGAAGTGGGTCGAGCCCCAGTACAACGGAGCTGGACCGGCACAGCAGCATGCGGCCCAGCCGGCGGTGTCGACGACCGCTGCGACCGCACCCCGTAGCCCTGGTCGGCCCAGTGGTCCCGCTCGGCCCGGCCGGGCGCTCCCATACGCCGAACCGGGCGCGGTGATCGCCATCCGGACTCCCTTCGGAACCTACCGTTTCCTCCACCGCGGTGGCGATGCGAACGATCTGTCCCGCCGGATCACCGACTTTGCCGTGCGGCATCAAGGCCTCGTCGGCGTGCCGTCGGTGACCACGGTGGCCAGGCCCCGAAGCGGCAGCGACCGACGCCAGGGGACCCGGTCGGCTCCCACGACCTCGCCATGGAGAAGGGCGAAGCCCTACCTGGTGGTAGCCCTGATCGTGTTCATCGGGACGGCGGTCACGCTCATCCTGCTGCAGAGCGCCGGGACCATCCACCTGCCCTACCTCGGCGGGTCGAGCCCCGGGACCATCCCGCCGTTCAGAACTCCGTGATCTCGGCGATCCGGCGAAGCAGGTCCTGGTACTCCGGTGTTGTTGTGGTCGGGAGTAGGGCCATCATCACCCCCATCGAACCGGACACCTTCATCCTGCCCTGCATGAACGCCACGTTCGGATCCAGATCGCCCTGCTGCATGGCCGCCGAATCAGCCCAGGGCGCGGTAATGGTGACATCGGGGGACTCGACGCGGCCGCCACCAATCGACTGGAGCCGGCCGTCCTCGAGGATGCAGTAGTAGGAGACGTCGCCGTCCGGCCCCCCGGTGACCTCGTACTGGATGCGGGCCGAGAGGCCAGGATGCGACAGCTGATCGACCACCAGCGCCCGGGCCTGATCGAACCACTCCGCCGACAGCCACTTGCTCACCGCTCACCCCAACTCGTCGTCAACGCCGGGACCGTCCAGCTCATCCGACAGGGCGAAGGCCGGCAAAGAGGTCCGACTCGACCGCCCCACCCGATTCCGGTCGTGCTCCGTCCACCGGCGCCGTCACCAGGGCGCCATCCGGCCCGACCACCAGTGCCAGCCGGTAGTCGTCAAACGGGTGGATCCCGCGCATCACCTCGGGCGGCAGTCCGAACCAGAACCGCGAATTCGGGTCCACCTGCGTGGCATGGGCCAGCAGCGCATCACGGCGGACATCGGCGTAGTCGGAGATGTCGATCGACGTGGTGATCGGTTCCGCGGGGATCTCCTTCCACCTGGCGCGCCACCCCTCGTCGAAGGGGGACTCGAGGCCCAGCTCGAGGAACTTCTCGTGGATCTCCCTGAAGCGAGCCGCCGAGAACACCGTGTAATAGAGCTTGCTGGGTTGCCACGGCGGGCCGGCGGAGGGAAAGCGATCCGGGTCCCCGGTGGCCTCGAAGGCAGCCAACCCGATCTCGTGGACACGCAGGTGGTCGGGGTGGGGATACCCCGATTGCTCGTCGCCGTAGACCACCATCACCTGGGGCTGGGTCCGGCGGACCACGGCCACCAGGCGCTCGACGGCCTCGTCGTGGGGAGCCTGGGCGAAGCTGGCCGGATTGGCGTTGGCCTCCGAGCCCGGCATGCCCGAGTCCCGATAGCCCAGCATGACCACTTCGTCGTAGCCGATGATCTCGGTGGCCCTGGCCAGCTCCTCGAGGCGCAGCTCGGCGAGGCGCGCATGCACCTCGGGCGTATCCAGGGCCGGGTTCAGGATCTCCCCCTCCTCGCCTCCCGTGCAGCACACCAGCACGGTGTGGATACCTTCGGCGTGGTAGCGGGCGACTGAGCCGGCGCCCTTCGAGGATTCGTCGTCAGGGTGGGCGTGGACGGTCAGGAGGCAGAGCGGATCAGGCACGGCGATCACGCTACCGGGCAGTGAGGCCCTAAGCTTCGTTTGCGACGAATGAGGAAGGATCTACCAGCATGAGCGTGATGAAGCGTCTTTCGGGGATTGTCCAGGCCAAGACGAACAAGCTCCTCGACAAGGCGGAGGATCCCAGGGAGTCTCTCGATCTGTCGTACCAGAAGCAGCTCGAGAGCCTCCAGAAGGTCCGCCGCAGCGTGGCCGATGTGACGACGGCCAAGAAGCGGATCGAGCTGCAGGCCACCCAGCTCCAGGGACAGGCCGACAAGCTCCAGCAACAGGCCAAGGCCGCCCTCACCCAAGGCAACGAGGACCTGGCCCGCGAGGCGCTCGGCCGGCGCACCGCCCTGGCCGACCAGCTCACCGACCTGCAGACCCAGCACCAGCAGGTGGCGACCCAGGAGGAGAAGCTGATCGCCACCGCCCAGAAGCTGCAGACCCAGGTCGACTCCTTCCGCACCAAGAAGGAGACCATGAAGGCCAGCTACACGGCGGCGGAGGCCCAGACCAAGATCGGCGAGGCGGTCTCGGGCATCTCCGAGTCGATGAGCGATGCGGGCATGTCGATGCAGAGGGCCCAGGACAAGATCGACGGCATGCAGGCCCGGGCCGGCGCCATGGACGAGCTGCTGGCCTCGGGAGCACTGACCGACCTCACCAACCCCGTCGACGACATCCAGGCCCAGCTCAACAAGGCCTCGACGACCTCGACGGTGGACGCCGAACTGGCCGCCCTGAAGGCAGAGGTCGGAGCGGGCGCCCCGCCGGCGGCCGAGCTCGGATCGGCGGAGCACAAGGACTCGGCATCATGATCGTCCGGATCCTGGGCGAAGGGCAGTACACGGTCCCCGACGGGCAGCGAGGGGCGCTCGAGAAGCTGGACTCCGCCATCGTGGACGCCGT
>DASZGT010000284.1:0-5370 GCA_035938575.1 Acidimicrobiales bacterium
GACCGGGCTGCTGGCCACGCTCAAGGGCCTCCCGCTCGCCTACAACCGGGACCTCCAGGAGGACAAGGAGCCGCTGTTCGACTCCGTGGACCAGACCCACCTGGCCTTGGCCGCGCTCGCCGGCGTCATGACGACGGTGACCTTCAACACCGACCGCATGCAGGAAGCCGCCGGCGATTCCGCGCTGGCCGCCGTGGACCTGGCCGAATGGTTGGTCGAGCGCGGCATGCCCTTCCGGCAGGCCCATACGGTGGTTGGCGGACTGGTGCACGATTCCATCGAGCGGCGGGTCCCGTTGGAGGAGCTGGTCGAGGCGCACCCCGCCCTGGGCTCGGAGGCGGCCGCGCTCTTGGAGCCGGGCGTGGCTGTCACCCGCCGCACCACCCCCGGCAGTGCCGGGCCGTTGGCGGTGAGCATCCAACTCGAGCGGTTCGTGCACCGGTTGGAATCGGACCGGAGCCGCATCGACGGGGAGCAGTGAGCCCGTCGTCGGCCTGACCTGTCGGCGACCGCAAATGGCGCCATCGAGCGGACTGCACGATCGAGGGGTCGCCTCGGCGCGTCCAACCAGGCTGCGACCGGGCAGCGACTGTCGGGTGGCGCGTCGGGCTTGCGGAACCGCGGACGGAAATCCGGTGGCCGAGGTGAACGGAACTCGAGCAAGCACCGTGGGAGGCTGACCTGGTGATCACCGTCGTCCTCATCGGATTCCTCGGAGGTCTGGTCACGGGGATATCCCCGTGCATTCTCCCCGTCGTGCCCGTGATCTTCGCCGCCGGGGCGGCCGGTGGCCTCCCCGACGACGGGCGGGAAGCCGTTGGACCGGCCCAACCGTCCTCTGAGGCGGGTACGGCCGGCGCCATCGCGGGCTCGGCCGACGTACAGCTGGCCGAGCCCGACGTACAGCTGTCCGAGATTCAACGGCGCCGCCGCCGGCGGCCACTGGCGGTGGTCGGGGGACTGGTCCTGAGCTTCTCGGTGTTCACCCTGATCGGCTCGTGGCTGCTGAGCCTGCTGGGCCTTCCCCAGGACGCACTGCGATGGATCGGACTCATCGTGCTCGGGGTGGTCGGTCTGGGGTTGATCGTTCCGGCGATCGGGGATGCGTTGGAGCGCCCGTTCGCCAGGGTGGCCGGTGGCCGTCAGCACAGCGACAGTGGTGGGTTCGTCCTGGGCCTCAGCCTCGGACTGGTCTTCGTGCCCTGCGCGGGCCCGGTGCTGGCTGCCATCACGGTGGTCGGCGCCAATCACCGATTCGGCCTCGGGGCCTTTCTGCTGACGGTGGCGTTCGCCCTTGGCATCGCCGTTCCCCTGCTCGTCTTCGCGCTGCTCGGGCAGCGTCTGGGGACACGGATGCACCTGGTCCGATCCCAGGCCGCCGTGGCCCGCAAGGTGATCGGGGCCGTTCTCGTCCTCACGGCTGTGGCCATCGGCGCGAACCTGACCGACGGTCTGCAGAGGGCCTTGCCCGGCTACACCAATTCACTCCAGACCCGGATCGAGGCCAACCCCAGTGCCAAGCAGGCTCTGGGCAGCGTGACCGGCAACAACTCGGGTGGCGCCATCGCATCGTGTACCGACGCCAGTGCCACCCTCCAGGAGTGCGGAACGGCGCCACCGATCTCCGGAATCGACCGGTGGCTGAACACGCCCGGAAACGAGCCCCTGTCGATCATCGGCCTGCGGGGTAGGGTCGTCCTGGTCGACTTCTGGACGTACTCGTGCATCAACTGCCAGCGCACCCTTCCTCATCTCGAGGCTTGGAACCGCTCCTACGCCAAGGACGGTCTGACCATCATCGGTGTCCACACACCCGAGTTCGCCTTCGAGCACGTGGTCTCCAACGTGTCACAGGCCGCCGGCCAACTCGGCGTCGCCTATCCGATCGCCATCGACAATGGCTACTCGACCTGGAACGCGTACCAGAACAACTATTGGCCGGCCGAATACCTGGTCGATGCGACCGGCCACGTGCGCCACGTCGACTTCGGCGAGGGCCAGTACGCCCAGAGTGAGGCCTTCATCCGACAACTGTTGCTGGCGGCCGATCCGAAGGTGGTCCTGCCCAAGCCCACCGATGTCGCCAACACCACGCCCAACGAGCCGACCACGCCCGAGTCGTACCTGGGTTACCAGCACCTTCAGAACCTCGCCGGGGAGACCGTGCAGCAGGATCGTATGGCCACCTACCAGGCGTCCCCCTCCATCCCCCAGGACGAGTACGCCTACAACGGCGATTGGTCGATCGGAGCGGAGAGCTCCACCGCCGGCCCGGGAGCGACATTGGACCTCGCCTTTCAGGCCAAGGACGTCTACCTGGTCCTGGGAGGAGCGGGGACGATTCGAGTCTCCGTCGACGGAAAGCCGACTCGAACGGTCGCCGTCAGCGGCGAGCCCAAGCTCTACCAGCTGGTCGGGTCGTCCTCGTCGCAGCAGGCAGTTCTGTCTTTGGCGGTATCCCCCGGAGTGCAGGCCTACGACTTCACCTTCGGGTGATGTATCGGGGTCGTCCGTGCTCGCGGGCCCGGACCCGACCACGCAGCGCCGCAGCCATGCTGCCGTCCGGGACGGCGCCGAGATTGAACAGATTCCCCTTCGCGGACGTAATACCTGGCAAATTGATGCGGAGAGAGGTCGAAAAGGCATGGGAACGAATGAGCGGTCGATTGGTCGGGGGTCGGTGGGTCGGGAGTCGGTGGGTCGGCGGTCGCTTTCAGGATCGCGGTGGCTGGCGGTCGGGGCCTTGGGCGCGGTGGCCCTGGTGGCGGCGGCCTGCAGCTCGGGCGGTTCAACCTCGACGACCACGACCGGCGGTGGTGGGTCCTCCACCCCGACGTCCGGGGCGGCCGCCGCGGCCGTGGTGCTGACCGGCAGCACCGCCCACGGCACGGTCCTGACCAACAGTGCCGGAATGACGCTCTACCGCCTCACTGCGGACGGGACGGGGGCGCCGACGTGCACGGGTGCTTGCGCCTCTCTGTGGCCCCCGTTGACCGTTCCTTCGGGCACGGCCCATGTGGTGGGCGCCGCCGGCCTCAGTGCCTCGAACCTCGGAACCGTGGCCCGTTCCGACGGGACGCTCCAGGTGACCTACAAGGGGATGCCCCTCTACCGCTATTCGGGCGACACCAAGACCGGCGACGCCAACGGCCAGGGGTTCGCGGGCATCTGGTTCGTCATTCCCGCGTCCGGCGCGTCCAGTGCGGCGCCGCCACCGGCAGCGACGACCCCGACGACGGCTAAGTCCTCCGGTGGCTACGGCTACTGAGCTGGCCAACCTTCCTCCCGGATTGAGCCATCAGCGGGGCGGTAGCGTTGACGAGGTGACCGAATTCGGCCGGTCGACGGCCCCGCCATCGTTCGGGCCCGGGCCGTTGGCGAAGGCGGCGGACGAAGAGCGGATGCGCCACGCCTTCGTGGCCCACCAGGCCGAGCTCCACGGTCTCGCCCGGAGGGTGCTGGGCAGCACCCATCTGGCCGAGGACGCGGTGCAGGAGACGTTCGTCCGAGCGTGGAGATCCCGTGAGCGGTTCGATTCCTCGCGTGGCTCGTTGAGGACGTGGCTGTTCTCCATCGAGCGAAACCTTCTCATTGACATGGCGAGGACCCGAGCCCGAGCGGAGATCCACAACGCCCGGTCGGGCCCGATGACCGAGGCGGTCGACGACGGGGTCGAGAAGGCCATGGACTCGTGGCAGGTGGAGGAGGCGATCCTCGGCCTGAGCTCGGAGCATCGGGCTGTCATCGTCGAGATGTACTTCCGGGGACAGAACAGCAAGGAGGTGGCCACGCGGATGGCCATTCCCGAAGGGACGGTGCGGAGCCGACTGTTCTACGCCCTCAAGGCCCTGCGAGCGAACCTGGATGCCGCGGGATGGCAGGAGTGATGGGACGAGACTGCGCCGAATGGCAGGGGACGATGGCCATGGACGCCATCGGGCTGGCTACGGAACGCGAGTCCCGGGACCTCCGGGAGCATGTCGCCAGTTGCCTGAGCTGTCGTCAGGACGCCGCCGATCTGCTGAGCGCGGCCGGTGCGTTGCGCTCGGTCGATCCCGCTCAGGTTGGACGTCTCGAGCCTCAGTTGCCGACGGAGGCGGCGGCCGCCGGAGGCCAGGTGGAGGCCGCCCCGGCTGAACCGTTCTCCTATGCCGGTGCCGATACCGAGGCCGGCCATGGGAGGAAGGCGGGACACCTGTCCCAGAGCGGGCCCCGGGCCCGAGGACGGCGCCGCCGCAGGTTGGCCGGTGGTGTCGGGGCGCTCGTGGCCGCAGCGGCCGCCATCACGGCGGTAGTGGCGCTCGGCGGTGCCCCTGCGCCTCCGAGCCGGACCATGGCCCTGAGGGGACAGCCCGGGGTGGTGGCCTCGATCGCGCTCACCTCCCAGTCGTGGGGCACCCGCGGCACCCTGCGGGAGTCGGGGCAGGCACCGGGGCAGGTCCTGACGGTGGCCATGAAGTCGGCATCGGGTCGGTGGTGGGTGGCGGGCAGCTACCGGACGGCGGCCCGATCCGGCACACTCGAGGTGCAGCTGTCGTGCGCCGTGGCACTCAACCAGGTCACCGACGTCTGGGTGACAGACCAGTCCGGTCAGGTGGTTCTCAACGCCTACGTCGGCGAACAACACCGCTGATACCGTGTCCGACAACGGTCCTTCGGGCTCGTTTGGGTGCCGGGCCGGGGCGGGCAAGGCGATTGACACCCGGGGCCGTAGGGGCTAATGTGACTAGTCCCGGTGAACGACCCGCGAGGGTCTCGCCAGGCACCTACAGATTGGGGCTTTAGCCTCTGCCTGTGGAAAATCCGGCATCGACGCCTTCGGCGTGTGCCTGGTCGCTCCTTGAAAACGGAATAGTGATAGCCAAAAGTCAGTGCGGGCGATCGCGGGGCAACCCGAGATCGCCAGTCAATTCAAAGCATTGAACGGACAATGTCTGTTCTTTGCCAGTATTCAGTTGACCGAGAGGATCAGTGTCCTCGACGTCAGCTCTTCGATTTCGGCAAGGCCTCCGGGTCTTGACGGGGTCTCAATGGAGAGTTTGATCCTGGCTCAGGACGAACGCTGGCGGCGTGCCTAACACATGCAAGTCGAACGAGATCCATCCGGTAGCAATACCGGTGAAGATCGAGTGGCGAACGGGTGAGTAGCACGTGAGCAACCTGCCCCGAAGACCGGGACAACACCGGGAAACCGGTGCTAATACCGGATATCCCCACCGAGTCGCATGGCTTGGTGAGGAAATGGATTCCGCTTCGGGAGGGGCTCGCGGCCTATCAGCTTGTTGGTGAGGTAACGGCTCACCAAGGCTTCGACGGGTAGCTGGTCTGAGAGGACGATCAGCCACACTGGGACTGAGACACGGCCCAGAC
>DASZGT010000285.1:0-2556 GCA_035938575.1 Acidimicrobiales bacterium
CGCTCGGCCTCGCCGCGCTGGTGCTCGAGCTCACCCTTGAGGGACTGGATGGTGGCGATGGCCTCCTTCTCGGACTGCCAGTGAGCGGTCATCGCCACCGACTCCTCGCGGAGATTGGCCATCTCCTCGTCCAGTCGGGCCAGGCGCTCGGCGGAGGCGCTGTCGGTCTCCTTCTCCAACGCCATCCGCTCGATCTCCAGCTGGCGCAGGCGACGGGTGACTACGTCGAGCTCCGTGGGCATGGAGTCGATCTCGATGCGCAGCCGGCTGGCCGACTCGTCCATCAGGTCGATGGCCTTGTCGGGGAGGAACCGGCCGGTGATGTAGCGGTCCGAGAGGACGGCGGCGGCCACCAGCGCGGCATCCTGGATGCGGACGCCGTGGTGGACCTCGTACCGTTCTTTCAACCCGCGCAGGATGGCGATGGTGTCCCCGACCGACGGCGGCGGGACAAACACCTGCTGGAATCGGCGCTCCAAGGCGGCGTCCTTCTCGATGTACTGGCGGTACTCGTCGAGGGTGGTGGCACCGATGAGACGGAGCTCGCCCCGGGCCAGCATGGGCTTGATCATGTTGCCAGCGTCCATGGCCCCCTCCGCACCGCCGCCGGCCCCGACGATGGTGTGGAGCTCGTCGACGAAGGTGATCACCTCCCCCTCGGCGTCGGTGATCTCCTTCAGGACCGCCTTCAGCCGCTCCTCGAACTCACCCCGGTACTTGGCCCCGGCCACCATGGAGGACATGTCGAGCCCGATGACCCGCTTCCCCTTCAGCCCTTCGGGGACGTCGCCCTCGACGATCCGCTGGGCCAGGCCTTCGACGATGGCCGTCTTGCCCACCCCGGGCTCCCCGATGAGGACCGGGTTGTTCTTGGTCCGGCGGGACAGCACCTGGATGACCCGACGCACCTCCTCGTCGCGTCCGATGACCGGATCCATCTTCCCCTGCCGCGCCAGCGCGGTCAGATCGCGGCCGTAGCGCTCGAGGGCCTGAAAGGTCTGCTCGGGATTCTGCGAAGTGACCCGGTGGCTGCCCCGGACGTCGCGGAGGGCGCTCAGCAATTGGTTACGGTCCACACCGATGCGGTCGGCCATGGCCAGCACCAGGTGCTCGACCGACAGGTACTCGTCCCCCATGTCGGTGCGCTGGTTGTCGGCCGCGGTGAGCACGTCGCGCAGGGCCCGGTCGATGCCCGGCTCGGCACCACCAAAAGCCTGGGGCAGGCGGCCGAGCTCGGCGTCGATCCGGTCGGCCACGACGGCGGACTCGACACCCACCCGGGCGAGGATCGGTCCGGCGATCCCGTCGGGCTGGTCGAGGATGGCCGCCAGCAGGTGCTCGGGCGTGACCGCGGCGTTGTGGGCGGCGCGGGCCCGCTCCACGGCGGCGCTGAACGCCTCCTGGGTCTTGAGGGTCCACCGGTCGGGACTGAGGCTCACCGCGACCCTCCCGCATGCCCGGCGCGGCGGGCCGGCCGGGTGGGGACCAGCCCCTGCGACAGTGGCACCAGGTCGCGCCGGTAGTGGCGGTGGGTCACCGCCACCTGCTCGCGGGCCTCGGCGCGGGCCTCCGCCAACTCGCTGCGGAGCCGAGCCACCTCGTCCTCGAGTTCCATGACCCGCCGGACGCCTTCAAGATTGAGGCCGGAGGTGGTCAGGCTCTGGATGTGGCGCAACCGGTCCAGATCCTCTTCACTGAATCGCCGGCTCCCTCCCTCGGTGCGGCTCGGGTCGAGGAGGCCCTTGCGCTCGTAGACGCGGAGGGTCTGGGGGTGCACCCCGGTGAGCTCGGCGGCCACCGAGATCACGTAGACGGCGCGGGATCGGCGATCGTCAGGCACCTCAGACCCCCAGGACCTGGCGCTCCGGCGGGTCGACCACGGCGGCGAGCGCTTCGACCGCGGCGCGCTGTTCATCGGTCAGCTTGCCGGGAATGTCCACCTTGACGGTCACCAGCAGGTCACCGTCGGCGTTCCGCTTGTCGCCCGGGACGCCGCGCCCCTTCACCTTGAAGGTGCGGCCCGCAGGGGTGCCGGCCGGAATCCGCAGCGTGACCGGCTCGTTGAGGGTCGGGACGGTGATGGTGGTGCCCAGGGCGGCCTCGGGGTACGACAGCGGGATGGTCAGGGTGAGGTTGCGACCCCGGCGCCCGAAGATGCCGTGGCGATCCACGCGGACCACCACATAGAGGTCCCCGCTCGGCGCGTTGCCGCGGCCGGCGGCGCCACGCCCCTTGACCCGAATGCGCTGGCCGTCCTCCACACCGGCCGGGATGCGCACCTTCACGGATCGATTGCGGTGCTCGACCCCCGAGCCCGAGCACGTCGGGCACGGCGTGGTCACCACGGTCCCCCGGCCACCGCACTGCGGGCAGATCTGGCTCAGCGAGAACAGGCCCTGGTTGTCCTGCAGGGTGCCGGAGCCCCCGCATCGGGGGCAGGTCACCGGGCTGGTGCCCGGGGCGGCCCCGGTACCCGAGCAGGTGTGGCAGCGCGCATCGGTGGTCACGTTCACCGAGGTGGTCACCCCGTTGACGGCCTCCTCGAAGGACAGGTGG
>DASZGT010000286.1:0-2817 GCA_035938575.1 Acidimicrobiales bacterium
GACCGTCACCGCCCCGGGAGGGGACCGGCCGGTGTGGACGCTCGACACCTACCCGACGGGCGGCGCCGTCACCGACACGGTGGCACTGGGGCCGTCCCGCTCGGCCCTGGTCCTCCCGGTCGTCGCCGGCGTCAGCCCGCCTGACCCCCAGCCCGCCTGTCCATCGCTGCGGGGACAGCCGTGCCGGGCGTACGTGGCCGCGGCCAACGGCGGCTGAGGGGGCGGGCGTGACGACACCGAACTGGGCCCCTGCTTCGGTGGGGTCGGCCTACCGACACCGCCCCACCGGGGCGGGCGAACTGGAGTCCGGCCAGGCGTGGGGGCGACTGCTGGCCTCCCTGGCCCGCGCCGGGTCGGTGCTGCAGTCCGAGCGCGCCCCCCGGGAGGGCGTGGACCAGGCGGCCGGCTACCGCCATCTGCTGGTCCTGTTGGCCCTGGGCATCGACGAAGGACTGCGGGACTCCGACCCCTACCGGCCGCACTTCAACCCGGCCAACGTGGACAACGTCCTCAAGTGGGGTATGGACTGCCCCGACGCCGCCTACTGCGGTGCGGCCATCCGCAGCGATGCCACCTACGTGGTGCGCGGCCGGCGCAACTCTGTCCGCTATCTGGGCTTCCAGGTCATGGGGGGCATGACCAACACCGGCAATGTGGTGGCCGACGACCTCGACCTGGACGAAGACGGCCGCTTCGAGCTGGTGCTGTCGGCCACCGAGCAACCGGGCAACTGGATGCCGCTGGCCGAGGGCAGCTCGTCGCTGGTGGTGCGCCAGTTCTTCTATGACTGGACCAACGAGGAGGCGGCCGAACTGTCCATCGAGTGCATCGGTCGCCCACCGACCGGGACCGAGGACCGACCAGCGCCCTTGTCGGCGGCAGGGGTGGGGGGCCAGTTGGAGGCCCTCGGCGACTTCGTCGAGGCCAGCATCGACTTCTGGCTGGACGTGGAAGAAGGCGGCCGGGCCCAGGGCGTCAACTGCTTTCGGCCACCGGCCGCCCTCACCGGGATGGGGGCGGCGGCCGAGAACGTGAGCACCTGGGGATCGTGGAGCCTGGCCGACGACGAGTCGCTGCTCATCGAGGTGGTCCCCCCCGAAGCCGTGTACTGGAGCGTCTCCCTGGGGAACTTCTGGTGGGAGACGATCGACTACGCCAACCGCCAGTCGAGCCTCAACGGTCACCAGGCCGTGCTGGACAGCGACGGCGTGTTCCGTGCCGTGGTGTCCCATTCCGACCCGGGCATCGCCAACTGGCTCGACACCGGGGGCAACCACCACGGAGCGGCCATCTTCCGGTGGCTGCGGGCCGAGAGCGCGCCGGTGCCCGATGTCCGGGTGGTCCCCTTCGCCCGACTCGCAGCGGTCCTGGGGCCCGATGTCGCCAGGGTGGGTGCAGAACAGCGACGGCGGGTCATCGATGGCCGACGGGCGGCCGTGCAACGGCGCTTCCCGCGCTGAGAGCGAGGTCGGCCATGGATCTGGGCCTGCAGGATGCAACAGCCGTTGTCACCGGGGGCTCGAAGGGGATGGGCCGAGCCATCGCCGAGCGCCTGGCCGCCGAGGGGGCACGGGTGGCGATCCTGGCCCGGGGCCGGGAGGCCATCGACGAGACGGTGACGTCCCTGCACGACGCGGGCAGTGCGGGATCGCTGGGGCTCTCCGTCGACGTCACCGACGGGCGCCAGGTCGAGGGGGCCTTTGCCGACCTGGGCCGGCGATGGGGCTCGCTCAACGTGCTGGTCAATACCCTCGGCCCGGGGGCGGGGCGCTTCGAGCAGCTGGGCGACGAGGACTGGGACGCCACCTTCGACCTCGGGGTGATGGCGGCGGTCCGGTGCGTGCGGGCCGCCCTGCCCCTGCTGCGCACGGCGCCCTGGGCCCGGGTGGTGAACGTCTCCGCCCACTCGACCCAGCGCCAGAGCCCGATGCTGGTGGCCTACACCGCGGCCAAGGCCGCCCTCACCAGCGTGTCGAAGAACCTGTCGAAGTCATTGGCGCCCGAGGGGATCCTGGTCAATACCGTGAGCCCGGGATCGATCGTCACCGCCAGTTTCAGCGAGGGCCTCCGGTCGGCCTTCGAGGAGGAGGGGCTCGACGCCACCGACCCCTACGACGTCATGACGTGGATCGACGGGCACTTCCACCAGCCGGCTGATCTGGGCCGGGCCGGGCTCCCCGACGAGGTGGCATCGATCACCGCCTACCTGGCCTCCCGCACCAACGGGTACGTAACCGGGGCCGACGTCAACGTCGACGGCGGCTCGGACTTCGTCTGATGCTCGATGCCGGGGCCCTCGTCGAGGCCGCCACCGTACAGACCGGCCTGGCCGAGTTCGGGGCCCCGGGGTGGCGGGAGGGTTTGGACCGACTGATCGACTCGCTCAACGGCGAGTCGGGCCTGAGCGCACTCGGCGAGCAGATCCTCGGGGGCCGCCTCGCCATGCTGCTGGCCAACCGCCTCCGCATCCTCGGTGTGCTCGGTGCCAGTCCCGAGATCGCGGACGAGGAGGTAGAGGGCCCGCTGTTCATCATCGGCCTGCCCCGGACCGGGACCACGGCCCTGAGCAACCTGGTGGCGGCCGACCCCCAGATCCGCTCGGTGCGGCTGTGGGAGTCCTCCGACCCGGTACCGCCCCCCGAGACCGCCACCGAAGCGACCGACCCGCGCATCGATGCCGCCCGGGCCGGGCTCGAGGCCATGTACGAGATGTTCCCGAAGATGCGGTCCCTGCACTTCCAGACGGCCACCGGGCCCACCGAGTGCCAGGACCTGCTGGGCATGGAATTCCGG
The DNA here is from genome assembly GCA_035938575.1 of Acidimicrobiales bacterium. Lineage (GTDB taxonomy): Bacteria > Actinomycetota > Acidimicrobiia > Acidimicrobiales > RAAP-2 > Bog-756. The sequence continues at coordinate 2,794 of DASZGT010000286.1, forward strand.
ACCGAGCACTTCGGGGGGATGGCC
>DASZGT010000287.1:0-7074 GCA_035938575.1 Acidimicrobiales bacterium
CCTCGAGGCCCTGGACCAGCGCCGACTGATCGAGCGGTACCTGCCCGAATGGGCTGCGGTGCGGAACAAGCCCCAGCGGAACCCCTATCACCGGTTCACCGTCGATCGCCACCTCCTGGAGGCCACCGCCAATGCCGCCACGCTGGCCCACCGCGTCAACCGGGCCGACCTGCTGTTGATCGGTACCTTGCTCCACGACATCGGGAAGGGATTCCCGGGCGACCACACCGAGGTCGGCATGACTGTTGCCGCTGACATCGGGAGGCGGATGGGCCTCCCCGAAGCGGACGTTGACACCCTGGTCGTCATGGTCCGGCTGCACCTGTTGCTGCCTGACACCGCCACCCGTCGCGATCTCGACGACCCGGCCACCGCGGAACGGGTGGCCAAGGAGGTCGGCAACCGGTCGACACTGGAGTTGCTGGCCGCGCTGGTCGAGGCGGACAGCCTGGCCACCGGTCCCTCGGCGTGGGGCCCCTGGAAGGCGGGACTGATCGCCGAGCTGGTCGAACGGACCGGCCGCTTGCTGGCGGGCGAGCCGGCCGCCGTCCCGACGCCGTGGATCACGGACGAGGTCCGGGTGATCATGGAAACCGTGCGCACCCATGGGGTGCCGGCGCTCTCCATCGACGACCCGACGGTCATGGTGGTGGCGGCCGACCGTTCGGGACTGCTCGCCGAAGTGACCGGCGTGCTGGCCCTCCACGGGCTCAACGTACGGTCGGCCGTCGTTGCCGGCGAAGACGGGGTCGCCGTCGAGATCTTCACGGTGGAGCCCTCGAGGGGGCGATGGCCGTCGGCGGCCCGGCTGTCGGACGACCTGGCGGCGGTGATGGCCGGCCAGCTCTCCATCGAGGCGCAGCTGGCTGAGCGCGCCCGCACCTACCGCAGCGATCGCCGCCCCATCACCCCCCGTCTGGTCTCTACCCAGGTGACCGTGGACAACACTGCCTCGGCGACGGCCACAGTGGTCGAGGTGCGGGCCGAGGACGTCGTCGGCCAACTCCATCGCATCACCCAGTCCCTGGTCGACTTCCGCCTCGACGTCATCTCGGCCCGGGTGTCCACCTTCGGGTCGGCGGTGGTCGACGCCTTCTACGTGCGGGGACCCGACGGCGGGAAGGTCACCGATGCCCGTCTCATCGGGGAGCTCGAGCTGGCCATCGAGCAGCGAGTGCAGGCGGACCGATCAGGTGGCGAGTCGAACTGATCGGTTGCGGTACCCGGTCCACCGAAGCAATTGGCGTCCTCTTCCTTGGCATTTGGCGGCGTAATTGCCCTGTGGACTGGTAGATTCTGTTGACAGAGGAGAGGTATGTCGGCCGCACACGCACACTCGAAGTCGATGGCCCCGCAACAGCCCCGCGCCCGGCGCAGGCGCTGGCCCGTCGGCGTCGCACTGGTGGCGGCGGTCGTGGTGGGATCAGGCGTGGCCGCCTTCGCAGTTCGCGGCTCCAGCGGGGCGGTCGACTCCCCGACTTCGACGACGGCCCCGGCCGTCGAGGCCGCGGCCAATCCGGGGCCCCTGAGCGTGGCCTCGGTGGGCCCCGCGGACGGCAGCACCGGGGTCCCGACCGACGCCACCGTGTCGGTGCACTTCTCAGTGCCCCTCGATCCCCACTCCCCCTCCCCCTCCCTGAGCCCCTCGGTCGCCGGCACCTGGCAGGTGGTCACCCCCGACACCTTCACCTTCGTCGCCTTGGCCCCGTTCGCGCCGTTGTCGTCGGAGACGATCTCGATTCCGGCCGGCGACACCGGTGTGGTCAGCGCCGCCGGCAAGCGGTTGGCCCAGCCGTTGTCGGTCAGATTCACCGTTGCCGGCGGCAGCACCCTGCGGTTGCAGCAACTCCTGGCCCAGCTCGGGTATCTCCCCGTCAGCTTCACCCCGGCCGGGGCGTTGCCCGCTGAGCAGGAGGCAGCCCAGGCCCAGGAGGGTTCGTTCACCTGGCGCTGGGGTGAGCCCGCATCACTCCAGAGCCTGTGGACCGCGGGCACGCCCAACGAGATCACCCGGGGCGCCATCATGGCCTTCGAGTCGCAGCACAACCTCAAGACCGATGGGCAGGCCGGCCCGGCCGTGTGGGAACAGCTCCTGGCTGACGCCACCGCGGGGGCCATCGACCCCGCTCCGTATGACTACGTCTATGTGTCGCAGGTCCTTCCCCAGACCACAACGGTCTACAGCAACGGGGCTGCGGTCTATTCCACCCGGGCCAATACCGGGGTGGCGGCAGCCCCCACCGCATCCGGCACCTTTCCCGTCTACCTCCGGTACAAGGTGACCACCATGACCGGCACCAATCCGGACGGATCGAAGTACTCCGACCCGGGGATCCCCTGGGTGAGCTACTTCAACGGCGGGGACGCCCTCCATGGCTTCGTGCGGGGCAGCTACGGCTACCCGCAGAGCGTCGGTTGCGTCGAGATGCCTCCGGCCAACGCCGCCGTGGTCTACCCCCTGACCCCGATCGGCACCCTCGTCACCGTCTCCTGAGCCACCGCCTCCCGATTCCCTCTGATTCAGTCTGATCCAGTCTGAGCGCCGAGGGCCGATCCCCGGGGCCGGGAAGGAGAGGGCGTTCGGTCGCCGATGGGCCGATTCCCAGGGTGGATTGGCCTGAAACAGCAGGCCGAGCGTTGATTCGCGATCACTGTCAGCATGGAGATACGCCCTGAATGCAGTTACGCTGATTGATCCGAGCGTCTCGACTGAAGGGTATGGACGATGGCCAGGAGCCGCCGGTCCCCACGAGGATCACACGTCAATGATCATGGGCAGGGGTTGGACGGCATCCTCGGTCAGCCCGCCGACCCTCCCATCGTGGGCGATGGCACCGCGGATGGGTCGGTCGCCGCCGTCCCGGCGCCCATGGTCGGGTCGACCCCGCTCGGGTACGACCCCCTGCCCTCGACCTCGACGCCGTCCTCCGCCGACGCAGGGCAGGCGTCCCTGCAGGGATCGCTGTCCGTGGTGTCCCTGTCCGATCTCCTCTCATTGCTGGCCTCGACGGCACAGACCGGTGAGCTGCGGGTGATCGGCGGGCTGGTGGACGGCCGACTGTGGCTGGCAGACGGCGAGCTGTCCAATGCCCGGGTGGGAGCAGCCGCAACCATGGGCCAGGCCATCTTCGAGCTGGCCTGCCTGACGGAGGGCTGGTTCTACTTCACGGTCGGATCGGCCTCCTCCAGTGGGCATCCGAGGGTTCCGGTGGGGGCCGTGCTCAACGAGGTCCACCCCCAGGTCGAGGAGTGGCGCGGGATCCTCACGGTGGTACCGCTCGAGGCGGAAGTGACCCTGTCCCCCGCTCCACCCGGTCACGACGTCCAGATCCGCAACGACCAGTGGCATGTCCTGACCGCTGTCGGCAACCTGGGGGGATCGGTGAGGACGGTCCTCGACGAGATCGGTGGCGACCGGATCGTGGGTCTGCGCACACTGCGCGACCTGCGTGCCGCAGGTCTCATTGCATTGCAACCCCCGGCCGGGATGGCTGATCCGGGCCATCAGGATCCGCCCCAGCCGAGCTCCATAGAAACCGGAGAACAGGTCGCGTCCCTCCCGCCGCCTCCCGGCCCGGCGGTGGGCAGCAACGCGCGGGTGAGCAGCCTCGCCGAACTGGCCATGATGCCCCCTCCGGCCGAGAGCGATCCGTGGGCGGTAACGGCTGACTCCGATGGTCCGGGAGACGACCGGGCGGGCTGACCTGGGTACCGGCCGTTCCTCAGTTCCGCCTGTTCAGGCCGCGGACGTGCACGAGTACGGCTGGCTGCAGTTGGGGGCGGCGACGATCAGGGCGACGATCAGGCCGACCCCGATGACGATTCCGGCGAAGCCGATGATGATGCCGGCCAGGGCGAGTCCCCCACCCTGCTGCGTGTCCCCCGACCGCCTGATCTGGGAGCGGGCGATGAACCCGAAGATGATGGCCAGGATGGCGCCCACCCCCCAGACCCAGAAGAACAGGCTGCACACCAGCGAGGCGATGGCCAGGCCGTTGGTCCCGCCCACCGGTGCGTATCCGTAGGTAGGAAGAGCTTGTGGGTAGCCATACCCCGGATTGAACGCCGGGGCATAGCCCGGCGGGCCGGGCGGGGGTCCATAGGCCGGGGGTCTGGGCGGGGGTCCATAGCCCGGCGGGCCGGGCGGGGGTCCATAGGCCGGGGGTCCGGGCGGGGGTCCATAGCCCGGCGGGTCGATCGGGGGTCCGTACCCTGCCGCGCTGGGAGGCGGCCCGTAGGGAGGTGTGACCGGAGGTGCGCCGGGACTCGGGGACGGCGGCGCCGAACCAGGAGCCAGGTCCGGGGAGTACCACCTTCCGTCTGAGGCGAGCCACCAGCCCGGACCTTGCGATGCATCACTCACCCGGAGGCCTCCATGCTCAGCTGGCTGCGACGCTAGCCGCTGGTCCACCCGTTCAGGTGGAGCGGCGACCGGCCTCGAGACGCTCGGCCAGGGCCCTGAATGCCCGGCCACGGTGAGAGATCCTGTGCTTCTCTTCGGGGTTCATCTGGGCGAACGTGCGACCGCCCTGACCCTCGGGTGCGAACACGGGGTCGTAGCCGAACCCGGATTCCCCGAGTGCCCGCTTGGCAATGATGCCCGTCACTTCACCGTCGGCCCACACTTCGGTGCCGTCCGGGAATCCGACGAAGGCGACGCAACGGAACCTCGCTGTCCGCCGCTCCGGTGAGTCGGCCCCGGCCTTGTCGAGCTCCTCGAGCAGCTTGGCCACGTTGTCGGCGTAGGTTGCGTGCTCGCCGGAGTAGCGGGCCGAGTAGACGCCGGGGGCTCCCCCCAGGGCTTCGACCTCGAGGCCGGTGTCGTCGGCCACGGCTGCCATGCCGGTGGCCTCGACCAGCGAGAACGCCTTCAAGCGGGCATTGTCCACCAGCGTGTCTCCGGTCTCCTCCACTTCCGGGACCGAGGCCGGGCGAGGATGCAGCACAACCCCGGGGACGAGCCCGAGGATCGCACCGATCTCCGCGGCCTTGTCGGGATTCGCACTGGCCAGTACCAGCTCGAGCTCCGCCACGATCAGCGGGGCGGCGGGGGTTCTGACAGCGTCTCCGTCTGCAGATCGAGAAGGTGGGCGATCCCGTGCTCGGCCAGGCTCAACATCTCGTCGAGCTCGCCCTTGGTGAACGGCATCCCCTCGGCCGTCCCCTGTACCTCGATGAACCGGCCCGACGAGGTCATCACCACGTTCATGTCCACTTCGGCCCGACTGTCCTCTTCGTAGGGCAGGTCGAGCATGCACACTCCGTCCACCACCCCCACCGACACCGCGGCCACCGCCTCGGTGAGCGGGCTCATCCGCAGGGTGCCCTTCTGGACCAGCCGGGTCAGTGCATCGTGCAATGCCACATAGGCGCCACAGATCGACGCGGTCCGGGTTCCACCATCAGCCTGGAGGACGTCGCAGTCCACGGTGATCTGCACCTCGCCGAGTACGGCCATGTCGCACACCGAGCGGAGCGATCTCCCGATGAGCCGCTGGATCTCCTGGGTCCGACCGGACTGTTTCCCCTTGGCCGCCTCGCGGGACACCCGCTCACCGGTGGAACCGGGCAGCAACGAGTACTCAGCCGTGACCCATCCCTTACCGCTCCCCCGCATCCACGGCGGGACCCGCTCCTCCACCGAAGCCGTGCACAACACCCGGGTCCGCCCCATGGAGACCAGAACGGAGCCAGGGGCAAAGACGGTGAAGTCGCGCTCGAACGTGGCCGGGCGCAACTCGTCGGTGGCCCTGCCGTCGGCGCGTCCCGTCGACCGGCGGGCGATGGTTCCTTCAGTCACAATACGAATTCCTTTCCGATCACGGCCTGTTCCACCGGGCCGCCAAACGCCGCCTCAGCCTCGGACGCGACCGCCGACGCGTCGACGGTGGGCCAGCGGTGGGTGATCACAAGGCGCTCGGCGGCGGCATCCCGCCCCTGCTCCCCGGCCTGGCGTCCGCTCATATGGCCCGCGGTCCCTTCATGCTCGATGGTGTAGGTCGCCTCGCACAGTACGAGGTGGAGGCCGGTCCCCAGCGCAGTCAGTGACCAGTCCGGCCCGGTGTCGGCAGAGTACCCCAGGGCATGGGTCCCGGCTTCGATCCGGGCCGCCAGGGTCTCGAAGCTGTGATCGGTGCGATGAAAGGCAAGCTCCAGCTCACCGACCCGAGCGGCGCCACCGTCGGTCACCTCGTGCCAGTCGAACGCAGGAGATCCGTCCAGACTGGCGGCCCCGGCCAGGCCGGCCGGAGCGTAGATCGGGATCCCCTGTCGGCCCAGTGCGTAGTGGGCATGCGTGGCCAACGGGTGGAGATCAGCCCAGTGATCCGGGTGGTGATGCGAAACGAAGATCCCATCGATCGATGCCGGGTCGATGTGGTCCTGGAGACGAGCGAACGTGCCCGGCCCGGCCTCCATGAGCAGGGTGGTGCCACCCGACCGCACCAGGTAGCCGCTGCCGGCGCCGCCGGGGCCGGTCCAACTCCCGTCGCAGCCGAGCACGGTCAGCGAGAGCGTGGCCCCGCTGCGACCCGGTCCGCGGGCACCCTCGTGAACGTCGGATGGAGGTGGATCGCCTACCAAGGCCGGGTGGCCTTCCGCCTACGGTCGGGCGGCGAGAGTCGGCCGTCAGAAATAGGTGATCGACTTGGCCCGTTCCTCGACCACGTCCAGGTCGTCGGTCCATGCTCCGGTCGAGAGATACTTCCATCCACCGTCGGCGGCGACGACCACGATGGTCCCCGAGTCGATGGACGACGCCGTCTTGGCTGCTCCGGCCAGCGCCGCCCCCGAGGAGATACCGGCGAAGATGCCGACCTCGGTCAGTCTGCGAGTCCACTCGATCGACTCCCGAGGACGGACGATGCGCCGACCGTCGAGGAGCTCGGCTCCCCCATTGTCGACGAAGATCGGCGGGATGTACCCGTCGGAGAGATTGCGAAGCCCGTCGACCAACTCGCCCGCCGGGGGCTCGATGGCCAGAACCTTGATGGTCGGGTTGCGCTCCTTCAGATAGCGGCCGACACCGATGAGGGTGCCGGATGTGCCGAGGCCGGCGACGAAGTGGGTCACTTC
>DASZGT010000288.1:0-6789 GCA_035938575.1 Acidimicrobiales bacterium
AGGACGCCGGCGAATTTGGCCAGGCTGTCGACGACCTGGTCGAAGATGCTGCGGTGGACGACGGCCCGGGTGGGGGCGGTGCAGATCTGGCCGGAGTGGAAGGCCCAGGTCGAGCCGATGGCGGTGATGGCCCCTTTGATGTCGGCATCCTCGAACACCACGGCGGCCCCCTTGCCGCCCAGCTCCATGAGCAGCCGCTTCATGGTCGGAGCCCCGGCGGCGGCGATGCGCTGGCCCACGGCGGTGGACCCGGTGAAGGACACCATGTCGACGTCGGGCGAGCTGGTCAGCGCCGAGGCCGGCTCGGGCGCCTCGGAGGTGATGAGGTTCACCACCCCGGGGGGGAACCCGACCTCGTCGAGGACGCGGGCCAGTTCGATCACGGCCAGCGGGTCCTGGGGGGCGGGCTTGATGACGACGGTGTTGCCCATGGCCAGGGCCGGGGCGACCTTTCCGGCCATGTTGGTCAGGGGGAAGTTGTAGCTGGCGATGGCCGCCACCACCCCGACGGGCTGGCGGTAGGCGAGGGCGCTGATCAGGCCTCCCGGGGCCAGCGGCGTGGCCGCGGTGGCCACCGGCGGCAACATGGATTCCTGGACATGGCGGATGTCGCGTGCGTAGCGGTCGAAGCGGTCGGCGCTGATGGGGACCTGCATGCGGGAGCCCACCGAGGCGGTGGCGCCGGTCTCGGCGATGACCAGCGGCACCAGTTCCTCGTTCTTGGCCCGGATGGCGGCAGCCGCCGCCTTCAGCAGGGCCAGTCGCTCCTCGACGGGGGTGGCGGCCCAGGCGGGGAAGGCCTGGCGGGCCGCGGCCGCGGCGTCGGCGGCGTCGCCCACCGAGGCGTCGGGGGCCTGTCCCACCAGGGTCTCGGTGGCCGGGTTGGTGATGCCGTAGGTGCCGTTGCCGGCCTCGACCCACTTGCCCCCGATCAGCAGCTGCGTCTCGTCCCTGGTGACCTGGCTACCCATGGCGGGTCCCCTTTCGCGGTGCGGTGATGACGTCGATGCTGCGCCGCGGGCGCCCTCGCGTCGTCCTGACTGGCGGCGACACCTGACGCCGCGTCAGCAGTGTAGGTGGTGGCCGATCCCCCGGGAGTTCGACGGACGGGCCCCGGGCGCGGGGCCCACCGCCGGATCCGGTCGGCCGGAGGGTCAGACCGTGGCCAGCGACGGGTCGACCGTCGCCGTGTCCCGTCCCGACTTGAGCAGCGTGCCGGGCAGGCGTCCGGTGGGCTTGCCGTCGACCACTGTCTCGACCCCGTTGACCAGCACCCGTACGACGCCGATGGCGTCGGCGATCAGGCGCGGGCTTCCCCCCGGGAGGTCGTGGACCAGGGTGGCGGGCTCCGAGGCCACCGTCTCGGGATCGAAGACGAACAGGTCGGCGCACAGGCCCTCGGCCACCCGACCGCGGTCTTCGAGCCCGAACAGCCGGGCGGGGGCCTCGGTCATCAGTTGGATGGCTCGCTCCATCGGGACCAGCCGGCGCTTGCGGAGGCAGTCGCCGAGGAAGGAGGTCGGATAGTTGGATCCGCACATCCGGTCGAGATGGGCGCCGGCGTCGGACCCGCCGATCATGGCGCCGGGGTCGTTCCAGACCTCGAGGCGGGCCTGCCACGAAGCGTCGTCGCCGTCGGAGGCCTTGGGCCACAGAACAGTGCGCAGCCCGTCGGCGATGACCAGGTCGAGCAGCGTGTCGAAGGGGGCCTTGCCCTGCTCCTCGGCGATGGAGCCCACGTCGCGCCAGCTCAGTCCCTCGTTTTCGGGGGCGAAGGTGTCGCCGATGATGTAGTTGGCCCAGTTCGACAGGCGCCGGAACACACCGGCACCATCCGACTTGGCCAGCTCGTCGAGCTCGGCCCGCACCGCCGGGTCGCCCAGCTTCACGATGCGCTCGTCGACCGGGAGCCCCATGACGGGGCCCCATCCGGGGATGAGGAACAGGGCGCAGTGGGTCCGGAAGCTCATGTTCATGGGGACCAGGGTGGGCATGGTCAGGGCGATGACCCGGCCCCCGGCCTCGGCCGCCCGGGCCGAGGCCTCCAGCTGGCGGCGGGTCTTCTCCGGCGTGCGCGAGTCGACGGTCAGCACGTTCCAGTTGAGCGGTCGCCGGGCGGTGGTGCTCATGGCCACCATCAGGTCGATCTCCTCGTCGCTGAAGGTGTCGAGGCACCCGTTGGTGATGTATTCGAGGGTGGTGCCCGGGTGGTTCGCCAGCACCTCGCAGAAGGCCAGCATCTCCCGGCGGTCGGCACTGCGCGAGGAGATGGGGTTGCCGTCCCCGTCGGAATGGGTGCGGGACTGGGATGACGAGAACCCCAGTCCTCCGGCCTCGATCGATTCGGCCAGCAGCCGGCTCATGGCCGCCACCTCCTGGTCGGAGGCCACCTCGGCGGCCCGCTCGGAGCCCATCACCCACCGGCGCAGGGCGCAGTGGCCCACCAGGAACCCGGCGTTCACGCCCAGGTTGCCCTCGAGCCGGTCGAGGTACTCGCCGAAGCTCGTCCAGTCCCAGGTGATCCCGCTCTCCAGGGCCTCGAGGGGCATGCCCTCCACGTTGACCATCATCCGTCTGATGTAGTCGTGGTCCTCGGCTTTGATGGGGGCCAAGGTGAACCCGCAGTTGCCGCCGATCACCGTGGTCACCCCGTGGAGGTTGGACGGGGAGGCCGTCGGGTCCCAGAAGAGCTGGGCGTCGTAGTGGGTGTGGGGGTCGATGATGCCCGGCGCCACCACGAGGCCATCGGCGTCGAACTCGGCGGCGCCGGCCTCCTCCACCCGGCCGACGGCCACGATCTTCCCGTCTCGGACACCTACGTCGGCCCGGTAGCCGGGGGCCCCGGTCCCGTCGACGACCAGGCCGTTGCGGATCACATAGTCGAGCATGGCGGCATTCCTCCGTGGGCGGTCCGGTGTCCTCTGGGCACACGCCGAGGGAGAACCGCCCAGGGCCTGCACCTGACAGACCGTCAGTTTATGACAGTGCCGGTCGTCCCGTCGGCGCCGTGACCACGGGCAGGTCGGGGGCGTGCGCGGCCGCGGACGGCACCGTGCCCGTCAGCGGTGGATGGTAATTTCCCCCGCATCCACCACTCCTGGGCTCAAGACAACCTCCTCCCCGTCATCGTCATGCTCCTCGGTGCGGGGCTCCTCGTCCGTTTCGCCCACTGGTTCGGGGCCCGCCGGCGCACCTGGATCGACACCCAGATCCGCCACCAGATCGAGTCGGGCTCGGTGGCCTCCGAGAGCCTCAAGCGGTCACGGGCCGTGAGCGAAGCCGTCGAGTGGGCGGCGGTGGCCCTCACCTACTTCGTGGTGGCCATTCTCAGTCTCGACCGGCTGGGGATACCTCTGACCACGCTGGTGGCCCCGGCCACGGTGATCGGCATCGGCCTGGGATTCGGGGCCCAGCAGATGGTGGGGGACCTGCTGGCCGGGTTCTTCCTGTTCGCCGAGCGCCAGTTCGCCTTCGGCGACTTCATCCGCCTGTCGGTGCCCGGGCAGACCACGGGGATCACCGGCACGGTCGAGGAGCTCACCCTCCGGGTCACCAAGGTGCGCACGGCCCAGGGCGAGCTGGTGGTGGTGCCGAACAGCGCCCTGCGCCAGGTCACCAACCTGTCCAAGGACTGGTCGAAGGCGGTCATCGACATCCCAGTGTCGGTGGCCGAGGACCTCGAGCGGGTGACCTCCCTGTTGAAGGACGTGGTGGCGAGGATGGCCACCGACCCGCAGTGGAAGGACCTCCTGCTCGGGGACCCGGTGGTGGCGGGGGTGGAGACCATCGACGTCGGCTACGTGCAGCTGCGCCTCATCGCCCGCACGTTGCCCGGACGCCAGTTCGAGGTGGCTCGCGAGATCCGGCTCCGGGCCGCCACCGCGCTCCGGTCGGCCGGCGTCGCCTCACCCTCGATCGGCGATCCCGCCCCGTGACCGACCGGCCCGACGACACCGAGGTGAACCCCACCGTCCGTAACGCCATCCCCAAGGGGTTCAGCGCCCCCGGGGGAGGCGCCGGGGCAGGGCCGGATGCCGGCGGGCCGGAGCCCGATGACTCCGGTAAGAGGCACAGCGCCCTGGTCGGCTTCATGTCGGTGCCCGTCCACCCGCGGCTGCCGATCCGGCGGTCCACACTGTTGATGGTGGTGGCGTTCGTCGGTTTCGGCACCCTGTGGTACCTGTACCCCCCGGCCAGCTCCGGTGCCGCCTCGGGTGGCGGAAGGGGGAGCGTCTGTCTCGCCCCGGGCCTGTGCCGAGGGTCGACCACCGTCACCCCGGCACCGACCCCGACCACCACCACGACCAGCCCGCCCGCCACCACGTCGACCACCACGGCGACCCCGACCACCCCGGCACCGAGCCCGTCGACGACGACAACGTCGTCGCCCTCGCCCACCACCACCGGTACGTCCCAACCGGGGGCCGGAGCGAGCGGCACCGGACAGACCACGACCACGACCACGCTGTCCGGGCCCCCGGGGGCTTCCAGCACCACCACCTCGACCACCCGCTGACCCGGCTCCGCCGACCGAGGGGAGCCTGACCCCCGAAGTGAGGCGAGCCCCTACGGTCGGCCCATCATCGGTCGACGAGGGGTGCCACGTCGTGGCCGAAGGCGGCGATCTGGTCGCACAGCTCCGCAGCGGAGCGAGAGGGGAACCGCACCTGGATCTGGCCCACGCCGGCCTCGGCGAACCTTCGCAGGTACTCGGCCACCTGCTCGGGTGGTCCCGCCACCGTCCCCGGGGGCAGCTCGACACCGGCCGGTGGCGCGCCGACGTGGAGGAAGTCGGAGATGCCACCGATGTCCAGCGGCGCCCCGCCGCGGTACTCCTCACGCATCGAGCGCAGCTGGGCCAGCAGCCCCGGGTCCGGCCCGAGCGACTGGGGCAGCCAGCCGTCGGCGAACCGGGCGGCGCGGCGCAGGGCCGCCGGTGACGAGCCGCCGGCCCAGATGGGCGGGCGGGGCGACTGCACCGGCCTCGGGCGGAGGCCCAGACCCGAGGCCTTCCAGCGCGGCCCGTTCAGGGTCGGGTACTCGTCCACCAGACCGTGGGCCAACCCGGCGATGGCCTCGTCGGTGGCCGCCCCCCGGTGGTCGAACTCGGGTCCCATCTGCTCGAACTCCTCGCTCACGTGGCCGGCGCCCACCCCGCAGATGACCCGCCCTCCCGAGAGGGCGTCGACGGTGGCGAACTCCTTGGCCGCCCGCAGGGGGTGGCGCAGGGCGATGACATAGATGTGGGACAGGAGCCGGATGTCGGAGGTGACCCCGGCCAGCCACCCGAGGGTGGCGATGGTGTCGTACCAGGTGGTGCCCATGGCGCCGGCCAACCGCTCGGGGATGACCGTGTGGTCGCAGACGCCGACGTAAAAGAACCCGGCGGCCTCGCAGGCCCGGGCCACGGCCGCCAGCTCGTCCGGTCCCGCGGACGGCTCCCAGGGCTGCACGTAGAGGGACGACTGGGACTGGATGGGCAGCTGCATCCCGTAGACGGTGCGGCCCTCGGGCAGGACGGTGACGACATCGACCGGGGGTGCGATGGGGCTGGTGCTCATCGGGTCAGCGTAGGCCGGAGGCCTGCTCGGCCAGCGACCGGCCCAGGGCCTCGGCCAGCCGATCGTCGGTCCCGAACTGGGTGGCCAGCACGCGGGCCCGCTTGTAGGCCAGGTGGGCGGGAACCTCCCAGGTGAAGCCCATGCCCCCGTGGACCTGGATGCACGATCTCCCGTTGGTCACCGCCGCCTCGTCGGCCAGCAGCTTGGCCCCGGCCGCCGCCACCAGCGCATCGCCGACGCCGGCCTGGTCCACGGTGACGGCGGCGGCGTGGACGGCGCACCGGGCCACCTCGGTGCGCACCGCCATGTCCGCGCACAGGTGCTTCACGGCCTGGAACCCGCCGATGGGCCGGCCGAACTGGCGGCGCTGCTTGGCGTACCCGACGGCCAGCTCGGTGGTCCAGGCCGCCATGCCGATCTGCAGTGCGGCCGTGAGCACCGCCCCGTCCCTCCGCCAACGCTCCGCCTCCTCCGGGCCGCCCAGAGGTCTGCCCTCGGGCAGGTCCGGGACGGACCACACCGGGGTGAGCGGGTCCATGGGGCGTCGCAACCGGGTGGCGCCGAGTGACCGGGGGTCGACCGAGGTGATCCCGTGCTCGGTGAGCACGGCCAGGACATCGAGGTCGTCGAGATGCTCGATCACCACCGGAATGGCGTGGCCCTCGCCGGTGGGGCGATCCTCGACCACGCCGACCACGACCGAGCCGTCGTCCGCCCCGTCGACCAGGCCGGCGGCCAGATGGGAGGCCACCAGGGGGCCTGGCACCAGGGCCCGGCCCAACTCCTCGAACACCAGCGCAGCTTCGACCAGACCGAGCCCCGCGCCGCCGGACGCCTCGGGCAGGCCCAGGCTGAAGACGCCGGCCTCGGCCAGCCGCCGCCACCCGGCACGGTCGACGACCCGGTCGGCCCCTTCGGCGCTGCGGACCCGCTCGAGCGGGAATTGGCCCTGACACAGGCGGCGCATGCCCTCGGCCAGGTCGATCTGCAGTTCGGTGGGTTCGAAGTCCATGCCGTGGCGCCCCTCAGGTGTCCGTCGGCCGCGGATGGGGCGGGGTCATGCCACGGGTGACGGCGCCGCGCCCGGCACCGGCTCCTTGGGCAGGCCCAGGATCCGCTCGCCCACGATGTTCCGCTGGATCTGCGAGGTGCCGGCGGCGATGGTGAGCGAGATGCCCCGGAGCCAGTCCTCGACCATGGCGGCGGCGGGCAGCGGGCCGTGACCGTC
>DASZGT010000289.1:0-4397 GCA_035938575.1 Acidimicrobiales bacterium
CCCGGTAGGGGCACCTTCATCTCCACCTCGAGATGGTAGGTGACCTCGGTCCCTCCGCTGCCATTGGGAGCGAAGACGTAGCGCCCATCCAATTTGGAGGTGATGTCCCCCTGGGTCTGGACCCAGGCCAGAACCTCGGGAGCCTCGGAGTAGTCGTACGCCAGCGTGTAGTTGGTGCTGCGACCGAAGGCAGCCGCACGGAAGGTGACGAGCTTGGGGCGGCCTTGTTCGTCCCGCTCGTCGATGGTGACCTCTTTGATGTCCGCGGCCCACTGGGGGTAGGAGCCGATGTCAGAGCTGACCTCGAAGCAGCGCGCGGGCGTGGCCGACACAACCATTCTTTCAGTGGCTTGTTCCGCCACGATCGGCCTCCTCCTCGAATCGATTCATCTGACCGGGCAGCCCTCAGCCTTCCACGTCGGCGAGCGACCGGGCCAGCCTAGGGGCGAGTCTGTCATAGTCAAAGGATGCCTCGACCCGGCGCCTGGACGCCGCTCCCATCCGCGAGCGCAACGCCTGATCAGCGAGCAGTCGGGCGATGGCACCGGCGGCTTCCCCCACGTTGGTAGGTCGTCGGATCACGAGACCGGTTTCACCATCCTCCACGGCTTCGGTGGCGCCACCGGAGGCCCCTGCCACTTGGGGAACGCCGGCGGCCGCCGCTTCGAGAAAGACGATGCCGAAACCTTCCTGTTCGAGCCCGAGCCACCGGTTGCGGCACAGCATGGCGAACACATCGGCCGCGCCGATCAGCCGAGGGAGGTCGGCCTCGGAGACCCCGCCCAACAGCCGGACCGGCGCCGAGTACTCGGCGATCCTGCCGGCCAACCGCTCCGAGTCCCGTCCCTGCCCGGCGATGGCCACGGTGAGGTCGGGATAGGTCGGGCGAAGCCGGACAGCGGCGTCGATGAGCACGTCCATCCCCTTGCGCGGCACCAATCGGCTGACACTGACCACGAGGGGGCCGGTGGGAGGCAGCCCGAGGTCGGCGCGGGCCTTTGACTGCTCGGGCGAGGAGAGCGGCCGGAATCGGTCGGGATCGACTCCTGGGGGAATCTCGACCACCGGCGGCATCGTCCCTCGACGGAGAGCCCGGGCGGCCTCGGTCGCCGGATAGCCCCCGGCCGACACGGCCAGGGTGCTGTGGCGCAGGACGTTGGCCACCAGTTGGCGGCTGGCCGGGAGCCGGCTCGGGATGGCCACCTCCGCACCATGGAGGAGGACGGCGTAGGGAAGGCCGAGTCGGGGACCGATGAGGCCCAGCGGGAACACGGGATCGAGGACGACAAGATCAGCGCCCACCCGCTGGGCCGTTTCCCGGATGCGGCGGACCAGATGAGGAGTGGGGGCCAGCACTCTGCTCCTGACCCGCTCGATGCGGATGCCCTTGGCCGCCTGTTCGCGGTCGAACGCCCGCGCCTCAGGGTGGGATCGTGCCGTGAGCACGGCAAACGAATCCGGGTCGAAGCGACGCCACAGCTCCCACAGGTAGGCCTGGATTCCCCCGACCTTGGGGGGGAAGTCGTTACTGACGAGCAGGTGGGTCACGTCGTCTGCTCGACCAGGTCGTCCCTTTGCAGCTGGCGGGCCGCCCATTGCGCGTGTTCGACCAGCATCGCGTCATCCACGCTCAACCAGTGCCGCAGGGCCCGCTCGGTGGCGAGGTCACGACCGTCGCCGACGTTTCCCAGTGCCACCAGCGCATTCCGGCGAAGATAGCGGGGGTCGCGCTCGGCGATGTACCAGTGGCCGTGGGCAGCCAACAGCTCGTCGTCGGTGGATTCGAGCAGATGGAGCAGATCGATCCATGGCCTGTCGTCGGCGCTTGCCGGCGGGGGCGGGTCCCTGCGATCAGCGACGCGATTGATCGGACAGACCTGCTGGCACTCGTCGCACCCGTAGATGCGGTTGCCCAGAGCGCGGCGGTACTGCTCGGGAAATGATCCGGGGGCCTGTACCAACCAAGCCAGGCAGCGACGGGCGTCAACCACCCCCGGTTCCACCAGTGCACCGGTAGGGCAGGCGGTCAGGCATCGGGAGCAGCTTCCGCACTGCTGGCCGTGGGCCGGTGCTTCACGTGGTGCAGTTGGCTCCAGCGGAGCGTCGGTCACCACCGTTCCCAGAACGAACCACGACCCCCATTCGGGCAGCAGCAGCAGGGAGTTCTTTCCGAACCAGCCCAGTCCGGCCCGGTGAGCCGCGGCTCGGTCCACCAAGGCATTGTCGTCGCACACCACTTTTGCCTGCCACCCGAGCCCCCTCAGATGGTCGGCGACGGAGTCGAGCGCCAGCCGGAGCGAGGCGTAGTGGTCCTTGCTCGCGTATCGAGCGACGCGACCGACGGGACGAGAGGCTTGCGGGGCGAGCGTGGGTTCAGGACCCGAGGGGTCGACAGGTGCGGCCGGCCTGGGGACGGTGGAAACGTCGCTGCGCACGGAGGGAGGGGCTACGGGTTGGGGCTCCTGGTGGCGGTAGCTCCACGCCCCGACCACCAGCGACCTCGCATCGGGAAGGATCCGACCCGGGTCGGTTGACCGTTCGGGATTGCGATAGGTGAACTGCATGTCGGCATGGAGTCCGCGGCGCTTTCGCGCGTGCAGGACGGCGAGGGTCTCCTCGAACACGCCGGCATCAGCAATTCCTATGGCGGTCAGCCCTGAGCGGAGCCCAAGGGCGACCACGTCGGCGCCGAGGTGTCCGATCTCATGAGCCGGCGGCGAGTGACCGGCATGAGAACAAGACGATCGGAGCACACTCCATGGTTGCACGGCGCTGGGCTGCCTTCGCAATCCGAGTGCCCAGCGGGGTCGTGGCCGCAATCGGTCGAGCGGGAGGAGTGCTCCGTAGGTCAGCCCACCTGGCGCGAGTGGCGGACTCCGGGGACGAGGCCGGCCTGCTCGAGGAGCCGGACGGCCCGAGCCTCGTCGGCGTCGACGACGATGGCGTCGTCGGGCTGCCGGCCGACGATGAACGAGACCACACAGTCGTCGCAGACCGGGGTTTGGCGATGGATGCAGTCAGCACAATCAATGGTGAACGCCTCCGGGGAGACCACCGGATCGCTTGTCTTGGTCCCCGGCATGGGCACGGGTACCCGTGAAGGAATGGCGGCGATCGGCATCGAGGAACCTCCTGAAGTTGGTGATCCGGTGATCTCTTCCATGGCGAGGGCATCATGGAATAGGGCTGTGACACCGGCCTTCACCATTGGTTCAGCCGTGCTCAGTCAGATCGGCTTCGGCGCTGCGCTGAGGTCACCCGCACCGGAGTCATTCCTCGACGGTGAACAGCGGTGGGTCGGGGGAGCCGGTGGCCTCGGCGGGCGGCGGTGGTCCGGCCGTTGGGGGCGGTGTCCGACCCGGTGGGGTCCGCCGCCTGCGGCCCCGGGGCCCGGAGGGGGGCCGGGGGGTGGTGGGCGGCAACCAGCGCCACCGGCCCGGTCCGCCCAGGAGCTCGAAGCCCTTATGGGTGCGCAGGTAGTGGTGGTGGCCACAGAGGCGGGCCAGGTTCTCGAGGGTGGCCGGGCCCCCCTTCGCGAAGGCCACGATCCAGTGGTCCCGCTCGAGGCCCTCGGTCAGGTCACAACCCGGGACCACGCAGTGGCGGTCCCGTTCGAGGAGGGCGGTGTCGAGGGCGCTCGGGATGGACCGTCCCAGGTGGCAGACGGTGGTGACGTCGACGCCGTTGGTGATGACGAGGTCGCAGAGGGCGTCGCCCAGGAGGTCCCGGGCCGTCTGGACGGGCACGGGCCCGACCCCGGGGATCTCGCACACCTCGCCCGGGCCGAGGGACCCCCGCCGCAGGGCGTCGAGGTCCACCCGCAGGTGCACCCGGGCCCTGGGGTCGGGGGCCCGGGTCGCCCCCCGGTCGCCGGTCGGCGGGCCGGCGGTCGCTGGGTCGGCGGTGCCCCCGGGGCCGAGCAGGCCCCGCCCGGTGACGAGGGCCACCAGGGCGTCGGCGGCGTAGGCCTCGGCGGGCTCGTGGGCCCCGACCTTCCGGGCCCGCTCGAAGCACCGGTTCGACTGGGCCCGGAGGGAGGCGAGCACGGCGGCCCCGGTGTCGGGGGCCAGGCGGGCCTCCAGGCGGACGGCCCCGTCCTCGTCCGTCCAGGTCCGACAGCGGCGGGCGGCCCGGAGGGCCCCGTGGGCGGCCCGCTCGTCCCGGGCCGAGCGGGCCTCGGCCTTGGCCGTCAGACAGCGCTGCTTGAGCTGGCGCAGGGTGTCCCGCTCCGCCCCCGCCACCAGGTCCCCCTCCCGACCGGGGTTGACCCGGGCGGCCCCGGCCACCAGGGCGGCCCGCTCCGAGGACAGCCGCCCGTCCCGGAAGGCCTCCTCCACGGCCGGGTGGTGCTCCAGGGACCCGCCCAGGCGGAGCAGGTCCGAGGCGTCGCCCACCGA
>DASZGT010000290.1:0-6618 GCA_035938575.1 Acidimicrobiales bacterium
TGCGGCGGGCCTTCAACCGGCTGCTGGTGGCCCTCGACACCTCCCGCGAGAGCCAGCGCCAGCTCGTGCTGGACGCCTCCCACGAACTACGCACGCCGTTGACCAGCCTGCGGACCAACATGGAGGTGGCCCGCCGGATCGAGGAGCTGACTCCCGACGAACGAGAGGTGTTGATCAGCGACGTCCTGACCCAGATGGACGAGCTGACCAGCCTGGTCGGCGACCTGGCCGAGCTGGCCCGGGGCGAGCAGCCCCACCTGACCACCGAGCCCATCCGGCTCGACCTGGTGGTGCTCGAGGCAGTCGAGGTGGCCACCACCCACGGTCGGAGCCGGGGCGTTGTCTTCGAGGCCATCGTGGCTCCGACCTGGGTCTCCGGCTCGTCACCACGGATCGCCCGGGCCGTCGACAACCTGCTCGACAATGCCCTCAAATGGAGCCCTGACGGCGGCGTGGTCGAAGTCACCTGCTCGGACGGTGTGGTGGTGGTGCGGGACCACGGGCCCGGGGTCGACGCCAGCGACGTCGACTTCATCTTCGACCGCTTCTACCGGGCCCCGGGGGCCCGGGCGCAACCGGGCTCCGGCCTGGGCCTGGCCATCGTGGCCCAAGTGGCCCGCGACGAGGGCGGCACCGTGAACGTCTATCAGGCGGAGGGTGGGGGGGCGCTGTTCCGGCTCAGCCTCCCGGTTGTGCCGGCGCCGGTCGGGGCGGCGAGCGACGACTGAGATCGGTGCCCGCATGGCGCAAAATGACCTGGTCGGCTAGGGTGCCCGTCGACATGGGATCCCTGATCAAGAAGCGCCGCAAGCGCATGCGCAAGAAGAAGCACAAGAAGATGCTGAAGGCCACCCGGTGGCAGCGGCGGGCGGCGGGCAAGTAGTCCCCATCTCGGGCAGGCTCCCCGCTCTCAGGCCGACGGCCGAGCCACCCAACCCACGGACCGATGAGGCGCCCCGGTTGCACGGTCCCTGTCCCGGAGCAGCTAGTCCTGGTGCAGTGGCGGGGTGGTCGTCACCGGAACCAGCAGCGCCCTCTCGTCCCCGACGTACAGCCACTGGCTCGCTTGCAGGCCCGATTGGTCGGGTTCACCCTCGATGAACCAGGTCGAGCCGCTGCCGGCCAGTCGGGGGCGCTGCCCGGAGGCCTCGGCCAAGGCGTTCCTCCACGGGACGAGACGAGGCTCGACCCGTAGCGCCGCCTCTTCGAGATCGTTGGAGGCGGCCGCTGGCGTGGGCAGGGCCCCGCACCGGGCCAGTTCGTCCCACTCCCGGTAGACGGCCCCGGTGGCCACGCCGAAGGGAAGCAGGAGGAGGACGAAGTTGCGCTCCTCGAAGGGCAGGGGCGTGATCTCCTCGCCGATGCCGCGGACCATCGCCCGCCCACCCTGGATGCAAAAGGGGACGTCGGCGCCCAAGCCCGCCGCCAGAGAGGCATCGAGGCGGCCGGCCCAGCGCAGGAGGGCGGCGGCGTCGGCCGACCCGCCGCCGAGGCCGGCTCCGGGGGGGATCCGCTTCACCAGCTCGACGCGTGCCGACCGTCCCGTAGCCTCCAGGGCCCGTGACACCAGGTTGTCGGGTCCGGACAGTACGGCGTCCGGCTGCGGCCCCGTGTCATCGTGGACAGGCGAGATGGCCGCCAACGGCGGCTCGGTCACCACGGCGAGGGAATCTCCGTCCCCCACGAGCAGGGAGTCCGCCAGGTCCAGCGTGACCATCTCGCACTCCAGCAGGTGATATCCGTCGGACCTGACCCCCGTAACCCTCAACGTGAGGGTGAGCTTTGCCCAGGCGGTGAGCTCCACGGTAGGCGAACCGGGACCGCGGGCTGGCGGTGGAGCGCCCGAGCTCACCGTCCGTCTCGCCGATCCTCGGGCCCCGGCCGTCCTGCGGGCGCCGTGTCCTCCGGCCGCCAGAAGGCCAGCCGCTCCCACTCGCCCAGGGACAGCTCCTCGGCCCGGGCGGTCGGACGGACGCCGGTGGCGTCGAAGGCCCTTGCCGGGACCAGGCCGTCCAGGGATCGGCGCAACATCTTGCGCCGGTGGGCGAATCCGCCCCGCACCACCGAGAAGAGGCGCTCGTAGTCCGCCGACCCAGGACCGGCCAGGGTGCGGCCCTCCCCGGTCTCCGGTCGCCGATCGAGGCGGACCAGCACCGACTCCACCCGGGGCATCGGGATGAAGACCGAGGCCGACACCCGACCCACCACGGCAGACGTGGCCCAGTAGGCCACCTTCACCGACACCGCTCCGTAGGCGTCGTCCCCCACCGACGCCGCGAGCCGCTCCCCCACCTCGCGCTGGACCATCACCAGCAACGACGACACCTGCGGGGCCTCCTCCAGCACGCGGATGACCAACGGCACGGCCACGTTGTAGGGAAGGTTGGCGACGAGGGTCCACGCATCGTCATCAGCCGGTTCCGGGTGGTGCCGCTCCCCTCCCAGCAGCTCCGGCCAGTCGAGCCTCAGGGCGTCTGCTTCGACCACCCTGACCCCAAACGGCTCGACCTGCGAACGCAGCACGGGCAGCACGTGACGGTCGATCTCCACCGCGGTGACCGACGCCCCGGCTTCGGCCAGGGCCAGGGTCAGCGATCCGAGTCCGGCGCCGACCTCGACCACCCGCCGGCCCTCGGTGACGCCGGCCAGCCGCACGATACGCCGGACGGTGTTCCCGTCGGCCACGAAATTCTGGCCCAGCGCCCGGCTGGGGCGCAGGTCGTTGGCCAGCAGCAGCTCGTGGATCTCTGCTCGGCCGTGCGTCACATGGTCAGTGTCTCATCTTCCCGAAGGGGGCAACCGCCACGGCACAGTGGTGGCCGAGGGCCACCTACGCTGAGACCGTGCGGATCCCAGTCGCCTGCAATCTCGACGACCAGGCGGCCGTCACCCAGCTCGAGGAGTGGAGGGCGCTCCTGTCCGGGCCGACGGTCACCCGGCAGCGGGTCTCGCCCACGGAGTTGGCCCTGGGCCTGGCCGAAGGTCCTGCCCAATGGGAGACGGTCGTGCGTCTGGCCCAGCGCGAGAAGGCCTGTTGCCCCTTCTTCGACTTCACCTTGCGCATCGGGGCTGAAGCCCTCATCCTTACGATCTCGGTTCCGGAAGAGGCCGCCGCGCTGCTCGACCAGTTCGCGGCACCGCAGCGCGAACTCAGCTGATCGGTCTGCGGTCCGCGTTCCGCACTCGGACCAGTCCCGAGCGGATCGAGGTGGCGATGTCGGTCCGGATGGCGAACCGCCGCAGACGGTACGGCAGATCCCGATCGTTGAAGGTGACGTTGGTGATGCCGTTGGCCCGGAGCAGTCGGCGAAAGCGCTTGTCCGCCTTCGGATCGATCTTCGACACGTCGTCCCACATCCCGTAGTAGCCGTCGATGGATGCGGTCAGGCCCGTGTCGAGAAGGTCCTGGATCACGAACTGCTCGGCCCCTTCGATGTTCATCCTGAGGATGACCGGCATCGTGTCAGTCGAGCAGCCCCGGTCGGCCAGCACCTTGCTCAGCCTTCGGGCCGGGACGGTCTCCGATCGCTGGCCACGGGTCGAGAAGAGTGAGTCGCCCTTGCCTCGGCTCTGCCCGCCGCTCAGGTAGAGCTCCACCTCGTCGCCGACGTGATCGGGCCCGACCAGGGCCACATGGTCGAGCTGCACGCCTTCGACATCGGCCAACTCCGACCTGGCGTCGGCGATGTGCTCGCTCCCGGCCTCGAAGCCCAGGATCTCGAGGTCGTAGCGGGTGCTGAACCACTCGTGCATCCAGCGGATCTGGAGACCCTCCTTGTGCACGCCGCAATCGAGGTAGAGGACCTTGGGACGGGGTGAGGCAGGACGGGGTGAGGCGCCGCCCCCGGCGTCCATGCGGTGGGCGGCAACGAATCGAACTCTGCGGGCAAGGACCCGTCCTACCAGGAGAAACGAGTCAGCGGTGACGATCGCTCCGAGCACGCCCTTGGCCACCACACCGTCGCCGACGACCTTGTGGACGGCCCGGACGGCCGTCCATGTCCAGAGCTTCTCCTGGGGATGCCAGATGATCCACCGGAGTCGCAGGGCGGTGGGGCGGGCGGCGGGCACGGCGAAAACCTATCTTGCCGAGACGGCCGGTGACGACGCCCTCCCGGCAGGGCAACAGCACCCCGCAGTCAGTGCCGTTTCGAGCCGGCCCGCACGCGGTGGCCTGGTGACCCGGCGGGCCCGCCGCTCACCAAGTCAACTGGGCATCGATGACACCCTGCGAGAGGGGAGCGAGCGCCGCGAAGGTGGCCGTGGCCAGATCGATGGAGCGAGCGGTGTCCGCCTCCCGGTCATCGACCACGCAGCTCGCCGACGCGCCGTTGGCCGGGTTGGTCACCAGTACCACCGTGCCGAATGCCAGGAACGGGCTGGCGCACCGACCGGCCGGATGGTCGTAGTAGGTGACCTGGCCGTAGTGGACCGGGCCGGTCGGGGCCGCAGCCACCGGGGGCGACGTGGTGGTCGTAGTGGTAGGAGGTACAGTGACCGGGGTCGTGGTCGGGGGGGTCACCACCCGCTGCGCGATTTCCTGGGCCGAGGAGCCTGACGGGGCCGCGGTCGCCAAGGTGGTGGCCGGTGCCGTCGTGGTCCCGGCGGTCGCCGTCTGGCCCGTTGTGGCTGCGGCCGTTCCGGACGCCGACCGGGCCCGGGTCTCCGAGGCCAGTTTCCACGGAGGCACCCCACCGCTCGGTGGGCGAGGGTTCGGAGTCCTGCTGGCGGCCGGCGATGCCGAGGCGCTCGTGTCGTTCTGGATCAGCAGAAGCGGCACGATCAGCACCGCTCCACACAGGAGCAGCGCGGCGCCGGGCCGGCTCCCCCGTTGGATTTTGGTCCTCAGGACTCCACTCTCCTTTTGGGACTACTGGGCTGCGCCCTCCGGACCAGGGGCCCACATGGCGCACATCCGCCCCCGGGGGGGCGGGTGGGCCGGCTCCTCCAAGCCGACCCCCGGTGGGGCGTCCGACGACCGCCCACCGGTTTCTGCGTTGCAGCACGAACGACGTGTCCTGCAATAGAAAACGACCGCTTAATAAGCGGCCGACCGCCAAAGGTTAGACAGGTTGTCTCCCCACAATCAAACCCGACCAGCCGCCGCGGCCCCCGAAGGGCAGCGGTCGTGCCCGAATTCACAAGGGGGCGGGCGCGGCCTCAGAGGGCGAACATGACCCGTGCGTTGCGGGTCGAAGCCTCGGCCAACTTCGAAGTCTCAATCCCCTTGACCAGGGCAATCGCTGCGCCGATGAGGGGAACCCTCGATGGTTCGTTGAGAGTTCCCCGGTGCGGGACGGGGGTCAGGAAAGGCGTGTCGGTCTCCACCAGCAGGCGGTCCATGGGGCAGAGGGCGGCGGCCTCACGGACATCGCTGGCGTTCTTGAAGGTGACCACGCCGCTGAACGAGATCGAGGCTCCGAGGTCGAGACACCGGCGGGCCTCATCCGGACCCCCCGTGAAGCAGTGGACGACCGTCCGGTCGGGCACCCCACCGGCGGCGAGGATGTCGAAGGTGTCGTCCCACGCCTCCCGGGTGTGGATGACCAGGGCCAGGCCGTGGCGATGGGCCAGTTCGACCTGGAGGGCGAACGCCTCCCGCTGCACCGCCCGGGGCGAGTGGTCGTAGTGGTAGTCGAGACCACACTCGCCGATCGCCACCACCACCGGTCGGGCCCCGTCCTCGGCCGTGCCCCCCGCGTCGGCCCTCCGCTCCCCGCCTTCCTCCAGCGCCGAAGCCAGCAGCCCATCGAGCGAGTCGACCCCGTCCACGGCATCGTGGGGATGAAGGCCGACCGTGGCCCACAGTTCGACGCCCTCGGCGATGGCCGCCGAGCCCGGTTGCCTCATGGCCCGGACCAGGCTCACCGCCTCCTCCGACGAGCCGGCCCCCGTGCCGACGCAGACCATCCGGGTCACCCCCGCTTCCGAGGCCCGGGCCATGACCGCCGCCAGTCGGGTGGCGTGCGGTCCGGGCTCGGCACCCCCGCCCGACGCGGAGAACTCTGCCTGGAGGTGGCAGTGGGAGTCGAACCACTCGATCACCGCGTCGCTCACCTGGACATCCCCAGCTACGGGGTCTTGCGCCGGGGAAACAGCGGCGGGGCCTTCTCGACCTTGCGGCCGGCAGGATACCGACCCCAGGCGGCGGCGTCGGGCAGGCGCTGCTGGGCCGGGGACCCCTCGAGCCCGATCCGCCTCCAGACCTCCTCGGCGGTGGCCGGCATGGCCGGCACCAGCAGGATCGACAGGATGCGCAGGACCTCGAGCGCGCTTCCGAGCACGGCATCCACATCAGGACCGGGCTCGGCCTTCCACGGCTCGGCCACTTCGAGCTCTGCGTTGGTCTCCCGGATGAGCTGCCAGGTGGCCTCCAGCGCCAGGTTGGGTTGACCGGCACTCCACGCCTGGGAGGCCTCGGCCAGCACGGCCGACGCCACTCCGGCCAGCCGGCTGTCCGCGGACGGAGCCGGGCCCAGGCCCCCGCATTTGGATCCCACCACCGTGGCCACACGCGAGAGGAGATTGCCCAGGTTGTTGGCCAGGTCGGTGTTGTAGCGGGCGGCGATGCCCTCGGCCGAGAACTCCCCGTCGCTGCCCAGGGGGATGTCGCGGAGC
>DASZGT010000291.1:0-8807 GCA_035938575.1 Acidimicrobiales bacterium
CCGGGTAAGGGCCCCATCGATGTCCTGCGGGCCACCCTGCCGGCGGGAACCCTCTCCGGTGCGCCCAAGGTACGGGCCATGGAGATCATCGATGACCTCGAACCCACCAAGCGGGGGGTCTACGGAGGCGTGGTCGGCTACCTCGACTTCTCCGGCAACCTCGACACGGCCATCGCCATCCGGACCATGACCGTCGGCCCCGACGGGAAGGCCTCCGTGCAGGCCGGCGCGGGCATCGTGGCCGACAGCGACCCTGCCTCGGAGAACGCCGAGTGCGCCGACAAGGCCGCGGCCATGTTGTCAGCGGTGGCCATGGCCCGATCCGCCCAGGCCGCCACCGAGCCACGGAGGCTCCGGTGAGCCACCAGGCAGACCGGAAGACGGACCTCGCCGCCGGGTACGAGGCGCTCAGATCGACGGCCGCCGTGCACGTTCTCCCCCGTGATTTCGTGCGCCTCTCCGGGCCCGAGGCCACCTCGTACCTCCAGGGCCAGTGCAGCCAGGACGTGGCGGGCCTCGAGCCCGGTCGGGCCGCCGACGCACTGCTGCTGAGCCCGCAGGGCAAGATCGACGCCTTCATCCGCGTCACCCGCACCGCCGGTGATGAATTCGTCATCGATACCGATGCCGGGTTCGGGCCGGTGGTCACCGCCCGTCTCGAGCGGTTCCGCCTGCGCACGAAGGTCCAGATCGAGCCCCTTGCCTGGGTCTGTGTCGCCGTCCGCGGGCCGGCAGCGGCCCTGGCCATCGTCGGACAGCCGCCGCTGACCGCGCCGGTGGCGTGGCCGGGTCTGTCCGGCTTCGATCTGTTGGGCCCGGCTCCCGTGGCGCCGGAGGCGGCGTGGGTCGACGACGACGCGGTGAGGTGTGGGGACGAGGCGTGGGAGGCGGCCCGGATCGAGGCCGGCGTGCCCGTCAATGGTCGCGAGGTGGTCGAGGGAACCATCGCCGCCGAGGTCGGACTGGTCGACCGGGCCGTGTCGTTCACCAAGGGATGCTTCACCGGTCAGGAGCTGGTGGCCCGGTTGGATGCTCGGGGGTCGAAGGTCGCACGCCGACTCTGCGGGGTGGTCCTCGAAATGGGTGGCGACGATGGGGCAGAGCCCGGGTCGGCCGCAGTCCCCGTCGGGGCCTCCGTCTTCACCGCCGACCACGAGCATGAGGTCGGGCAACTCACATCCGTGGCCTGGTCCCCCGGTGTCGGCGCCACGGTGGCCTTGGCCGTGGTGCACCGCCGGGTGATTCCCCCCGCCGTTGTGTCGGTCACGTGGGAGCGCGACGGAAGCCAATGCGAGGGTCGAGCCGAGGCACGCCCGCTCCCGCTCATCGTGTGAGGCGGTCACCGAACGGTCGGACCCGGGCTCGGTACCGCGCACTGCGACCGGGCCGACGGGACGCCTGGCCGGCGAGAGTGGACGTGCTAGACAGTTGGTCGACCGACGGAACTGGCTCCGGCAGGGAGACCGGGGGACGCATGGAGCTGATGGGCACGACCGATGAGCGCGGATGAATCGGTCCCGCCTCCAGCGACGCCGGGTGGGACCGTCGATCTGAACGCCGAGCGCCTGACCACCTCGACCCGCGACCCGAAGGAGATGGCCGGCCAGCTCCAGTCCTGGTTGGCTGACAGGCTCGGTCCCGGCAGTGCCCCAACGATCACCGAGGTGACCAGCCCCGCCAGCAACGGGATGTCGTCGGAGACCCTGCTGTTCACGGCAGGATGGAACGACGCCGGGGCGCCTGTCCGACATCGACTGGTGGCCCGCATCGAACCTCCGGCAACGGCCTGCCCGGTCTTCACGAGCTACGACCTCGGCATGCAGTTCCGCGTCATGCGCCTGGTCCACAAGCACACCTCGGTGCCGGTCCCGGAGACGCTCTGGTACGAACCGGATCCGCGGGTGCTGGGCGGCCCCTTCTTCGTGATGGACCGGGTCGACGGACTGGTTCCCCCCGACGTCATGCCGTACACCTTCGGCGACAACTGGGTCTTCGACGGTACCGAGGCCGGGCGCCGGACCATGCAGGAGTCGGCCATCGGGGCACTGGCCGGCATCCACGCCATCGCTCCCGACCACCACGATCTCGGGTTTCTCGAGGTCGGGCAGCCCGGTTCGAGCTCGCTCGAGCGCCACCTCAACCATTGGAAGGAGTACCAGGCATGGGTCGTCCAGGACGCCCCCTCCCCGCTGCTGGCCGAGTGCTTTGCCTGGTTGGTCGACAACTTCCCCGCTGAGGTCAGCCAAGACCGTCTCTCATGGGGCGACAGCCGCATCGGAAACATGATGTTCCGCGACCATCAGGTGGTCGCCGTCCTCGACTGGGAAATGGCGGGAGTGGCTCCGCCGGAGGTCGACCTCGGGTGGATGTGCTACCTCCATCTCTTCTTCCAGGACCTGGCCACGCAACTGGGCGTACCGGGACTGCCCGACATGTTCCGGCCCGTGGACGTGGCGGAGGCCTACGCCAAGGCCTCTGGCCGGGTGCCGGCGGAGCTCACCTGGTATCTCGCCTATGCCGCCATGCGCCACGGGGCCATCATGCGAAGGGTCTCCGAACGGGCCATCTTCTTCGGCGAGGCCGAGATGCCCGCTGACATCGATGATCTCATCGTCCACCGGGCCACGTTGCGCGCGATGTTGGACGGGTCCTACTGGTCGACCATCGCGCTCTGAGAGGAGCACTCCCCGACGGCCGGGAAGACCGTGGCGAGACCGTTCGC
This sequence comes from Acidimicrobiales bacterium, assembly GCA_035938575.1. Taxonomy (GTDB): domain Bacteria; phylum Actinomycetota; class Acidimicrobiia; order Acidimicrobiales; family RAAP-2; genus Bog-756. Next base: position 2,723 of record DASZGT010000291.1, read on the forward strand.
CTCGATGCCACATCGGCAATGGCCGACGTGCCGGCGTCCCCGCACGCCGTTCACGATAATCTGACAGACCCTCTGCCATATGATCTAGTGTGTTCATCATCATCCCGGATACACCCAAACGGCGCTCTGTCGCCTCGCACATTGGAGATGGGGGTGCCTCATGCAGGTAGTCATCCTGGGCAGTGGCAACCCGTTGCCCGACCCACTTCGAGCCGGGCCGTCAACCCTGGTCCGCACGGCGGCCGGAGACCTGCTCTTCGACTGCGGGCGGGGCGTCCTGATGCGGGCCGCTGCGGTTGCGTCCGGAGCAGGAGCATTCAAGGCACTGTTCCTGACCCATCTGCACAGTGACCACATCACTGACCTCAACGACATCTTCACGATGCGCTGGGCCATGTCCTTTCAGCCCAACCCGTTGCCGGTGTTCGGTCCGGTTGGGACTGCCGATCTGCTCCGAGCCACCGAGGCGATGCTCGAACCTGACATCGGCTACCGCCTGGCCCACCACGAGGACTTGCGATGGCGCCCCTCTTCAACGGTCACCGAGGTAGAGCGAGGAGTCATCATGGATGAAGGTGGTGTCCGGGTCACGGCCTCTCCCACCGATCATGCTCCGGTGCGGCCGACGGTCGGCTTCCGGATCGACGAAGAAGGGCAATCGGTGGTCGTCGCCGGGGACACGGTGCCGTGCGCCGCTCTCGACGAGCTGTGCGTCGGGGCCGACGTGCTCATCCATACCGTGGTGCGACGGGATCTGATCGAGGAGATCGGACTTCCTCGGCTCACCGATGTGCTCGACTACCACTCGTCGGTGGCTGACGCCGCCCAGACCGCCGCCCGGGCCGGCGTGGGGACGCTCATGCTCACCCACCTCGTGCCCCCGCCCGCGCCTGGCACCGAACAGGAGTGGATAGATCAGGCACAGGCCCACTTCAACGGATCCGTCGTCCTGGCCACCGACCTCCTGGCCCTCGATGTCAACCACGGGCCATAACCCCTGGAACCTCAGAAGGCTCGGTTTCGGCAGGGGCTGCAGCTGATCAGAGGCCGAGGCTGCCCTGGGCGGCCCGCTCGAAGAGCCAATCCCTTGCTGCCCCTTCAGGATCTACCGGACGTCAGCCGACATGCAGGGTGCTGGTTGCCGGGTCGATGGCGGCGGTTGCGACGGTCCCATTCTGATCGCTGGCCGCCCCGGAAAAGGTGGAGCTGGTCAGTCCGGAGCCGGTGATCGTACCGAGGCATAGGTTGAGGGCCACCGTCTGACCCTTGTCCGGCTTGGGACTCTTCACGGTGGCGACGAGATGGAAGCCGACTTCCGAGCCGCAGAGTCCACCGGCGAGTACCTGAGATGCGACCGTTCCCTTGGTTGCATACGGGATCCCGTTGATGGTGAAGCTGAGACTCTTGAGGGACTTCTGGACCGCGGTGGTCATCCGACTGCTTTCGAAGTTCGCCCACGAGTCGTACCCGTCAAGGGTTCCGGAATAGACGGTGTGGCACGCGGGATTGGAGGCAGGCACCCCCGGTCCCATGCAGTGGACATTCGGGAACTGGATGGTGTTTGCCGGTCCCGATCCGCTGCAGCCGCCACCAAAGGTGGGGGCTGAGATCGTGGAGAATGATTTCTTCGCCGCAGTGACCGAGCCAGCCTTCGATATCCCCGGCGGCGCAAATGTGAGAGTGGAACCGACGCTGCAGGTGACAGGCGGGTCAGCTGGACCGGCTGCGCCGGCACCGGTGACACCGGTGACCGCGGTCATGCTCAGAGGCATGGCGATCGCCGCAGCGACAACAAGACCGTTCCGGATCAACTTCGATGGCAACCCCATGGCATCCCCCTGAGCTATGCGACCGGGAGACGCTCGTTCGCCGCCCAACACCGCCGTCTCCTGGAGTATCGCAGTTCCCGGAGGGACGTGCCACGGGGACACCTTGTCGACTGTCGCCGAAGTGCCTGGCAGGGGCTGCAGATGATCAGACGCCGAGGCTGCCCTTGGCGGCCCGTTCGAAGAGCCGATAGGGCATGAGCCGCTTGGCCATGATGCCGATCCTCTCGTCGAACTTGCCGACGGAGATCCGCCGGGGCGGACTCGAGGCTTCGAGGACCTTCTGCACCACGGCGGCAACCCGATCGGGCGGGACCCCGTTGGCTTCATCGGTCGCCATGACGTCGATGGCCTTGGTCACCGCCCGGGCGTAGGGGTCGTCGCCAGCCGGTGCCTCCACGTCTCGACGTCGCTCTGTGAATTCGGTCCGAACGTTGCCCGGCTCCACCAACGTCACCTGGACGTTGAAGGGCGCCACCTCGTAGGCCAGCGCTTCGCCGTATCCCTCCATGGCGAACTTGCTGGCGCTGTAGAAGGCCTGAAACGGGATGGCGACGATCCCGCCGATGGAACTGATCAGCACGATGCGACCATGCCGTTGGCGGCGCATGACGGGGAGGGCGTGTTGCACCACGCGTACCGCCCCCCAGAAGTTGGTCTCGAGTTGCTCCCGGGCATCAGCGATGGGTGTCTGCTCCACGGCCCCGGCCAATCCCCATCCGGCACAGGCGACCACCGCATCGAGCCGGTTGTGCTCGGAGAGAAGCATTGACATCCCGGTGTCCACGGAGCTGTCGCTGTCGACGTCCATCACCATCGGCACCCACCCTCCGGAGGAGGTGCCCCGGCGACTGGCCCCTATCACCTTCCAGCCCCGGGAGTGCATGCGGTCTGCACACGCCCGGCCGATCCCGGCTGAGGCACCGGTGATGAGGACCACATCATCCATGGAGGTCATCTCCCTTCCGTGCCGGCACCGAGGCGCGCGCGCCCACCGCTCCCTCGGTCAACTCGACCAACGGTGCCGCGGGCGCCAGTGGTCGAGCGGAGCCGGGGCGAGGGGGGAACCACACCACCATTCGGGTGCCCTGCCCCTCGGCTACCGGCGAGTCGGCCCGGACCGCGGCCCCCATGGCTGCCGCCAACTCGGCCACGATGGCCAGGCCCAGGCCGGAGCCAATGCGCCGGCCGCTCACCCGATCGGAGACGAAGTGGCGTTGGAATACCTGGGCCAATTGATGGGCGGGTATCCCCGGACCATCGTCGACCACCCAGACCGTCGGCATGCCCCCCACCTCTCCCACTCCGACGTCGATCCGGTGCTCGGCGAAGGACGATGCGTTCTCCACCAGGTTGGCCACCACCTGACCCAGCCGGTCCGCATCCGCGTCCACCCACAGGGGTTGACCTGACTGAGCACTGGCGACCAGCTCCAGTCCGAGCTCCAGGGCCCGGGGACGGAAGCCGTCGACCACCTGACGGACCACCTCCGCGCAGTCCACGGTCTGGAGGTCGAACGAGAATCGATGTGCGTCCAGTCGGGCGAGATCGAGGAGGTCCTGGACCAACCGTTGGAGCCGGCGTGCCTCCGCGCTGATCACCGTGGCCGCGGCCTTGGGGTCATCGGTGGCCCCGTCGACCACGGCGTCGGCGAAGCCACGAATCGAGGTCAGCGGGGTCCGCAGCTCGTGGGAGACGGAGAGGAGGAATTGCCGCTCCTGGTCGCGGGCCCGCACCAGGTTGGCACCCATGGCGTTGATCGCCTCAGCCAACTGGGCGAATTCGGGGTCCTCGTGAGGCCGCACCGGAACGGTGGCGTCGAGATCTCCGGACGCGATCTGACGGGTGGTGGCCACCGCCGCGAGCAGTGGACGGGTGAGACGGCGGGCCAGGGCGGCGGACACCAGAGCCGCCACCACCAGGGCGATGGCTCCCAGCAGCGCGAAGTACCGGATGCCACTGACGGGATTGTTGACCTGGCGGGTCACGACCAGAACCGGCAGGTAGGTGGTCACCTTGGCGATCGGGGTGGGAACAGCTGAGTACACCAGCAGCGAGGAGGTGTGCCCGGTGGTCTGTCCCCCGGCCTGGAGCTTGGGGACATCGAGCTGAGCGGTGGTGAGATTCGATGGCAATGCCCCGACGATGGATCCATTGGGAAAGAGCTTCACGACGTTGATCCCGGCGAAGGCGCCGGCATGGGAGATGATCCGGAACTGCCGTGTGAAGGCGGCCTTGGTCACCGAGCCGTCGGAGATGGTCGAGGAGATGGCGCGGGCCTGGCCCGACAGCTCTTGTTGGCCCGTGCTCACCGCCGCCCGCCGGATCAGATAGAGACTCCCGACCGCGGTCACGGCCAGGGTCACCGCTACGAGAACCAGGATGGAGATGGTGAGCCGTCGTCTCATCCCAGTCGGTAGCCGACGCCCCACACCGTGGCCAGCGGGAGGTCGTCGCCCAGTTTCTTGCGCAGCTGGCGGACGTGGACGTCGACGGTTCGTTCGTCGCCGCACCAGCCGTCGCCCCAGACGCCGTTGAGGAGTTGCCGGCGGGACAGGGCCAGCCCGATGTTGTCGGCCAGATACGCCAACAGGTCGAACTCTCGCGTTGCCAAGGGGACCACGGTGCCGTCGAGCCGGATCTCCCGTCGGCCCGTGTCGACCTCGATGCTGCCCAGCTCGACCACGGCGGGGGCCGCCGTCTGGGGCGCCGCGGTGCGTCGCAAGATGGCATGAACCCGAGCCACCAGCTCGCGGGCGGAGAAGGGCTTGGTGACGTAGTCGTCGGCCCCGAGCTCGAGGCCGAGCACCCGGTCTACTTCGTCGTCCCGCGCACTGAGGATGAGCACCGGCGTCGTCCCCAGGGAGGACGGGCTGCCCGATGGGTCGCTCCCGGACGGGGTCCGCACGTGTCGAAGCCGCCGGCAGACGTCGAATCCGTCGAGCTTCCCCGGCAACCCGATGTCGACGATGACCAGACTCGGGTGCTCCCGCTCGACCACTTCCAGTCCCCGCTCACCGTCGTCCGCCTGCAGCACGCGGAATCCGTCGCGCCGCAGGTACATGGCCACGAGGTCGGAGATGTGGTGATCATCTTCGATCACCACCAGGGTCTGCTCGCCGGCCACCATGGAGACCAGCCTGCCACTGCGCCCGTCACCTCGTCCGTCATGGTTAGGGAAGTGTGAGCCAGGGGCGCCTCCGGATCGGCAGGATCGTGACCGGTACCTCACGATCAAGGGCCGACGGGGCGGAGCTCACGACGCCAGACCATGCGCAGCCCCGACCAGGTCTCGTCGATGGCGCAGACCTTGTTGTCGACCAGGCCCCGTGGCAGCGCCACCTCCCGTACGACCCCATCGGTGACGTCGGTCTCGAGCCCGGACGCCCGCTTCGGCCATGCGATCCAGAGCCCGCCGTCGGGGAAGACCATGGTGCCGAGTAGGCCCATGCGGCGCTCGAGCTCCGCCCTCCGGACGAAGAACGCCACCACCACGTCGGCCCTTCCTCGGGCCTGGCGCTTCACCACCACACCGGATGGCATCTCCGCCAGCACGCCAGGCGGGGCCTTCAGGAGGGCCAGCGTCATCCCCGACCTGAGGCCGAGCTTGCTCGGAAGGGGAGTTCCGCTGTAGCCCGGCACGACCACGTTGTATCGCACTCCCGTAGACGAGGTCGTCCCGGACCGGTGGCAGCTCCGGGGGTCCACGATCCATTCCGGCCTGGCGACCTCCGGGCATGGGAGCATGGCCCACCATGGGGTGCGGCGACATCGGGCGGCACGGGTGCGAGCCCGGTCCGGTGCCCGTGCCCTCGCGGACCACTCGCCGTATGTGTCGGGTCCTCGCCCCGGTGGCGACGTGCATCGCCGTGGCCCTGCTGCTGACGGTGGCCGGCTGCTCTGACTCCTCTCCGTCGGCGTTGGGCGATGCCGCCAACCCGTTCTTCGCCGCCCGGTTCACCACCACTGTCAACCCGCACACCTTCGGACAGGATCCGTCGTGGACGGCGGACGGCAGGATCCTGTCCAACGAGAACGACCGGTCCGGCGTCTCCCAGATCTACGTGTCGACGGTCGCCGGGACCAACTCGTTCTGCCTGACGTGCGCGCAGGCGGGTCCCAACGGGTTCCCCCAGGAGCGGCCCGAGGGGGATTGGATCCTCTTCTGCTCCTTCCGGGGCCAGACGACCACCTTCGGAGCGCCCTGTCTCGGCGGTATCGGCAGCGATCTCTACGCCATGCGCCCGGATGGGAGCCAT
>DASZGT010000292.1:0-5454 GCA_035938575.1 Acidimicrobiales bacterium
TCTCGGTTCGCACCATCAAGCAGACCCATGGCGTACGCGCCCTCGACGTGGCCAAGAGGCTGCTCGAGGAGGGGTTCCATGCTCCGACCGTCTACTTCCCGCTCATCGTGGACGAGGCGCTCATGATCGAGCCCACCGAGACGGAGAGCCCCCAGACCCTGAAGGCCCTGGCCGAATCGTTGGAGCGGATCGCCCACGAGGCGAACAGCCACGAGGACGGCTGGATGGCCGAATTCCCACACGAGACCCCGGTGCGCAGAGTGGACGAGGCCAAAGCGGCCCGGACCTTGGTCCCCACCTTCGACGCCAGGGGCTGAGCGCCTGTCCGGCCATCCGTGGACGGCATCTTCACCACCCGCCTGGTGGACCCATATCTCAAGTTCCACAAGTTCATCTATGAGAAAACGGACGGGCGCTTCGGCAAGCACAGCAATCGGGTCCCCGCGCTCCTCCTCACCACCACCGGGCGGAAGTCCGGGCTGGCCCGCACCAACGGTCTCACCTACTGTCGCGACCGCGGCGACGTCATCGTGGTGGCCTCCAACGGGGGAAGCGACCGACCTCCCGCATGGCTCCTCAACCTCCAAGCCGATCCCGCGGTGACCGTTCGCCTCGGCCGCCTGGTGACGCCGGCGGTGGCCCGGGTGGCCGACGCCGACGAGCGGGCGCAGCTCTGGCCCCTCGTCAACCGCACCAATCGAGGGATGTCCCGCATCTTCCATCGGGGGGTGACCGGTCGCTACGACGTCTACCAACGACACACCAGACGGGTGATCCCCGTGGTCATCATCACCCTCGAGCAAGACCCCGACCCAAGGGACGACTGAACGCTCCCTCGAGACCCGGGACCGATCCCGGGCCGATCAGTCGAGAAGGTCTGGCTGTTCGCGCACGATCCGATCGAACAGCGGTTGGAAGCTGAACCAGCCGGCCAGGTGGGAGCCGACCTGGCCCTCGGTCATGCGGGCCATCTCGGCGTCGATGAGGACGGGCGTGCCCGCCGAGGAGGCGAGAATCTGAGCCTGGCACGAGCGCTCCATGGTGATGAACCACCACGCCGCCTCGTCGACCGAATGGCCCACCGTCAACAAGCCGTGGTTCCGCAGGATGGTTGCCTTGTTGTCTCCCAGCGCGTGGGCAATGCGCTTTCCCTCCTCGACGTCGAGCACCACGCCGGTGTAGTCGTCGAAGACGCTGTGGTCCTCGAAGAAAGCACACACGTCCTGGGTGATCGGGTCGAGTGTGCGTCCGAGGGCGGACCACGACTTGCCGTAGATCGAGTGGGCGTGGGCGGCAGCCATCACATCAGGACGCGCCGCGTGGATCTGGGAGTGAATGGCGAAGGCGGCGGTATTGACCGGCCTGTCACCCTCGACCACCTCTCCACGGTCGTTCACCAGGATCAGATCGGACACCCGGATGTGACCGAAGTGCACGGCGAGTGGATTCACCCAGAAGTGATCGGCGCGCTCCGGGTCACGAGCCGTGATGTGGCCCGCCACCCCCTCGTCGAAGCCGAACTTGGAGAAGAGCCTGAAGGCTGCCGCCAGTCGTTGCTTGCGATGGAGTCGCTCCTCCTCGGGGGAGTCAAACTTCATCTTCGGTGGGAGTTGCACGATCTCGGCCACAATTCCTCCTTGAATTCGCTACCGCTCCCGCAAGATGCTTCCGGAGGGCGGTTGGGCTACATCCTAGGTCGCGCCGACGCTTCGAGTGGCCCGGACCAGACTGGAGGGTGAGCTCACCCAGGGACCTTCTCCGCCTGAAGCCGAGCCAACTCGATGACCTCGGCCCACGGCCACATTGCCCCGGAGCTCGAGAAGCAGGTGATGAACAGGATCCGACCGATGGTCCCACCGACGTAGCGCGCCGAGGTGTCTCCTTCCGGGCCCGTCGTCGACTTCTCGAACATCCATGTGTCAGCGACCCCGGGTAGTACCCGACCCTCGACAACCCCCTCCGCCACGAGCCTCTCGCCCGGTCGAAGGGTGCCGACGAAGAACTTGGGTACCTGACGTAGTGAGACTCCAGCATCCTCGGTCGTCGCGTACGGCACGACCTCTACCCAGGCGGACCTCGATGATTCCGCCGCGGCGAACGACCTCCAGGCGGTCACGCCCCCGAACGCCAGTGCCCGTCGGCTCTTCTCGCTGGCGGGATCCAGTTGACCGGTCGGCCACGAGCGCTCTTCGGCGATTCTCCAACGATGGCCGGGAAGGTCGGACGGCTCCAGCAACATGGCAAACGACAGCGCCGTCTCCTCGTCATCGATGAGTTGGTCGTCACCCTCACGTGGTCCCGTATCCCTTGGCACCGCAAGATCCTCCCAGAGGGATCGCCGGGGCATACGGACACCAGACCGACCGACCCATGCTCCGCCCACAACTCGGTGGTCACCAGGCCGCCACCAGCCCCTGGGGGAGAGGCATGTCAGGCGAGAAGAGCCCCTGGGGGGCCGGAAGCAGGCGTCCCGGGGCGTCCCGGGGGCGACCAGCCAGCTCAAGATCGCCGCAGTACTGTCGATGACACAGGAGACAGCCACCGAGTCGGAGGTCGGCCATGAGCGAATCTGAGGCATTTCGAATCTGTCCCAGTTGTGGATCGGAGGAGGTGCCGAAGCTGATCGTTCGATCGGCCCACCTGTCCAGCCGTGGAACCAGCTGGCGGTGCCGGACCTGTGACGTGGCCTGGTCTGACGCCGACTATCGGCTCCTCCGGGCCGTCTAGCCTGTCTCGGACTCGGGGCACCCGCCCTGCAGCCCATAAACTCGCGCCCTCGATGACGCCGAGTCGCCGTCGCCGTGTCGTCGGGGGTCGGCGGGCAGGGAAAGCACGGATTTCGAAGGCAGCCCCGCCCAGCCTCACGCCTTCTCGACCTGACATAATATACATTATCGGCGGTTTGTAAGAGACGAAGACCTACTCCCGGACGGGTTCCACAACCAGTCCGACCAGGTCTTTTGCCGAGTAGTAGAGGTGCTCGAATGCCTCCCGGTAGGCCCTGGCGCCCGAATGGTCACTGAGGTCAGCGCGAACATCCTCGACGGCCGATTCGAGTTGATACAACCGGTCGTGCAAGGACCGCAGATCAGCTTCGCTGACGATGACCTGTCCCGCGGGAAGCTTCAACGAGTCCGCCCGGCGGCGGGCTTCGTACGCCCTTTGTCGATGAGAACGGCTGCAGAACAGTCGGGGCCTCCCCGCCCCCGGCAATTGATCGAAGGGACGGTGACACCAGCCGCACCGTTGGGTATCGGGTGATTTCGTCACGGTGACTATATTACCTGGCGCGGCCCGTCGGTGCCGGCCACTCGGCAGCAAGGGGCCCGCGGACCGAATCGGCGCACGGGCTACCGACGGTCGAGTGCCACGACCGGGATCGTTCGCTCGGTGCCGGCCTGGTATTCGGCGAACGCCGGATAGCGGCGGGCCTGTTCGGCAAACACCCGTTCCCGCTCGGCGCCTTCGAGCACCGTGGCCGTCACCTCATAGGCTTCGGTCCCGACCTCGACCGAGGCCGTCGGGTGGGCCACCAGGTTGTGATACCAGTCGGGATTGGTCGGAGCGCCGCCTTTGGATCCGAACACGTAGAGTCGGCCGTCCAGATCCAGGTACATCATCGGCTTGACCCGCACCCTTCCCGACCTCGCACCGGTTGTTGTCAACAACAGGAGAGGCGCCCCCTCGAACGGGCCGCCGACCCTGCCCGCATTGGCGCGAAATTCCGCGATGATCCCCGCATTCCGATCGGCTGCTGCTGCCATCCGGCTCCTCCCCTGTGGAAATCAAACCGGGCGAGACCAGGCGAGCCCGTCCCGCAGGAGACTCCGGCGCCCACTGTCGGCAACGAGGGCGGCGGTGTCACCTCATCCTATGAGGAGCTCGTGAGCCCATGGCCGACGGCGGTATTCTCCAGAGTGGAGTCACCATCATGGACCACGAACACGACGATCTGAGATTCGACGATCTGTACGACGACGAGGCGTTCTTTCGTACCTGCGGGAAGTGCGGAACCCGGACCACGCCGCGGTGGTCGGAGTCGGCCTGCCTCGAAGAGGCCCGCCGCTACGGATGGCGCAGGGTGGCCGCCTCCGACCGACCGGGTGCCAGCCGGATGGATCTCTGTGGCCACTGTGCCGCGGAGGCGGGCTTGGGCCCTCCCTTGGCGCGGTGGGGATATTGACCCAACCGTCGGGCGGCGTCGACTATTTCCGATTGGGGACGGGCTACGCCCGCCAGCGCCGGACGGATCCGAGCATCGCCGCCCTCATCCACGCCGCCCTGGGGCCGGCCCACACCATCCTCAACGTGGGCGCCGGCACGGGATCGTACGAACCGGGGGACCGGGCCGTCATCGCCGTCGAGCCCTCCGAGGCCATGCTCGCCCAACGCGGGGCCGACCGCTCCCCCGCCGTCAGGGCCGTGGCCGGAGCGCTCCCCTTTCCCGACGATGCCGTCGATGCGGCGATGGCCACCGTGACCATCCACCAATGGCCCGACCCGGTGGCCGGCATTGACGAGATGCGCCGGGTGGCTAGCGGGCCGGTTGTCATCCTCACCTTCGACCCCGGGGCGCTCGACCGCCTGTGGCTGGTGGACTACGCCCCGGATCTCATCGAGATCGAGTCACGCCGGTATCCGACCATCGCCGCGCTGGTCGAGGCTCTGGGTGACGGGACCACCGTCCACCCGGTCGCCGTTCCCTTCGACTGCCCCGATGGTTTCACCGAGGCCTTCTACGGCCGCCCCGAGGCCTTCCTCGACCCCGAGGTGCGCCGATCGCAGTCGGCCTGGACCTTCATCGACCGGGCGGCCGAACGACAGGCGGTCGAATCGTTGGCCGCCGATCTGGCCTCGGGACGATGGGACGAGCGTCACGGTTATCTGCGGACCCAGGCGTTCTTCGACAGTGCTGTCCGACTGATCGTCAGCGGGTAGCCTCCCCCGGGTCCGCGTCCTGATTCTGGCGGCCGACCGTCCTACAGCCGGGTCTCCTGGTGGATGTCCACCGCCAGCCCGATCCCCGGATCGGTGGCGTGGTGGGATACCCGCAGCTCATAGTGGCCCGGGCGCACCGCCATCGAGTGGGACTCGACGTCGCGCTCGGCCAGCGCCGAAGGCCCGACGGTGGCCTCGACGACGGACCGCTCGCCGGCATCCAGTTCGACGCGGGCGAAGGCCGCCAGCCGGGCCGGACGTGTCGAGCCCCGCCGGTGTGCGTAGACCTGCACGACATCGGTGCCCCGGCGATCGCCGATGTTGCGCACGGTCGCCCCGACTCGGACCGTGTCCCCGGCCCACTCGGCTTCCGCTCCCTCGAGGGCGAACCGGGTGTAGCTCAGGCCGAATCCAAAGGGGTAGGCGGGGACGGTTCCCTGGCGCTCCAGGTGCCAGTACCCGTGCCAGGCGTCGTAGACGAACGCTTCGGCCTCGGATTCGAAGGGCGGAAGGTCG
>DASZGT010000293.1:0-9229 GCA_035938575.1 Acidimicrobiales bacterium
ACGGTGGCCGAGTTGCTCGAAGGCGAGCTTCCCGACATCGCCCATGTGGTCACCACCGAGATGGGGAAGCCCTTCGCACAGGCCAAAGCCGAGGTGGCCAAGTGTGCCAGCGGGTTCCGCTGGTTCGCCGAGCACGCCGAGGCCATGGTCACCGACGAGGAGGTGCCCCTCGACGCCTCCCTGGGCCTGGTCACCTACCAGCCACTGGGGGCGGTGCTGGCCATCATGCCGTGGAACTTTCCGCTCTGGCAGGTGGTCCGGTTCCTCGCCCCCGCGGTGATGGTCGGCAATGTCGGGCTGCTCAAACACGCCCCCAGCGTGCCCCGCACGGCCCTGCTGTTGGAGGATCTCTTCCGGCGGGCCGGCGCACCGGATGGTGTCTTCCAAACCCTCCTGGTGGGAACCGACCAGGTGCCGGCCATCATCGCCGACCCCCGGGTGGCGGCGGTGACCCTCACCGGCAGCGTGGGTGCCGGCCGGGCCGTGGCCACCCAGGCCGGGGCGGTGGGCAAGAAGATCGTCCTCGAGCTGGGGGGCAGCGACCCCTTCATCGTGCTGCCGTCTGCCGATCTCGGCAGGGCCATCTCGGTGGGCGTGCAGGCCCGGGTGCAGAACGCCGGGCAGTCCTGCATCGCTGCCAAGCGGTTCATCGTCCACCGGGGGGTGGCCGACAGGTTCACGGAGGGCTTCGTGGCCGGCATGGGGGCGCTGTCGGTGGGCGACCCCTTCGACCCCGCCACCGAGGTCGGGCCGCTGGTGACCGCGGCGGCACGCGACACCATCGCCGCCCAGGTCGACGATGCCCGGGAGCACGGAGCCACCATCCTCTGCGGCGGTGAACCAGTCGTCGGCCCCGAGGGCCCCGACCGCCCCGGCTTCTTCTACCGGCCGACGGTCATCACCGGAATCACGCCGGCCATGCGGGTGGCCACTGAGGAGGTGTTCGGTCCGGTGGCCCTCCTCTACCCGGTGAGGGACGCCGACGAGGCCCTGGCGGTGGCCAACGGGACCGAATTCGGCTTGGGCTCCAGCGTCTGGACCAACGACCCCGACGAGCAACAGCGGTTCGTCAACGAGCTGCAAGCCGGTCAGGTGTTCGTCAACGGGATGGTGGTGTCCATGCCTCAACTCCCCTTCGGCGGGATCAAGAGCTCCGGAATCGGACGCGAGCTCTCGGTCCAGGGCCTGCGCGAGTTCTGCAACGTGAAGTCGGTGTGGGTGGCCTGAGCGCGCCGACGGCTGCCCGGCGCCGCGGCCGTCCGGCCGCTCCACCGGGCTCACTGGGTCGTGGTGATCACCGAGGTGCTCATGGGCGCCGCCGACCACGTGGTCGCCGTCGAGTTCCAGGACCACTGCAACCCGTCGTAGGAGACCGAGGTGAGGTGGTAGTTGTAGGCATGCGCCACCGCCCAGGTGGCGTACTGCCATCCCGCCTTGGTGCTGGAGGGGTGGGCGAGGGCGAGCGGACCGAATTCGGTTGCGGCCGCGGCGGCCAGGGCGGCATCGGCCGGTCTGCTGCCCCCGAAGGCGTTGAGTTGGCACGTCAAGGCGGCGGGCCGCTCGCCGGTGGCGGCGATGGCCAGGGCCCGGGCCTCGGGCTCCCAGTTGGCGTAGGCAGTGGGGGTGGCGCTGCTCTGGACCAGCTGGGCGGCCTCGGTCACCGGCAGCGACTCCCACCCGGGGACCTGGACCAGCCGGTCGTAGAAGGCGGCGGCCGCATAGGCGGGGTCGAGGATCTGGGTCGACGTCCCCCAACCCTGGGATGGTCGTTGCTGGAACAGGCCCAACGAATCGCGATCCCCGTAGGGGAGGTTCATCAGGTGGGACTCCTGCAGGGCGGTGGCCAAGGCCACGGTCACGGCATGGTCCGGCATTCCCTTGCGGACGCCCACGGCGGCGACGATGGCGGCGTTCTGCGCCTGGTCAGGCGTGAGGATGAAGGGTGCCGTGCCTTGACCGCTCGAGACGGTGCAGGCGGAGGCGGACGGGTGGGGTTGGGACCCGAGAAGGCCGATCGAGATGCCCACCGCCGCCACCAGGACGATCGCCGCCGCAGCCGCGGCCGCCATCCACCTTCCCCGTGGGCTCGTCCTCCTTCCTGGGCTCATCGGCTCCGCTGCCTGCATCGTGTCGTCCATGTGACCCCAATAGCATCGCCTGTCCCACGCTCGAAGTGACGTCGCCGACCCCGACCGGTGGGCCGGCCCGGTTGGGTCAGACTGGTCCCGTGCGCGCCTATCTCGACCACGCGGCCACCGCGCCCATGGCCCCCGAGGCCGTGGAGGCCATGCTTCCCTACCTCTCGGGCCGGTTCGGCAATCCCTCGGGAAGCCACCGGGAGTCCCGGCAGGCCCGGCGGGCGGTGGACGACGCCCGGGAACAGATCGCCGCACTGCTCGGTGCCGACCTCTCCGAGGTGGTCTTCACCGCCGGCGGAACCGAGGCCGACAACTTGGCCGTCATCGGTGGGTGGGAGGCGGTGGCGGCCACCCGCCCCAGTCCTCCTGAGCTGGTGTGCTCAGCCATGGAGCACCATGCCGTGCTGCAAACCTGTAGGGCGTTGGCCCGACGGACCGGTGCCGCGCTGCGAGAGGTCCCGTCGGGCAAGGACGGGATCGTCGACCTCGAGGCGCTGGCAGAGGCGTGCACGCCCGACGTCGGGCTGGTTGCGGTGATGACGGCGAACAACGAGATCGGCACGGTGCAGCCGATGGACGCAGTGGCGTCGGTGGTGCGCGGCCGGTCGCCTGCGGCGGTCCTCCACACCGACGCGGTGCAGGCGGTGCCATGGCTCGATGCCGGGGCGCTGACCGCACCGGCCGATCTGGTGGCGGTCAGCGCCCACAAGTTCGGCGGCCCCAAGGGGGTCGGTGCCCTGGTGGTCCGCCACCGGACCAGCGTCCATCCCCTCATCCACGGCGGCGGCCAGGAACGCGAGCGCAGGAGCGGCACCCACAACGTGGCCGGCATCGTGGCCATGGCCGCGGCGTTGTCGGCCACCCACTCCGCTCGGCCCGACACGGTGCGGCGGGTGATGACCCTGCGCGACCGGCTCGGGGACGGCCTGCTGAGATCGGTGGCTGGCACGACCGAGACAGGGGCACGGGAGCACAAGACAGCCGGCCACCTCCACCTGCGGGTTGCCGGTGTGGCCGGTGAGGCCCTGGTGGTGCTGCTGGACGAAGCGGGCGTGTCGGCATCGGCCGGAGCCGCCTGTTCCAGCGGTGCCGTGGAGGCCAGCCACGTGCTGACGTCGATGGGGCTGGGGGCGGACGAGGCCGCCAGTGGGATCAGGTTCTCCCTCGGTCCGACCACCACGCGGGAGCACATCGACCATGCGCTGTCCGTCGTCCCGGGCGCGGTCGCCCAGCTGCGAGACTGAACCGGTGCGTGTGTTGGTGGCCATGTCCGGCGGTGTCGACTCCTCGGTGGCTGCTGCCCTGCTCGCCGAGCAGTTCGGCCGCCACCAGGTGGTGGGTGCGACCCTCAAGCTGTGGGGCGGTTCCTCGGACTCCGGATGCTGCTCGGTCGGCGACGTGGAGGATGCGCGTCGGGTGGCCGACCAACTGGGCCTGGTCCATCACGTCTTCAACTTCGCCGCCGCGTTCGAGGACCGGGTGGTGGCCCCCTATGTCCGGGGGCACGCCGAGGGACGGACGCCCAATCCGTGCATCGAGTGCAACCGTCACCTCAAGTTCGACCGTCTTCTGGCTCGGGCCCGCACCCTGGGGTTCGACGTGGTTGCCACCGGGCACCACGCCCGCCGCCGGGTCACGGCCAAGGGACGGTTCCGGCTGTGCCGGGGCGCCGACCCACTGAAGGACCAGTCGTACGTGCTGGCCATGCTCGGGCAGGACCAGCTGGCCCGCACCCTGTTCCCGGTGGGTGAGATGACCAAGGCCCAGGTACGCGAGGAGGCCGCCCGGCTCGGACTGCGGACCGCCACCAAGCCCGACAGCCAGGATGTCTGTTTCATCCGGTCGGACGAGGGGCGCGTGGGCTTCCTCGGGTCGCGGCTGCCGCTGCACGCGGGCCGGCTGGTCGACCACGACAGCGGAGACGACCTCGGTCCCGTCGAAGCCGTGGAGTTGGTGACCGTGGGGCAGCGCCGGGGGATGGGCCACAGCAGTGACGGGCGCCGCCGCTTCGTGACGGCGGTGGACGTTCCGGCGCGACGCGTGTCCCTCGGCACACCGGAGGCCGCCCATGCCAATGAAGTTCGCCTGCACACGGTGACCTGGGTCGACAACGGTCCCGACCTGCCCGGGGGCGGTCCAGGGGAAGCGTCCGGAGCCGGCATGGTTGCGATCGCCCAGTGCAGCGCCCACGGTCGGCCGGTGTCCAGCGTGGTGCGCTCCGACGGCGACGGGCTGACCGTCAGGTTCTCCGCGCCGCAGCGACGCATCGCCCCCGGTCAGACCGTCGCTCTCTACGATCCCGGTCACCCGGAAGCGGTGCTCGGCTCGGGCATCGCCAGGTGAGTCGATCGCGTCGCAGACGGATCCGGGGCCGAGGGTGAGTCCGTCCGGGTCGTCGGGATCCGATCCCGTGGCCCGCGCCGAGGAGTTGCGCGCCCTCATCGCCCATCACAACGATCGCTATCACCGCCTCGACGATCCCGAGATCACTGATGCCGAGTTCGACGAACTGGTTCGAGAGCTCCGATCCATCGAGACCGATCACCCCGACCTGGTGGTGCCGGGCTCACCGACATCGACCGTCGGAGCCGCGCCGTCCGCGCTCTTCGCCCCGGTGGCCCACCGGGTGCCGATGATGAGCCTCGACAATGCGTTCACCCGCCAGGAGCTGCAGGCATGGGCCGATCGGCTGGCCAAGCAGATTGCCGCCGACACGGCCTTCGTCTGTGAATTGAAGATCGACGGCCTGGCCATCTCCCTCACCTACCGTGAGGGACGATTCGTGCAGGCGGCCACACGCGGCGACGGACGCACCGGCGAGGACGTGACTCCCAATGTGGCCACCATCGCCGACATCCCCGACCGATTGCGGTCCACCGTCGATCCTCCGCCGGACCTGATCGAGGTGCGGGGTGAGGTGTACATGCCGGTCTCTGCGTTCAACGACCTCAACCGGCGTCAGGCCGATGCCGGCGAGCGCCTGTTCGTCAATCCCCGAAACTCGGCGGCGGGATCCCTGCGACAGAAGGACTCGTCCGTCACCGCTTCCCGCGCCCTGTCGTTCTGGGCCTACCAGGTCGGGGAGCTCGAGGCGGCACGGAGCAGCACTCCTGTCGGTGGTCGGGACAATGGCTCGAACGGTCTGGGCCCGACCCACTCGAGCACCCTCGAGTGGTTGGCCAAGGCCGGGTTTCCGGTCAATCCGGAACGGGAGTTGGTCCACGGACTCGATGAGGTCCTCGACTTCTGCCGGCGGGCGGAGGATGGTCGCCACGACCTCGACTATGAGATAGACGGCGTCGTGGTCAAGGTCGACGACCTCGCCCTGCAGCGGCAGCTGGGGTCCACCTCGCGGGCGCCGCGATGGGCGATCGCCTACAAGTTCCCGCCCGAGGAGCGGACCACCGAGCTCCGGGACATCTCGGTGTCGATCGGCCGGACGGGAAAGGCCACGCCGTTCGCCATGCTGAGCCCGGTGTTCGTCGGCGGCTCCACCGTGTCGTTGGCCACCCTCCACAACGAGGACCAGGTTCGGGCCAAGGATGTGCGTCCGGGCGACACGGTGGTGGTGCGGAAGGCCGGGGACGTGATCCCCGAGGTCGTGGGGCCGGTCCTCGCCGTAGGGGCCGGCGGCCGCAAGCGCCGGAGGCGGGCGGCGTGGAAGTTCCCCACCGTGTGTCCCAGTTGTGGCGCGCCGCTCGTGCGACTGCCCGGTGAGAGCGACACGTTCTGCACCAACCTCGACTGCCCGGGCCAACGGGTCCAGCGCATCGCGCACTTCGCCTCCCGGTCGGCCATGGACATCGAGGGACTGGGTGAGCAGCGTGTCCAGCTCTTCGCCGATCTGGGTCTGCTCAACGACGTGGCCGACCTCTACACGTTCACGGCCGGGACACTCGACGGGCTCGAGGGGTTCGGGCCGCTGTCCATCGCCAACCTCCTCGGTGCCATTGACCACTCCCGCTCCCAACCCCTGCACCGGGTGCTCATCGGTCTGGGAATACGCCACCTCGGCCAGGTCGGGTCGATCGCCCTGGCGCGGTCACAGGGGGACGTCGACGCCATCATGTCCGCCGATGAGGAGAGCCTGGCCGTCGTGGACGGGGTGGGACCGGTCATCGCGGCAAGCGTGGTGCGGTGGTTCGCTTCCGCGGTGAACCGATCGGTGGTCGAACGCCTCCGGTCGGCCGGGGTGAATCTCACCGAACCGAGTCGTGCCGTATCGACAGCCGACGCTGAGTCCCCTCAGACGCTGGCAGGAAAATCTGTGGTGGTCACCGGCACCCTCGAGGGTTGGACCCGGGAGGGGGCCGAAGAGGCGATTCTGGCCCGGGGCGGCAAGTCGCCGGGCTCCGTGTCGAAGAAGACCTTTGCGCTGGTGGTGGGGGAGTCACCGGGCGCCTCCAAGGTGACCAAGGCGGAGCAGGCCGGCGTGCCGGTGGTTGAAGGAACCGCATTCGGCCGGCTGCTCGAGTCGGGCGAGCTGCCCAGCCCGGATTGAGCGGAGAGGTCCAGGTCAGGCGCGCCATTCCTTGATGGCCCGGCTGGGGTGACACACCACATCCAGCCTTCATCTCCGGCGGGCGTCGGGCGCGTCACCGAACTGCCAGATTCGAAGGCCAGTTCCCTGTAAATCGAGGGCGGTCCGGCATCATCGGGAACGCGGATTCCTCGCTTGAAATGACCGATGCCCCCCGTTATGTTGAAGGCACCGGCTCAGTTGTGTTCGCGAGGGGAAAGCGAGGCGCTTTGGGTTCGGATTGCAACTGGTTCGGGAATTGGCAGCCGGCGCCGTGAGCGTTCGCATATCGGGGGGAATCCGGTGCTCCCGTATCTGCCTCGCTCCGGTTCGGAGAATGACACGTTGGGGGACAAACGTCGTCTGACTTCAGCACCCGTGGAGACACGGGCCAGACCCAGAACAAGGAGCGCACATGATACGAAAGATGCTTTTGATTGCTGCGGCAGTCGCCATGCCGGTCGGCCTCATCGCCGCCACCGCGGGCACGGCGTCGGCAGGCAAGGTCATTGACCCCACGCTGGCCCCGGCAACTGCCAATTGCACCACCAGCGGTGGGTCCCTGACCTTCAAGGTTCCAATCGGGATCGTGACGCCCGGTGGGTACCAGGCACCGGCCAAGAACAAGGGGAACCAGATCAAGGTTTCGGGCGTCACTCTGACGTGCACTTCCTCCGCCGTCGCGGGTACGTTCACCGGCACGGCATCCGGCAAGATCAAGACGACCCACGTCGGTCAAGACCCGGCGACGTTCTACAGCTGCGTAGCTCTTGTCGGTGTGTCCCCACAGCCGGGAGCGACCCTCAGCGGCAGCCTCAAGATCAAGTGGTCGCCGCCTGCCGGACAGAAGTTCGCGTCGTCGAAGTCAGTGACCGCCATCACCTCGGTATTGGGTGGTACCAACATGGCCGGCAATGGGACCTTCACCATTCCTGGTAACCCGGGCACCGGCTCGATCAGCGGCTCCTTCCCCGGCAGCGACGGCGGTGCTTCGTCCACCTCGACAACGGCGACGGCGTTGACTGAAGCCCAGATTGGGACTCAGTGCCAGCAAGCGGGTGGTGTCTCTACGATCGCACTCGGCTCCGGCACCTCCACCCTGCAGTAGGTAGTCGACATCAGGCCCGAGCGATCGGACCAAACCGTCATCGTCAAGGGCGGGGCCTCAGGCCCCGCCCTTGACGCGTCCCGTCGGGGAGTCTGCGTAGGCCAGCAGCCAGTCCAGCTACGAGGACCTGCGAAGCGGCGGCCACCCAAAATTGAGGATATTCGCGGGCGACGATCGAAAATGCCGGGCGCGTATCTTGAATTGCCCCCTTTGCCCCGTTATGGTGCAACAACCGAGCCGGGGATGGTTCGCACGGGGGGAGAGCATCTCGCCCTGCGTGGGCAGTGTCCTGGATCGGATTTGGATGCCGGCGCTGTGGCGTTTGCAGACGGGGGGAACCTGGGTGTGGTGCCCTTTGCCAGCTTCGTCCTGAGTCGGAGCGTGACACGTTGGGGGACAAACGTCGTCTGACCTCAGAACCCATGGAACCATGGGAGAAAAAGGAGCACACACATGATTCGCAAGTTGCTTTTGGTCGCTGCGGCGATCGCCATGCCGCTCGGCGCGGTCGCCGTCACCGGCATAACGACCGCTGGAGTCGCGGGAGCGGCCACGACCTGCAGCGTTGCCGGAACGGTCACCTTTGCTGCTCCTGGTATTTCCAAGAACGGTGCGGCCGGCCCGTCGAAGACGTCGACCACGACGACCTCGGGTACCACCTTCGGCGGTGGTTGCACCGGCGGTAGTCCAGCCATGAACATCACGTCCAAGGCCACCAAGTGCGACAAGCACACCGCCGGCCTGCCCTCCTCCAATCCGGCGTGCACGCCCGGCAACTACGGGTACGACTCGTGGAGCAACTTCACGACCGGTGGAACAGCGGCGATCCAGAAGTCCCTCAAGAAGCTCAGCTTCACCCTGAACGGCGTTGCGTTCAAGACCAAGACAACGAGCGCCAGCATCATCGGATGTGCGATGTCTGAAGCCGGATTCAAGCTCGTCGGAACGGTGACCTCCCCCAAGGCCAACAAGGGTCAGACCTCGACCCTCGATGCCTGCCTCGGAGCCATCACCGGAGTCGGCCTGAAGCCCGGTGACAACTTCGCGGCAGCGGCTGTCGATCAGATCGGGACGGTGCAAACGGCCCAGATCGACCCGGCGACCAGCACCGTGACCGTCGGCTGACACCTGATTGAGGCCCGAATCTCGGGTCCGCCGTACCGTCAAGGGCGGGGCTCAGGCCCCGCCCTTGACGCGTCCCCTCGCCTGGGTCTTCGTAGACCCGGACATGCCCAGGCTGACGAACGGGCGCCGGCAAGCCGGTGAATTGGGACTACCCTCCGCCAACTGGGCCGGGCTGTTCGGTAAACTGCTGTGAAGAACCATGCCGAGTATCACCGACTCCATCGGGCGTGTCCTCGGCGGCCGCTACCGACTGATCACCGCCCTGGGCACCGGTGCGTCCTCACACGTCTACCTGGCGGACGACGTCTCCCTCCACCGGCGGGTGGCCATCAAGGTGCT
>DASZGT010000294.1:0-2466 GCA_035938575.1 Acidimicrobiales bacterium
GTCCCGTGCTCGGGGTGACCATCGGGGCCCCCATCATCCAGTATCTCGGATGGAGGGCGTTGTTCTGGGGTGAGTTGCCCTTGATGGCCTTCGCTGCCGTGTTGGCCGTGATCGTGCTGCCGACGCACGATCACCCCGGGGAACCCGTCGCTGACCCGGGGTCATCGGGGGAGGCGTCGATCCGCGTGGCACGTCACGACGGACAGACGGACGACCCAGCCGCCGGCCGCTCCCCGAGCGACGCTCCGAGCCCCTGGAGCCAGCTCGACTGGACCGGCTCGTTGACCCTGGCCCTGTCGGTCACCGCCGGCCTGTTGGCCCTCAACGAGGCCCCGACGTGGGGATTCACCGCACCGGCGACACTGTGCATCTTCGCACTGAGCATCGCGGCCGGGGCCTTCTTCGTGATGCACGAACGACGGGCCGCCAATCCGCTCATCCCCCTCCGCTACTTCAAAATGCGGAACTTCGTCTTCCCGCTGGGGGCCAGGGCCTTCACCAATTTCTCCTACATGGGTGGGTTCTTCCTGTTCCCCATCCTGATGGAGCGCATCTACGGCTACAGCGAGACACGAGCGGGTCTGGTCTCCACCGCCCGGCCGCTCATGTTCTCGCTGGTGGCACCCGCCGCCGGCTATGCCGCCGTCAAAGTGGGTGAGCGGGTGTCGGTGGTGACCGGAGCCCTGGTTCTCACCGTGTCCATGGTGGTGTTCACCCAGTTCGGAGTGCAGCCTTCCCTGGTGGTCATCATCATTGCCCTGGCCCTGTCCGGCATCGGTATCGGCATCGCCACCCCGTCGACGGCCTCGTCGGCCTCCAACGAAGTGGCCCCCGACGAACTCGGGGTCATGAGCGCCGCCCAACAGCTGATCACCCAGATCGGCATCGTGGCCGGCATACAGGTGATGGTGAGCGTGCAGGCGTCGGGGAATGGCGGCGTGGGCTCGCTCTCCTCGTTCCACCGCGCCTACGCGGTGGGGGCGGTGGTGGCCGTCTTCGCCGGCGTGTGTGGCTTCTTCATGCGCGACACTCCTCGCCCCGAGAGGCAGCCGGGCGCCCGTGAGGGGAGCGCCCATGATCCTTGACTTCTTCGCCAGCCATCGAGAAACCCCTGGTCACGGGGCTTCAACCCCAGTGGCTGGGCGGTTGTGCCCTACCATCCACCCGATCGGTGTCGGCGTTGTCGCCCGCGAGCGGAAGGAAGTCCAGCGTGCCCAGCATCGATGACAACATTGAGAAGTGGAATGACGGCTATGACTGGAACCTGCGGGGTGACGCCTGGTCGAGACCATGGGGCGGGGCCGAATCGCAGTGGTTCGGCAGCATCTTCCCGCGGGTCCACCGCTACCTGCCCGCGCCGGCCGTGTTGGAGATCGCACCGGGCTTCGGCAGGTGGACGGAGTTCCTGCTCGAGCACTGCGAGACGCTGACCGCCGTTGACGTCGCGCCCAAGTGCATCGAGGGTTGCCGCCAGCGTTTCGCCGGCTATCCCAAGGCCCGGTTCGAAACCAACGATGGACGATCGCTCCCGATGGTGGACGACGACTCGATCGACTTTGCCTTCAGCTTCGACTCGCTGGTGCACGTCGAGTCGGACGCCTTGGCCGGCTACCTGAGTGAGCTGGCCCGCACGTTGAAGCCCGATGGCGTCGCCTTCCTCCACCACTCCAACTACGGAAGCTACCGGCGGTCCGCCAACGCCTTGGCTCCGCTGCAGCCCACTTTGGACCGTCTGCCCACGGTCGCACGTGCCGGTCTGCTGCGGATGGGCCTCTATCGTGGCGCCCACTGGCGGGCCTCGAGCGTCTCGGCCCCCGGCTTCGCGCAACTCAGCGAGGCGGCCGGTCTGACCTGCGTCGCCCAGGAGCTGGTCAACTGGGAGGGCGGCGTGGTCCTTCTCGATGCGATGTCGGTCGTGACCCGTCCTGGTTCGCGATGGGACCATCCCGCTCGCGTGGTGAAGAATCGGCTGTTCCGGCTCGAGGCTCGCTCAATCCGGAAATCTGGCGCCGCGTACTCCCGTGCGGAGACGATGACGCCATAGACCACCCGGCTGGTGTCGGTCGCAGGGCCTGCCGTCCCGGCTTCGCAACCCACGGCGTCGCCCTCATGGAGAGCCATACGCCCGCGGCGATCGATCTGGTCTATTCGGTCATGGCCAGAATTCGGGCGGCAATCTCGACGGCGGTGGGATCGGGGGTCAACGACTGCAGCGCCATCAGCTTGGCGATGTCCCCTTCGACCTTGATCTTGCCGGACATGAAGGCCTGAATGCCCGCCTGCGGGTCGCTCTCCACCAGGATGGCCTTGGCCACGTCGTAGTCCAGGGAGACCTTGAGGTCCACCGGATCGATGTGGCCGGTGTCGAGGACCAGTTCGCCGCTGCTGGTGTCGACGTGGGCCTCCACCGTGCCCTCGCCGAAGGGAACCGCGCCGATGACCAGGTTCATCCTGATCGAGTGCGAG
>DASZGT010000295.1:0-2724 GCA_035938575.1 Acidimicrobiales bacterium
ACGACGCGGGCGGAGCCTTCCGGCGACGTCGCCGGCACCTACTCATTGACGGGCCACAAGTGGTTCTGCTCCGCCCCGATGTCGGATGCCTTCTTGATGCTGGCCCAGGCGCCGGGCGGCATCAGCTGCTTCCTCACCCCCCGCTGGTCCTCGGACGGCACCCGCAACCCGATCCGCATCCAGCGGCTCAAGGACAAACTGGGTGACCGATCGAACGCCTCGAGCGAGATCGAGCTCGTCGGTGCCTCCGGCCTCCTGGTGGGCGAAGAGGGCCGGGGGGTGCGGACCATCATCGAGATGGTCAACCACACCAGGCTGGACTGCATCCTCGGCTCGGCGTCGATCATGCGCCAGGGGGTGGCCCAGGCCACATGGCACGCCGCCCACCGGATGGTGTTCGGGAGGCTGCTGGCCGAGCAGCCCCTCATGGCCAACGTGCTCGCCGATCTGGCCATCGAGTCCGAGGCTGCCACTGCTTCGGCCCTGCGCCTGGCCCGCTCCTACGACGCCCCGGCGGACGACGAGTACGAGCACCTCCTCCAGCGCATCCTGACACCCGTGGTGAAGTACTGGACCTGCAAGCGCGCCCCCCAACATGCGGCCGAGGCCCTCGAGTGCCTCGGGGGCAATGGGTTCGTCGAGGACTCCACCCTGCCGCGGCTGTTCCGCCAGAGCCCGGTCAACGGAGTGTGGGAGGGCTCTGGCAATGTGATCTGCCTCGATGTGCTCCGCGCCCTGTCCCGCGAGCCCGACACGCTCGACGCCTACTGGTCCGAGGTCGGGCCGGCGGCCGGGGCGGACGCGCGCCTGGCCCGGGCCATCGACGACCTGCATGTCGACCTGGCTGATCTGGAGACGCTCGAGCCGCGGGCCCGGTCCGTGGTGGAGCGGATGGCGCTGGCCTTTCAGGCCTCCCTACTCGTCCGGTTCGCGCCCCCCGCCGTGGCCGACGCCTTCTGCGCCTCTCGCCTCGGAGGTGCCGGCGGGGGCGTCTTCGGCACGCTTCCGGCCGGGACGGATACCACCGCCATCCTGAGGCGTCACACTCCCGTCTGAGCCAGTGCCGGCCACGATCGGGGGAGGCGGACACGAGTCATCGTTTCGGATGAGCATCACGGCTCCGATCCACTCCGAGACGTTCCGAATCGCGACGCGTTGGTAGCATTCGTGACGCCCCGAAGTCCCGAACAGTCAGGAGCCCACGTGTCGTCCTACCCCGCCCTCCTGCTGGCCGGCGTCGCCCTGGACGCTCTGTGGTCAGTGCTCTACTTCGTGCTGTGGATCGCGGTCATGGTCTGGATCTACAACCTGGCCAAGCGCAAGGGGCGTCATCCGGTCGGGTGGGTGATTCTGGCCTTCTTCTTCTTCTTCCTGGCGCTGATCCTGCTGTTGATCCTTCCATCGAAGCGGACCACGCTGGAAGCGGAGCGGGCCTGAGGTGCCCACCCCACCGCGGGAGGAGGTGTTACCGGTCCGGTCATCGGACCGGAGCGACGGACGCCCCCGACGTGGCTCACCGCCGAGTGTCTCTGGAAACGGCGGGCCACGAGCCTCCCTTCACGCTCCCTCCTGCGGACTCGGGTCACCGGGAGCGTCTCCCGGTTGCGACCGGTTGAGGCGGAAGAGCCGCACGGGACGGTCGATCCCGCGCAGGTGGCGCTCGCCGAACGGCTCGAAGTCGATCGCCGCCGAGTCGGTCCTCTGGCGGACTCCCTCGGTGGCCAGGATGGTTCCAGGTTCTGCGAGCTTGACGGCCCGGGCGGCACCGTTGACCACGGGACCGTAGTAGTCGCCATAACCCCGGACGAGGTCTCCAGAGGCCAGAGCACCCCGGAGGAGGGGCAGAGCGGGATGCTCCTCCACCCGTCGGGCGAGCTCGAGCGCCACCCTGCAGGCGGCGAAGGCGTCGGAGACCACGAACATGACCTCGTCGCCGATCATCTTGACGACCCTTCCGTCCGCATCCGCCACCACCTCGGCCGCCTCCCGCTCGAACGTGCTGATGAGGGCGCCCAGCTCCTCGGCGCCCAGACGCTCGGCCAGAGCGGTGGATCCCACAAGATCCAAGAAGCCCACGGTGAGATCGGATGTCACCGACGCACCGGACGTGACCACCCGTCGGACTGCAGTTTCGCAGGCATGGAAGAAGAGGCTGTTCAGGATGGCCGGCACCCCGACCAGCAGCAGACCCGTGGCGGCATCGGTCGCCTCGGCGACAGCCAGCTCGCCCGCATGTCGGGCTTCCAGCGCCGGCGCCACGTTCTGCCCGAAGTTCGTCATGGCCGCATCGGCGATCTGGGCCAGGGCCGAGGCCGTCACCCGGGTGAACTGCAGCGTCGGCTCCAGTCCGAACATCTCGACTGCTGATCGGGCCAGTTCGAAGACCTCGACGTCGCTGGCCACGAACTGCTCGCCGTCCCGGTGCAGTACGAAACCCGCAGCCCGTGCGACCAGCTCGGCGACGTCGATGGTCAGCCCACTCCGCTCGGCGACTTCCTCCAACGACAATCGTGGTCGGCGTAGTCGAAGCTCGTTCACCAGCGCCGGCAGATCCCCGATATTGCGGGCCAGGTCATCGTCCGTCGCCCCGCGCCCGGTCAGGTACCTCAGGACGGCCAGCCGATCCTCGGACCCGGTGGCAGCTTCCTCGTACCACCCGAGGCGAGCCCAGCGTTGCGCATCCTCGTCCACTTCCCGAAGACGATAGGTGACCCCGATGGGACC